>DATEPX010000001.1:0-3649 GCA_035272945.1 Terriglobales bacterium
GACGGGGTCGTATTGCTTGTTCCCCAGATAAAAAACTTTTGGCCGCTCAGAAACCGGCGAAAGCAACGCAAACAGGTTGGGAACGGAACCGTTGTGAAGGTAAGGAGGCGTAGCCCAGATACCGTTGTGGGGCCGTGCCTTGTACGCCAGCGGTGTTAGAAGTTCGTTCTTCCGGTAGCCATTCCACTCTTCCCGCTGTTCCGGTGACAGCCTGAGCTCGGTGTATGCCTGATCGATCAGCTTTTGCGTAATATACTTAAGTCCGTCGCGGGCAGATATGATTCCTTTTCCCAGCGGTCCGCTATCGGCGGTCCGGTTATAAAAGTTCTGCGCTTCTTTCGGATCGGTCCCGATCTCAGCCAGCGGAATCATAGTTACCTTGAAGAATTGCCTTCCTCCGCTGTTCGTGTTGCTTGTCCAATGCTCTGGCTTGCGACCCTCGTCGGAAAACATGGGCGGCTGGTGGCAATGCAGGCATAGTTCGTTGTAGAGCTTTTCGCCCTTGGCCGCCTTCTCAAGTTCAATCTTCCCCAGGATATCTCCAGGCCACTTTGGCGACCAAACGCCTTTCCCAGCCTCGGAGCCCCCGAGCAAAAGTTCAATCTCATGGAGATTCTCGACTCGGATGGTGTTTTGGAACTGAACTCCGGGATAACCTAGAAGATTGATGCGTGACCGCACGCCTAGCGCCTCGCCAACATTTCTCCCCATCGGCTGCTGAATGGAGCCGTTGTACTGCACCCAGTCCATCCAGGATGAATCCCAGATCGGCGGGTAATTCACAGGGCCATCGCCAACCATCAGGTTCTTGTTATTGCTCAGCTCAGTTCCAAAAACGAAGTTGCCGATCCGAGCCAGCGCGTCGGTGCGGCCGTAACCCTCGGGAGTCGGGAAGAGATGGAGTGTCGCTTTGAACTCAGTGAAGCTGGTATCCAGATAGTACTTAAGTGCCGTACGCAACAGAACTTGATCGGCGTGCGAGTGGTTCGGTCCGAGCACTCTGTCTGCAAATCTGCGGAAACGCAAAGGGTCGTAGTAGGTCCACGTGACTGCGAGCCCGATCGCCTCAGTAAACTTCTGCAGATCGATCAAGGACGGCCCAGCCTCGATCCGGATCGCCTTTCCGCCATAGAATAATTCGCCCGTATGGCAGGCCGCGCAAGTTAGACCGAGAACCACAGATTTCTGCCCAGTGTATGGATCCACGAAACGATCGTCGCGCGCGAACCCAACCGCCAGGCCGTCCGGATTTTGCTCGTAAGTGTAATCCGGAATAAAGCCGAAGCCCTGCATGTAGGAGTCATCCTTGAACAGAGGTGCTCCCTTGATGGTGAAACGCGGCTGCTCGAGCGCGAGAAACCAAGCATAGGGCAAGAGCTCACTTCCCTGTGCCGTATGGTAATAACGGTTCCGCTGCTCTTCGGTCCAGTTCTGCCACAGCCACGCGACTTCCCTGGGCCTTTGGATCTTTGGCACTTCCAAGCTGTTGTGTATGGCGAAGATTGCAGTTACTGCCGCGCACAGGGCAAACAAACCGACCAACGCCAGCGCAGCAATCACGCTCGGACGTTTCAGTACGGGCTGCCTTGGAAGAGCAGTTGCCTGCTGTTCGATCACTGGCCGCGGCGCCAGTTCGCACGCGTTTTCCTGTTCCGTCAAGTATTGTCGCGGCAGATTCTTTGGCCGGTATTTCGGCTCGTCGCGCATCCGGTCAAGAACGCTCTGGTGGATATGAACGCCGTTTTGAATTAACCTCGGGCACGCGAAGTTGAGCCTAATACGGCTCTTCCACTTTGGCGTCGCTTGCCCCGGCACGGGAACGGGATAGTGATAAAGCTTCGGCCAGACTTCCCCCAGCCACCAGAAGCCACGCAGCGATTTGTGCAGCGTCGCCATTGGGTTGGGCGGGACGTACGGAAATTTCCCGCCCAACACATCAATCACCTTCTGTGGATCGAGCCCCAATCCGGCGGATTGCGCCTCGCACAACATCCATCGGAGTGCGATTTTTGACAGGCCGCTCTCAGCTTCGGAATAACTGCCACCGACATCGGAGTGAACGCCCGCGAACCACACCTGTTTTACATTCTGATTTGCAGCCGCGGGTTCATGGATCAGGTTCTGACGGAAAAATGCGCGGCGCTCATCAATTGATACCGCGTGCCGCACGACAGGAACATCAGGCAGCGTCGCGGTATAGGGTAAGTGCCCGCCTTTCGTCTGAATGGGATCGAGAATCCATCCAACCGAGCTGACCGTGTCCCACAATCCCAGAAAATGTGGTTTGCAGGGAATACTGAACGTTGTTCTGAAACCGGCAGCAACCTCGAACTTGTTGGCATCGTTTCGCTTGTACAGTCGGAGGGCATACGGAATGAGCCCCTCGTTCCCCGGCGTGAGCAACCCGCACATATGCAAGAGCCCGCAGAGGGCGCGAGCCGTAAAAGCACCGCGACTAAAACCGAAGATGAAGACTTGGTCGCCGGGGTTATACTCTCTCATCAGGAACGCATAAACGTCCGCGATGTTGTCAGAGAAGCCATAGCCGAAGGCCAGGCCCCGCACCTGAGTCCACCACTTTCCAACGGCAGTGAGAGCGTTTCTTGCCCCCATCGTCCCGACACCGGGGTGATAGTAGGCGATCTGCTTATCCTGTGCTGATAATGTCCAGTAGAGCTTTACAACATTCGAGTTTGCAGACCCGTACTGGTTCCCGGTTCCGTCACAGCAGACTACGATATTTCTCGGCATGTTCGATCAACCTCTAAGACCGGGGACCGAATCGCTCGTGACAAGGCCAGGACTGGCTGGTGCTCGACATTCAGTCCACTATCCTAAGAGGCCAACCACGAGCTGGAAAACAGCTACGATCTTACATCGTTACGCAAAAGGGTTAGGAAAGTATGGTGAGCGCGTGGGGACTCGAACCCTGGACCTCTGTCGTGTCATGTCTTCGCTTTTCTTCGCGTCGTTAAGCTACCTTCGGGTCCTGTGCATCGCCCAGAAATCAGAGCCGGATTTTTCACTCGCGGTCGAACTCGGGCGGGCAATTCTTTCGCTGCGACCGTCGATGCAGTCATGGCGGGAGACGCCCAAGTGCCACCGTTACAGGGGCCACAAACGGGCTTCGGGGGATCGTAACACTTGCGGTTCTCGGCGCGCTACCCTAGATCGTCGCAACTCTGCTAGTCGGCGATAGAGGCGGATCAGCGGAACTCCGAAATCGTCATAGAAGTATTCCCAATGCATGTCGCGCCGTTTAAGATAAAACCCTTCATTGTCTCGGGCCATGACTCCAGTATAAGAATCTGCTAGTTGTTCAAAACGGGGGCGATGCTGGGCCCCTAAAGCTTCGACCAATCGAGAGCGAACTCGATACGCAAGACCTGGCCTTCCCTAAGGTCGTTGCGGGCGACAGAGAAAATTTCCGGGGAATACTCTTCAATGCCTATGCACTCGGAAGTATCACCGGTACGGAGAGAGGCCTTGGGACGGACCTTGAAAAGGGAACCAGCGCCGGGAATCGAGGAGAAGTCCAACACCAGCCGGGCGTATTGGGTGTCGCGATCCATTCTTGCGGCAACGTCTTCGTGGCCCTGTTGAAGGCCGTTGACGTGGTAAGACACGAGAGCGTAGCTGTGGGACGCCT
>DATEPX010000002.1:0-35189 GCA_035272945.1 Terriglobales bacterium
AATACGCCAATCGTAGAAGATCGTGATCACCTTAAAGACACTGTTCCGTACCAGAGCTTCGCAAGGACCAGCCCGCCGATCACGGCCAGCCCAATGCTTAGGAGAGTCCCGATGAGGAAATATTCCGCAAATCGTTCTCTCAGCTCCGGAAATCTTGCGATTGACTTTCCCGTGAGAATCAGTCCTACCATCGAAGGAGCCTGAACCAATATGGCGGTCACGACTAGAAACCGTTCTAACCAGCCAATGTACATCCCCGCATTTTTGACCTCTTCTGCCGTCTCGCCCGGCTTTTCCACTCCAGCCGCGAGATTACGAGTTAAGTAACGGATGAGATATCCTCCTGCGAAAATAACCGCCACGTAGACAATTCCCGCTTCGAGAACCCTATCTCCTGTCGCTGTAGACCAACTGAGCTGGGATCTCAAACTTGCCCAGGTGGGCCGCATCAGGAACCATGCCAGCGCGATAATGGTGCAGACGTGCAGTACTTGATCAAGAAGAAAAACCCTAGCGGAATCTGCCAGGTTTGCAGTATTCACCAGTCCTTGCTTTGCGCGGTCAATCCCCAGATGTATGGCTATATAGAGGCACACGGCCATCCAAAACCAAAGCGAAGTAACCAACTCAAGGCTGATAAACGCCGCCCCACACAACACGAGAATAAGAAGGTGAATAGCCCCGTGCCCAAGGTACGCACGAATTCCTTGATGCTTAGCTCGCACCATGCTCGAGGGTTGAAACGGGAAATCCCCTAAAAGATGTGCCAACAAAACCGTAAGGAAAAGTTTCATGAATGGTTGCATATTGCTGTGCAATCCACGCCCCCTTGCACTCCCCTGTGCATCAAGGGAAATAGGCCTCAATCACCCGCTCCATCGCTTGCCGGGTTTCCTGAATTTGCCACCAGAAACCGCGCCGCAAATTCCTCGAAACGGTCGATTCGTTCAACCGCAACCTCCTCGCCGTGAGGTCCTGCCGGTTCGTCTCCATATGAACATTGATCGTTTGCCACTGCTTGGTAGAAATGCTTTGTAGCAGAGTATCGTGCAGGTGGTAAATGGTATTCGCAATCAAATTAAAAGTTTCGTTGCCGGTGACGAATGACGTCAAAATGCCGGTCTTACTCCGTTTGGCCTTAAGCTGATTGATTGCCTCCCGAGCCCACTCAAACGCTTCACCCCCGGCAAATACATTGACGGGCTTCCGGTGCGGCTCGCTGACCTGCCCAATTCCAATGCCAATCCAAAGCTCAAAGGGATAAAAGTGCCTGCGAAGGTCCAAAATCACTGCCGGTATGTTGGTCGGCTGTGACAAAATTCCCTCGAATTCATCCCAGGCTGTGATGGCATACTCGGATAAAATCCACTTCTTAGCCATATGCAGTTTAGCGATGTGGTGTAGCTTTTGGTCCCGTTTACGGCGGAACTCCTCAATATGCCGAGACCCGACGATGTCGCAGGTGATCACCGCATAAGTTTTGGCCTTAGTCTTCATGGCTCAAGTACGGTTGCACGTTGAAGTGCAATATTAGACTTATTGCATGGTTATGTGCAATGACTTAATTGAGTCCAAAATACCATCTGTAGCTGCCAAGTCGTAGATCAATCTCGAGTCAACCCATCGGTGGCTGCGCACCCCCCCGGGCGCTCGCAAACACGAGGTACCCCCATCGAATGTGTTGGTGGGGAAAAAAATTAGGTCAAAGACTTTAGAAAGAAAGTGACAAGGCTCTTCTGCCAGCGTTTTGCCGGCGCCTCAACTACGCCAACCTGAATCATGCGCGCCAGTTCCGCCAGAGTTCCTTGCAAGCTTGCGGCCGCAAGGTTGGGATTGACAGCCGATGCACCGCGGCGTGATGGCGGCGCCTCGGCAACGAGCGACATGGCTAGCCCAATCACGGTTTGCCGTCGCACTGATGCGCGCGACTTCGGCCAGAGGACATGCGCACTGTCGGCCAAGAAGGCCAGAACCTGCGGGTATTCATCCCACAACGCGAGCCATTGGCCGACGTACGCGTCCAACTTCTGCGGGAAGTCTTTCGCCGAAGCGAGGGCAGCAGCACAGCTCGTCCAAACCCGCCCATGACAGGTTTCGAAAAGGTACAGCGCCAACTCTTGTTTACCAGCAAAATGCTTATAGAGCGCGGGATTCGTGAAGCCGCTCTCTTGGGCAATGTCGCGGATGCTGGTCGCAGCCAACCCGCGGTCGCTGAAAAGCTATAGGGCGGCGCGCAGAATCTCGCGTTTGGCCGGAGGATCATCCTCGCGAATGTAGAAGGGAAGTAGAGCTGCCATACAGTCATAAGGTAAGGTGAGCGAACGCTAACCATCCTGTTAAGGCTCATAGTGCCAGTTCGCAGGGTGGTCTCAATGCGCTCATTCAACGTTTGCAATTTCACAGACAGGAGATTGTGAGAGGATGGCCGGCAAATCGGAGAGAGAAGAGAGCCATCACTCCGCTGGCTCGATCCCAATTTTGTCATTCACCTCTGCGCGAATTCGTTGTTTGCAGCCAAGATGTCGTTTCTCGCGCTCGGAAACGATCTTCGCGTGCGCGGTCCTACTCTCTGAAGAGTTCGTTTACCTCAGCGTGGCTGCCGAGATTGAGCCAGAAGTCCGCCTCTCATGGCCTTTTGGGAGCTACCTGCTGGTTCCAGGGTGCCACACTTTCCTCATACTCCATGGGATCGCCGAAACCTGCGGTTTGGACGCCGAGTTGGCGAAGAGCGTCCAAGGCCATCAATCGGCGATGCGCGTTGAATGTCATGATATGGGCGAAGACGCCGCCGAACGTGAAGGTCTCAGCCGGTTCGCACAGGGCGTCGACGAACGTATCATCCCAGGCGGAGCGGTTTCGGATCTCGCCGAAAATACGATGCAGTTCAGCATCGGTCTTTTCGAGCCTTTGCAACAGCGCTTGCGGGGAGCGCTGCGATTTGGGAGGGCCGTTCATATCCATATCGGCTCCCGACAGCGCTGCGGTCCAGACTTCCTTAGTGAAGATAATGTTTTCTAACAGCTGCCTTAGTGTCTTATTCGCCTCCCGCCAAGGCAGCAGCTCTACGACCGTGGGCAGCGGACGATCCAATTGTTCCTCTGTCAAAGTACCGGCGTATTCCAACAAACGCCGGGTGTGCCAGGAGTCGTTGCCTGCAAAACGATCGAATAAATCCATGTCTCTTCCTCCTTTTGTTAAGGAACCAGGGGCAAAAAAGTGAATTTTGTTGGACGCCGGCAAATGAAAGTGCGGATCACGCATGCGCCGGTAGAGGCTGGGAGAAGTCCGAAAAGCCTTTCGGAAAGCGCGAGTGAACGCCTCCAACGAACCGTAGTTGGCGTCCAGGGCGACGTCCGTGACCGACATTCCGGCATGCCCCAGTTGATATGCTGCTCTTTCCAACAATAGCCGTCGTCGCATGGCTGCCGGAGTTTCTTCGACCACGGTTCGGAACAACCTGTGGAACTGGGTGCGGCTTTGATACGCTTGGCGCGCCAGATCTTGCGTTTTCGCCTGAGTGTCCAGGGAGTTCGCTACAATTTCAAAGAGGCGGTCTGCCGTGTCCTGACCATCCGCTTTATTCATGCGTCCGGTTCCTCAGCTTTAACGAATCATAGACAAAAGATGACGCCTGCCGCCTGATCGAACGTACCGATCTTTCTACCTTAAAAGCCGGACCGACGCGGATGAACGACCGGATACTCGACATCGCGCTTGCACGATAACTCCCCACAAACCCGGTTGTGTTGAGCGAATCGCCCAATGCCCAGATAGTCGTTAAGCCGGAGGTAATGGTACGATCATCTCTATTGGAATTCCGCATCCTCCACGACCAGAATCCGCGCTACGCGGCCTAGATTCGCGGTTTCGATAAAGAAACGTGCTTGCCGAGGGATTCTCTGCGCTACAGTGGAGCAAACACTACGAGAGCTTCCCTAGAACCGTGGTTTTCCTGGTGTCGATGATGATCGAACGCCTGCGCTATAGGAACAGTCACCGGGGAATTCCGATGCGGCGGACGAGATCCTGAAATCTCGGATCGTCTCGGAGGGGGTTCAGTCGGGGATCCACCCCGATCCATGGCATTCAAGTCGATCGTTGGAGGTATCCTTGCTCCAGCGACTCCAAGGCCTGCTCCTTTTCGCCGAGCTCGGCATAAGTAGCCCCGACGATGTAGCGGCAAACATAACGCTCCTTGGCCTGTTTCAGGGCTTTGCTTAGTAGCTGTTTGGCCTCGTCGCTCTGACCCACATGCGCGAGTGCCGAAGCCGTGGTGGTGATTACTGACGGGCTGTTCGCAAAACGAATAGCGTCTTCTGCGGCCCGGAGGGCTTCGGCACGTTTTCCCATCTGGGCGTAGGCCGTGGCGAGCATCGCGTAAGGAAGACCAGCTGCGGGTTCCAGCTCAATGGCTTTCTGACACTGCTGTACGGTCTCCGACATTCGGCCTGAGAAGTAGTAGATCCAAAGCGCGTCGTTGCGACTGTCTATTGCAAGCGGGTCAAAAATGTAGGCCTGCTGTACTCGTGACAGAGCTTCCTCGAAGCGGCCCAAAGTCCCGAGGTAAGTAGCGTAACCCAATTGAGCTTCCGGCAGGCTCGGATTAATTTCGAGAGCCCGGCGATATTCCGCCTCTGCCGCAGGCCAATCCCAGTCAAAAAGCAGGTGCACATCGCCAAGGAGAACATGCGCGCTGGCCAGGTTGGGATCTAGCTGAAGGGCTTGGAGCGCCGCGGCTTTTACTCGCGGCATCATCTCGGTCGGAGAACTGTAGTAGGTGTTCAGCGCCTCGTAGGCTTCACCCAGAACGGAATAGAGGCGAGCGTCCTTTGGATCCTTAGCGATGCCTTCCTGAAAGTACTGAATCGCTTTGTTCACGCTCTCCCGCGTGCCTTCTCCGAGCTCATGCAGCCCCAGCAGATACCTGTCGTAGCTCTCGAAGTTGACATGCGAGCTTGCAGAGGAGTTCGCTGCTACCGGCAGCAATTGGATGGAAAGAGAATGAGTGATTTTCTCGGCGATTTCTGTCTGAATGTTCAAAACGTCCGTAAGCGGCCGCTCATAGGTTTCGGCCCATAAGTGAGTCTGTTCACCCACCTGAATCAACTGAGCCGTGACGCGAACGCGCTCTCCGCCGCGGCGAACGCTCCCCTCAAGCAAATAGCGTACGCCCAGTTCCCGGCCAATTTGCGCGACTGTCTCTTTGGTACCTCTGTATCGCATAATTGAGGTTCGCGCGATGACTCCGAGCTTAGCAGGCTGGAGCTGGCCCAGCTGGGCAATCATCTCCTCCGTGAGCCCATCGGCAAAATAATCTTCGTGCGCGTCACCGCTCAAATTCTCAAAGGGGAGGACCGCCAGCATCATCTTCTGCGGAGAAGCGCTGTGCAGCGGCCAAAAATGCCGCGATAGTAGAACAGCCGTTAGGGCCAGCGCCACCGACAAAGCCAGGAGCCACAACCAGAAATGCTTCTTTTGGCTGAGCCTTGCCGTGGTTTGCGCCCGCTCAGAAGTTTGCGCATCCACTACCTCGGGCGCGGCTGAGTCGTCAGCATCCTCTTGCAGCATGGCAATGAAGCGGTAGCCTCGCTTGGGGATGGTCTCGATATACGGGCGCTCGTCCGCGCTATCGCCCAGCACCTGCCGCAGGTTGAAGATGCGCCGGGAGAGGTTGCCTTCCTCGATGAAAACGCCCGGCCATACTCTGTCCAGCAGCTCTTCTTTCTCGACGATGTGCCCCGCCCTCTCGACAAGGACGAGGAGAGTCTCCAGGTCCTTGGGCGGGAGGGTGACGGGCTGGCCGTTGCGAAGTAAGACTCGCTCTTCGGCGTCGAGCGAGTAAGAGCCGAATCGGTATAAATGCTTTGATTTCAATCGAGCACTCGCTGGAAGAATTTCTCAAGAAATCCTTCAGAACTCCTCAAAGACATTCCATGCCCGCGGCTGGCACCTTCCCGAGAACGCAAGCGGTCTTGGCGCCGCCCTCCAACCCCTGGGGAATTCGAATGATTCTAGCGCAGATCAGGCCGGTTAGGAGTGAGGCGCCATGGATCGGCAGATCACATTTCTCACCAAAGGAGCTACTGACATGAGAATCGGACGACTCGCAAAACAATTCCAACATTCGATGATGGTTTTTGTGCTCGTGGGCATATATCCGGCGGGCTTGCTCGCGCAAAGCGGACACTCGCACGTGACTCCAGCACGGGCCCAACAACTGACTCCCGCCCAAGGCGCACTCTTGAAGATCGTTCGGGAATCAACCGATCGCTTCAAGGATGTGTCGGTGGCTGAGGCCGAGGACTATCACCTTGCCTTCGGCTGCGTCACGGGGCCCGACGCGGGCGCAATGGGCCTTCACTTTGTAAACATGAACCTGGTGGCCAAGCTGCCACTGACAGCCAGCGGCGAACTCGATGCCACTCGGCCTCAGATCGTAATCTACGAGCCTCTGCCAAACGGCAAACTGCAACTCATCGGCGCTGACTATCTGGTCATTGCGGGCCCGTGGGACCAGGCTCATCCCGGACAAGGGGCACCACAGATGATGGGACAGCTCTTTCATTATTTCGAGAGCCCCAATCGCTTCGGCCTGCCAGCCTTCTATACGCTTCACGTGTGGGCATGGAAGGACAACCCGAACGGCGCCTTCGTGAATTGGCACCCCAACGTTTCCTGTCAGGCATACGGTGGCCAATAGGCAGACGCTTACAACGTTAGTGCCCGGAATCCAAAACGTACATTGTCGGGCTCTGTGGAGGAAATCATGTGGTGCATCACAAGCAAGTTCAGGAGCAAGACGACCTTTGCGAGGAAACGCCTGGCGATCTTACTAGCCGTCGTTCTTCTTGGAGCCGGAGGATTTCTTGCGATTGCGGACAGTGCTAATCGGATTGTGCCGCGATTGCAGATATTCCCGGACCCGAACGGGGCTTTTGCCACTCTGAACCTGGGCGGACCGACGGCGACCAATCCTTTCTTTCAGGACTTGGGAAGTAACGGCCGCCGCTGCGTCACGTGTCACCAACCGAGTGACGCTTGGTCGATCACGCCGCCGCATATCCAGGCGCGCTTTGAGAGCACGCAAGGTACAGACCCCATCTTTCGTCCGGTGGACGGCGCAGACTGCCCGACCGCGGACGCTTCGACACTCGAACAACGGCGCCGGGCTTACAGCCTGCTTCTCAGCCGAGGTCTGATCCGTGTTGAAATCACGGTTCCTCCCAAGGCGGACTACCAAGTGATGAGCGTCTACAACCAGTACGGCTGTAACGCGACTGATGTCATCTCGGTGTACCGGCGGCCGCTGCCGACTACGAACCTCCCTTTCCTAAGCGCGGTCATGTTCGATGGCCGGGAATCTTCCCCGGCCACCGGCACGACCAAAATCGTTTACAACAACTATCCGGCTTCGCTGCTCAACGATCTGGCGCATCAATCGTTAGACGCGACCGTCGGCCACGCGCAAGGCGACGGAACGCGGCCAACGCTTGAGGAACAAAAACAGATCGTGGACTTCGAAACGAAACTGTTTACGGCGCAGGTATTCGACTTCCAGGCGGGCTTGCTCAACGTGAATGGCGCACGGGGCGGGCCCGCGTCACTTTCCGCTCAGCCGTTCTTCATTAGCATAAACTCCAGCGTCCACCGTTTGCTTCCCGCTTTCGAGCAGCCGGGTGGGCTGGAGATCCCCGGGGATGGACAGTTTACATCCAACATTTTCAACCTCTACGACAGGTGGGCGCAATTTGGCGACCACGTTGAGAGTACCGCGCGGGCCTCGATTGCTCGCGGCGAGCAACTCTTCAACACACTCGAAATTCCCATCAGCGGCGTGGCCGGAATCAACGACGACTTGGCCACCGGTGGACTGGTTGCAGGCGGCATTCCGACGCTTCTGGGGACTTGCGGAACGTGCCACGACACGCCGGGTGTGGGCAATCATTCCTTCCCTGCACCGTTGAACATCGGGACCGGCGACCCCAACCCGACCGACCGCTCCATCAACCTGGGAGGCCTGGACATGAGTTATCTGCCGGAGATCACCGTGTGCCGAAAAGACATGAGCACAGGTCTACCCACAAACGAATGCAAAACAACGACCGACCTTGGCCAGGCGCTGATCGATGGCAGGTTCGATCACGTCGGCAAGATCAAAGGCCCGATTCTTCGTGGCTTGGCGGGGCGCGCACCCTTTTTCCATAATGGCTCGGCAAACACGCTCACGGATGTCGTGAATTTCTACGACACGCGTTTCAACTTGCATCTCTCGGACAGGGACAAGGACGATCTATCAGCATTTTTGGGAACCCTGTAGAGAGATTGCGAAGGAAAAAGCAAGCTTGGGAGCGCCCACACTTTCCCAACAACGATAACGAGTTGCATCACTTCGGCTGGAACGCGTGCAGCGCCTGCCTCTGCCCGCAAAATCCCGCACCCGCATATGGAGCGTCGTTACCTGATCGTTCCGGGAATCGGATCGTCCCGGATTCACATTCTGGCTAAATAGGCTGTCTCGGCCTGCGTATCCTAAGACCGCACGGGCAGAGCTAACCTTGACCCGGGTGTACGATGCACCCGTCCTTCGCACATGCCTCCGCGCGCATTTTAGCAGTTAATAAAGAAGGCCCAACCCATCGGCTATGATCTGGGCCCGAATCTGTTCGATTTTGTGCTTCCCAATGAACCTCCCCAAAGGACTTACCTGAATGGCCCGCCTGTCCGGATTTAAACATGCGGGTTGCTTCAAGATTTCGAATCGGGGATTCAGCAGGCCCCAATTTGTAGTTGGCAAGCGCGCGGCGCAGGCCTAGGTCAAAAGTGTTGGTCCACACTACAAATCTGACTTAGTCGTAGGCCACAGTTTGACGATCACAGTGGCGGCAACAGAAAGCAGAAGCACCGCAAGTAGCGGATGGGCGGGCCAAATTCTTTGTGCGAAGCCAAAAAGCCATGCCCCGGTGCCTACTGCGGTTGCGACGCCAGTCGCCCTTAGAGTGCTTTCCGTAGAAGCTTTCATGCTGAATGCGCAGCATACTCCAGGTCGGTTCCATCTGGGAACGGGATGCAAAGGGATGGCATTCCTGGTAGTAATCGCTTAATTGCATCGGTGCGGTGGGCAGGGAAAATCATGCAGAAGATTCACCGCGTATTTCCCGTCACCGGGGTTGAAATAGGGGCCGCCTCACTCCTGCAACCCGTGCCAGACGCCTAGCCCCAGTCAGCAAAAGACGAGCGATTGCTTCGCAAGAAGCAGTGTGAGACTCGTTCTGTGGTTGGAGGCAAGTGCTATGCCCAGATTTTTGCTGCTCGTGGTTGGCTGTGTTTACCTCTGTTTGGCACAATCCCTGCCGCAGAGTGGCTGCAAGCCCGTGAAGCGCTATGGCATACAAGGATGTGACCCTGTGCGTAACGGTAGCTGCCCAAAGGGCTACGACTGGGTAGGCGTGTGCCCGCCGAATCCAATTATGAAAGCCCCTTGCGTCAAGATGTGTGTGCCACACCCGACAGGAAGAGAAGTGTCCAGGCCCGGCTGACAACGACGATGACTTGGGCGGAGCCTTAGCATCCCATGTCTAAAGGAACTCTATTTTTGTGCAGGGATCGAAAACTGATTCAGGTCCGAAACATAGCTGAAGCAGTGCCGCCTTCGTCAGTTTTTTCCTGTTCTTCCACTGCGTCCACTTTGAACGATGGCTTCAGCAGAATGTCCGCCTGCGACTCAAGAAAAGCGCTGGCATGGGGTCTATCTGACGTGGTAATGCT
This sequence comes from Terriglobales bacterium, assembly GCA_035272945.1. GTDB lineage: Bacteria > Acidobacteriota > Terriglobia > Terriglobales > Acidobacteriaceae > Gp1-AA122. Next base: position 9,766 of record DATEPX010000002.1, read on the forward strand.
CGTCACGAGTCTGCACGAACAGTCGAGACTGGACTCACGTTCGGCGGACCGCGCGCGCACTTGAACTACCCATGACTCGGTGATGAATGGGTCACGCATTTCACAATTGTGTTGCAATAGAAAACAGTGCGAGATCGGCCCGAGGAAAAGTAAAGGAGAGTAAAATTTCGTGTGCCCGAGGACTGAAAATAGAGACTCTCGTTTAGAGCGTTCATTGCACACAATCTCTCGACCGAGGAGTGAAGTCGATGACACGTTCCGTAGGCAAGCCTGTGATATCCGTGCCCGAAAGTCGAGCGCTGATCTTCGGGATTCATTTTTTCCTCCGCACACTCTTGCTTTTGGTCCTGGCGATGGCTCCGGTGACGGTGTGGGCTCAGTCGCAGGCCATCAATGCCACCATCCGGGGACGAGTGACTGACCCCACGGGTGCGGGCGTGGCCGACGCCACCGTCACCATCAGCCAGCCGGCCCGCGGCGTCTCGCGTTCCCTCAATACCGGGCCCGAGGGCTACTATGTCTTCGCCAACCTTGCTCTGGGGACTTACTGGGTGAACGTAAAGAAGGAGGGCTTCGCGGTCTTGCAGCACGCGGACATCGTGCTGTCGGCGGGGACAGAAGCTGTGATAGACGCCCAGTTGAAGCTGGGCGCAGTTACCGAATCGGTCGAAGTCGAGGGCGGGGCACCGATCGTCGAGCCGGCGCGTGTCAACTTGGGGCGTACGATTGACGAGCGCGAAATCCTTAACCTGCCACTGAGCTCGCGCAACCCTTATAACTTCATCCTCTTCCAGCCGGGGGTGAGCGGTCACCCCAACCCGGAGCTGGGCATTCCGCGAACCATCAACACCAATGGCCTGATGGACCGCATCAACTACCAGATGGACGGCATGGTGGACACGCAGACTGACCGCTACGGCCTCCGCCTCTTTCCCATCTCGGAGACCTACGTGAAGGAAGTCGAGACCGTGGCCAACAGCTTCGCCCCGGAGTTCGGCGGCACTTCGGGCAACATTTACAACGTGATCACAAATTCGGGCAGCAATATCTTCCACGGCATCTTCACCTGGATCCGGCGTTCCGTGGACGCCACGGCGCGCCCGATCCTGCTGTCACCCACCGCCAAAAAGCCCGAGCTGAAGCTCCAGGACTTTGCCACGAATGCCGGTGCTCCCATCATCAAGGATAAGCTGTTCGTCTTCGGTGCCTATGAGCACCTGACCCGGGGCGTGCCGACGCCCATCACCATCCTGCCGGCAAATGCGGGTGGACTGGGCATTCCCAGCAACATAGCAGGAGGCAGCAGCCCAGGGGTCCTGCACGGGCAGTTTCTCAATGCGCGCGTGGACTGGAACCTCACCCCCGGCAACCAGGTCTTCCTGCGCTACAACTACTTCCGCAACCAGTTCCCAGTAAACACCAGTAGTAGCGGGATCAGCGCCGGCCTCAGCGCCCTGGACGCCTGGAGCGATTTCCGCGACCGCGCCCACGTGATCGGCATGCAATGGGTCAGCACCATCTCGCAGAACCTGCTGAACGAGTTTCGCTTTTCGTGGCCCTATCGGCAGAATACGCACTTCCCCGGCGCCTTGACCGGCCCCGGGCCGGTGATCGTGGTTTCCGGCGTCGCCGCCTTCAACGGGACCAACGCCGCCGGCGACCGCTTCGCGGAGAAGATTCCCAACGCCAACCAGAACCTCACCTGGATCCGCGGCAGGCACACGTTCAAAGGCGGTTTCAGCCTTTCCGACATCATTGACCTGCAGCGTTTCGTCAGCTTCAACCAATACACCTTCCCCAGTGTTGCTGCTTACCAGGCAGCCCAGTCAGGTGCGAACCGCTATGCCTACACCTCCTTCAGCACCCAGTCCGACCCCACCGGGCTCGACTACCGGTCGCTATTCTGGGGCTTCTATCTGCAGGACAGCTGGCAGGCAACGTCTGACCTGCTGGTGATCTACGGCCTGCGCTATGACCGCTACCAGCCGCCCGACGCCAATCCCAACGCGCCCTTCATCTTCTCGCGCAAGTTCGCCACGCCCAACGGCAACGTGGCGCCGCGAGTCGGATTCTCCTACCGCATCAGCGACAAGACCGTGTTGCGGGCCTCTGGCGGCATCTTCTTCGACGCGCCCCCCACCAACATCTGGTTCAATAGCTTGAACCTGGACGGGTCGAACCGGATTCGTAACGCTTCCATCAGCGGGTGCAAGGGCGTGCCGCGCTGCACTCCGCCGATCGGCGCGCCTGCTTTTCCGGCAATCGTGAGCCTCGCGCCGGCGGCGCAAGACGTGACCACGCTCGCCCCGACCTACAAGAACGCCTCCAGCGTAAACGCCAGCCTGCAGATCTCCCGCGAGCTGAGCCGCAATGACGTTGTCTCGATGGGCTACGTAACGACCGGGGGACGCCACCTGGTCTTCCTGCGCAACATGAACCTCATCAATCCCGCCAGCTTCCTGGCTGATGGGCGGCCTGTCTTCGCCGCCACCCGGCTCTATCCACAGTTCAACAACATTACCTTGCAGGACACGGGCGCTAACTCCAGTTATAACGCCCTGCTGTTGACCTGGCAGCACCGCCTCTTGCGCGGCCTCGAGGTGAACGCCTCCTACACCTTCTCCCATACCCTCAGCGACGCGCCCGAAGCCAACAGCTTCGAGCAGAACCTGCCCATCGAGGACACCACCAACCGGGTGCGCGACCATGGCAACAGCAGCGTGGACCGGCCGCAGGCGTTCACCCTCAGCGCCGTGCTCGAACCACAGGTGAAGCTGAAGAATCGCGTCATTACGAAGCTGCTCAGCGACAATATGTTCGCCATCCTGGGCAACTTCTCCTCCGGCGACGCCCAGAACATCGTCGCCAATACCACCCTAAACGGTGATTCCACCACCAGCTCGGTAACGCGGCCGCTGTTCGTGGGGCGCAATACGGCACGCACTCCCAACATCTATCAAGTGGATCTGCGCTACACCCGTACCATCGCCCGGGTGTGGGAGCGAGTAACGCCGCAGTTCATCGTGGAGGCCAACAACCTCTTTAATCATCCCAACGTCACTTCCATCAACGCCACAGCAACGGTGAATAACGACCCCACAAAAGGCCTGGTGGGATCGATCACCAAGCCCCCCACTTTGGTTCCGACCAGCACGGTGCTGGAAGGCAGGATCGTGCAGTTCGGCGTGGGGCTGCGGTGGTAAGGCTTTCCCCTCAGCTCGAAGATCCACGGGAAGTTCTGCTGAGGCTTTTGTGTAACCGATAATTTGAGGTGGAAGCGGGCCCCGCGGTACGCTTCCACCGGCATTCCCATGAGCCAGACGACCAAGCCCAAGAGTGAGACCAAGCCCGTCAACGAGCGCTTCCCAGCCCCGGTGTACGCGGAGACCGTGTTGATGGTGAACTTCGAGGACGCCAAGAAATATTTCCTGGAATCCCTGTTGGAGATCCACTACGCGCACACCCTGATGCTGACACACCAGGGGATTCTCCCCGCCGCCGATGCCAAGAAGTGCCTCGAGGCGCTGGACGCGCTGGACCGTCGCGCCATCACTGCCGCTGTCTATGACGGCCGTTGCGAAGACCTCTTCTTCTATATAGAGGAGCAACTGGCCAAGCAGATCGATGCCGAGACCGCCGGCAAGATGCACACGGCGCGCAGCCGCAATGACATTGACCTCACTCTCTATCGCATGGGCCTGCGGCGCGAGGTATTGAAAATAGTCGAAGCCGTGTGCAACCTGCGCGGGCAATTGCTGGTTCTAGCCGAGGCCAATCTGGAAACTGTGATGCCCGCCTACACTCACACCCAGCCGGCCCAGCCGACCACCCTGGCGCACTACCTGATGGCGGCGGTGGAGATTTTCGAGCGCGACGCCCAGCGCCTGCGTGCCGCCTTCGCCACGGTGAATCGCAATCCCCTGGGCGCCTGCGCCATCACCACAACCGGTTTCCCCATTGACCGTGAATCGACTGCGCGCCTGCTTGGCTTTGAGGGGCTGCAGATCAATTCCTACGGCGCCATTGCCGCCATCGACTATCTGGCGGAAGCAGCTTCCGCGGCGGCCGTGGCCATGGTCAACCTGGGCAAGCTGGTGCAGGACCTGCTGCAGTGGTGCACCAAGGAGTTCGGCTTCCTGCGGCTGCGCGATCCCTTCGTGCAATTCAGCAGCATCATGCCGCAAAAACGCAACCCAGTTTCCCTGGAGCACACCCGCATCCTGGCCAGCAAGGCGCTGGGCCAAGCGCAGGCCATCCTCACCTGCGCCCACAACACGCCCTTCGGCGACATCGTGGACAGCGAAGACGACTTGCAGCCCCTAGCTTTCTCCATGTTCGCCGACGCCGAGCGGGCTCTGCGCCTGTTCGCCGGACTCATGGGGCAGTGCGATGTGCGGGTGGAGCGCCTGCGCCAGGCCGCCAATGACAGCTTCCTCACGGTCACCGAGCTTGCCGACACCCTGGTCCGCCAGGAAGGTCTGAGCTTCCGCGCCGCCCACAGGCTGGTTTCCGAGGCAGTCAAGGCCGTCGGCCCGACGTACCAGGCGCAGCGCCTGGTGGACGAGGTCGAGCGGCTGGCGCCCGAGACCATCGGACACTCCCTGCGCACGCCTCCGGGAGAACTGCTGCGCGCCCTGGATGCCGAGAACTTTGTGCGTGTGCGCAGGGTGGTGGGCGGGCCCGCGCCGGAGACGGTCAAGACCGAGATCAGCCGCGCACATCAGGAGTTGGCGGAGATCGAAGCCTGGCTGAAGGGAAAATGGGAGCTGCTGGAACGCTATCCGCAGCGGATTCGCAAAGAGTCGGCCGCCATCCTCGAAGGGAGCAGTTCGAATAAGTCATCATGATCGACGGCGACCGGAGAGATGTCTGGTGGGCAACTCCAACCAGGTGATGAAGTCAGGCCGAGCGGTTCGGGTGGATATAAAAAATTGAACCGATAAGAACTACCCGGCGAGAGAACGCACTCTGCGCGCAAGTTGCAGGATTTCCGGGAACCGAACCCGGAAACAGGAATCACTGCTTCTTCGGTTCTGAGAGGCGCGACAATATCTCCTGTACCCGTCTCACGTTAGGTCCCCCGGGGTCTTCCTTGAGATAGAGACGGAATTCCTTCACGGCCAGATCCCGACGGCCCAACGCCTCCGCGGCATAACCTGAAACCATGTGGGTGTTGGCCATCCCCTCATGCGGCAAGGCATGCAACTTGAGCGCATCGGCAAGAGCATCCTCGAAAGAATGGCCCTGCAACTCAAGATAGGCCGCGTTGAAAAGTGCCCAGGGGTTGTCCGGCTCGGTTGCAAGTGACCGCTTCAAGGATTGCAGCGCCTCGCTGTTCTTGTGTTCTGCGAGCAGAATGCGAGCCAGACTACGATGCGCCGCGGCAAATTCAGGGTTGAGCTCGATGGCCTTGGAAAATGATTGCCGTGCGGCTTCGACCTCATTCAACTGTATTTGCACCACTCCCAGGTTGAGGTAAGCCATGTCGTATTGCGGGTATTCCCGGATGGCGGTTTCAAGCAGCGTGCGGCTCTCGTGCCAGCGCTGCTGACGCATCGCCTCGCTTCCCTTATCGTAGGCTTTGCGAGCAGAGGCAGGAACGTTTAACCGCACCGCGGCAACAGTCCCACCCCTCGGAGACTCGCTTGGCTGCCGCTCGCCTTCCTTGTGACGAACCCGGATGCGTTCCACGTGGGACGCCTCGTTGCGCACAATTTCCAGTTCACCCTCGTAGGGTTCGATATACGGTCCAGTAATGCGAATGCGGTGCAGGCCGGAAAGGGCCTGGAAAATCACGACGCCATCATTGTCCGTGAGCTTACGATCCATAGCGCTACTGGAACCGACCGCGTCCATCAGCTCAACCGTCACATTACTGGCTTTTTCCATGTCGCCATCAATGGTGACAATCAGATGCAGAGGGACGATTCTCGGAGCGTCCCACCGGTCTCTTTGGGATTGGGCGCCGCATGCGCCAGCCACGGCGAGAAGAACGACAGCGGTTTGCAGCTTGCGATACATAGGCAAGCCTAGAAATGAGACAGAAACCCAGAAACCCAGAAACAAATGCTAACACGGTCGGCCGAGAAGCTAACCTGCTTCCAGAACAACAAAAGAAGAGGCCGGCCTCTCTCCAGTGTGTTACGAAACGGTACATTGCGCTTTCAGCGCGCAAGCACCACGGATTTCCGGTTTCCCGGCATAGTGCCGAGCACGATCTTTGCGGGAGAGTCGTTGGGCGCCTTCGTCCTGTCCAAGGCCACGGCAAACCTCGTCGTTTGTTCCCGCCCTTCGCCTCGGATATACGGCCTTAAGAAAATGCCCCCACTCTCGCGAGGGCATCTTCTCATCACTTTCTTCAAGCCGCGTAGTGCTTCGCAACAGTCCGTCTCGGCCGGCCCAGCACAACAAAGTCGAATTCGACTTAGAACGTGAATCGGACAGCAAGCCGGAACTGGCGTGCCGTCTGGAAGACAGTCGGCAGGCCATAACGACTAGCCAGCGTCATCGGCTTTTGTATCCCGGCAAATGCTCCTTTGCCGTTTAGTGCATCGACATAGCTATAGCTGTTCATCACGATGCCCCAGTCTGTCCCCGGGTCTCCACTGAATCGCTTCACCCGAGTCGGACTGATTAGTTGACTGCCGGACCCGTTTACGTTTTCGTTATAGGCCACAGCGGCATGCTGATTGAACAGGTTGTAGGCATTGGCCTCAAACACCAGCCGATAGCGCTCTTGCGTCTTACTTACCCGGAACTCATGACGCACCGTGAAATCGGTCTGGAAGTACGGAGGTGTACGGTCATTGTGCGCTACGCCAGCCGCCACGAAGTCACCGGTTGCCGGGTCGCGCTGAAACCTGACAAAGTTGTCGCGACCTTCGGCCCACTGGCAGGCAGAGGACGTACCCACAACCGGCAAGCAGGTGTTAATCGGTGTGCCCTGAAATGCCGACTGGATCAGGCCAAACCCGGTTTCCATTCCCAGCCACTTCAAGCGATAGAAGCCGGCCGCCTTGGCGGTGTTCGGACGGTCCGTAGACAGAGGACCATCGTCGATCTTCCCGTTGGGTAAGTACGTCATCGTGGGAATGTCGAACAAACGGGTGTTGTTAGGGTTGTGACGACCGCCATTCCCATCGGTCGGGTCGCTGTTGGTCAAGCCGGGGTAGTTGCCTGTTAGCTTGCTGTAGCCATAACTGACAAACCCGAACCACTTGGTGCCGCGGTGTGTCAGGCGGAACTCCGCACCATCGTAGCGCCGGATGGCCCTTACCACGCCCGGGCACTCTGCGCAGAACGGTACCGTGGTCAGATAGTTATTCCCCGCGTCATCGGGGATGACGACCGGGCGGTGCAGGACGTCTGCAAACGGGGACCCCGGGTTGCCGATGTAGAAGCCCAGATTGTCGGTGATCGCCATGTCCTCGATGGCGTGGTCGAGGCGCTTGCGCGAGTACCGAGTTTCCAAGCCCCAGCGTGGGTTAATGGCCCAATCCACGCCTGCAACGAATTCGTGCTGGGCCATGGGCTTCATTCTCGTATCGATGGCCGGGTCGCGTGGGTCCGCTTTAGTAGCGCGGAAGTCCACGTTTTCTATGAAGCGGCCAGTCACGCCCGGCGCCTGACCGGAAGGCGGACAGCCGGCACCGACGTTTAGGGTAGGTGTGATAGTTGTGTAATCGGTGGTGTCCAGCGCATACACGCAGTCGTGCCAGTAGTCTGACCCGAAGGAGCCACGCGCCAGATTCATCTTCATGATGTCAAAAAACTTGCCGTAGCTGGCATAGACTTTGACTTTGCCATTGTGCAGCAGATCGTAGGCACCTCCGATGCGAGGAGCAATCTTGTCACCCCAACCGAACTTAACCGTGGGGAAGCGCACCGGATCGTAAGGAGGCAGAGTTTCCTTATCAAAGCGAATCCCGAGGTTGAGAGTCAGGCCGTGGCCGACGGTCCAGTTATCCTGGAGAAATAGGGCATGGGCTGTCTGACTGGTCTTGCCTGTGTTGGACACCGTCTGACTGCCCGTGAAAAAGAAGCCGTATCGGCCGCCGCAGAAGTTTCCGTTCGTGGGGCCGAAGGCAGCTATGTTCTGGGCGATAATTGCGTCACAGGCCGTGGTGCTGGTGAGAGGAGTATAGCTCGTCCCCCAGGAGAGATCGACGACGTTGCCATTCGCTGTGACAAGTACCGAGTTGTTCTGGGCGGTCCAGAAGTAGCCGCCCTTGAAGGTGTGGCTGCCCAACGCATGCCCCACGTAGTACGACGCATCGCCGCTAAAGCTCTTCCGCTTGAATGCATCGAAATGGGTACCAAAATTATTGGGAATGGTGGAAAACCCGCTGATGTTAAAGGGGGTGGAAGCTGGAAAGAGTGTTTTGGTCAAATCCTGGCTGGAGGCGTTGACCGTCGTATCATAAATATAGCGGGTGCCTTGGGGCTTTCCCCGGTCTTCGTTATTGCTGAAGAAGTACCCGTAGCGCGAGGTCACCACCAGCTTACTGGTCGGAGTCCAATCGCCGCCGAAGCTGAGCACGGAAAGCGGGCTGACCCGGCCATTATCCGAACGGAAGGTGCTCGGATCGGTGGTTGCGCCGGGATTCGCCTGGCCCGTCACGCTGTCCGCCACGCCCAACTGCCCCGTGAGCCGCGAGTAGGCATAGTTCCAGCCGGTGAACAGGCGCAACGAGTTAAAGGCGCGAAAGTCCAACCGGTTGTACATATTGTGTTGGACGAAACTCTGGGTCAGCCGGCGCGGACCGGGATTGCGGCCCGTGAAAGTTGTGGTCCGGTTCGTGGTGTCAATCAGCGGAATATAGCTGCTGAACAACCACAGCCGGTCACTGAAGAGTGGGCCCCCAACCTCGTAGCCGGGCTCGATGATGCTACGGTCGTCTTTCTTGAACTTGTAGTATTCGGGCGTGCCATCCAGACGGCTACTGGTGCTTAGGCTGGGCAGCGAGGGGTTGAGCCGCTGACCGCAAACCCGGTGGAGGGCATCGTCAACGGCGTTAGTAAAGCCACTGGCGCAGGGATCATTTGCATCCAGGCTGGCTAACGAGAAATAGGTTTTGAACTCGCCGTGCCAGGCGTTCGATCCGCGCTTGGCTACAGCATTGACGACGCCGCCCAAGGCGCCGCCGTACTCGGCCTCGAAGCTGCTCGACTTGATCTGGACTTCCTGGATGAAGTCTGACTGAAAGTTCTTGCCAACACCACCAACGTTGACGTCGGTGGTGTTAATGCCATCAATCAAGTAGACGTTTTCCCCATCGCTGGCCCCGTCAATCTGAAAACCATTGGTGCGATTACCCCTTGCGCCCTGAAGAGGCTCCTGGCGGGCACCTGGGGCGAACGGGATCAGGGATTGGAACGAGCGACCCTTAGGCATGTTATCGATTTGATCGTGGTCGACCGTGACCGCCACTTTGCTTTGCGTCAGGTCCACGATCGGTGCCGCGCCGGAAACTTCGATTACCTCCGATGCAGTGCCGACTTCCAACTGGATATCAACATTGGGGAGGCGGCCCACTTCGAGGGCAAGGTTCGCACGCCTTGAGGGTCGGAAACCAGGCGCAGTGACCGTGAGGGTGTAATCACCCGGGGGAAGAGTAACGAAACGGTAAAAGCCCGTTGAATCGGTCTCCGCTTTCCTGGTACCGATTAGCGAGGGGCTAGAGATCTCCACCTTCGCGTTTGAGAAGACCGCTCCGGTCTGGTCTCTGACGTAACCCTGAACACCGGTGGTAGTTTCCTGCGCGAACGTAGCAGGAATCGAGACAGCGACCACCACGAGGACCAGCAATGACAACGCGATGCGCATTCTAAAGGAACTCCTCATCTGCCTCCTCCTTTATCTGGATTCCAAAATGGGTTAAGGGCCGCCGGAACCTGAAATAACCGCCGCGATGTGAGCCGGGTTACCCAAGCTCTCCTGTGCAAGAACCACTCAGGCAAATATTGACAAACCGTTTATTGGGCAAGCACTTAGCTGAATGGCCGGGGATTCCAATCGCTGTCTGCGCCGACGCTTTTGGGGCTACCAGATTCTAAGGGCGTGCGATCGAGTCAGTTACGAAACTCGTGTCGTCCGCTAAAGCGGACTCGAGGTTGTTCCACTTTCGCGTTCCTAGCGCTCACGCGCTAGCCTAATGGAACGCCACCCGCTGCGCGCTAGGGCGTGTTTCCTCCCACCATTGGAATCCAAACCGAGTTTCGTAACAGCCTCGATGGCTGGCACTGCCTTAAAGCCCGGCTACCAGGCGTGGCATAGGCAGGTTTTTTACTTCTTGTTTGAACCGTCCCCCGATGATCTCAACAACGAGCCAAAGGAAAGAATGCCTTTCTGAAGTTCGTCGGGTCGGCGCCTGCTTACGGGGCCTGTGGTGCCCAGTACTTAACTCAGAATCCGTTGCCGCTTCAGCAATCAAAACGCCAAACATAACCTAGCTGTAATGTATTGAATCCGCCCGAAACCTTGATCGCCTGTTATGTAATACTCCATAAAACAAGATGCGACAACTACGTAATTTCATATCGTCCCGGAAAAAATCGTTGGGCTAAGTAGCATACTTTTGGTGACATTGCGGTCCGCGGAGTTCGGGCCAGCGGACGTTCCAACCCGCGTGCGTGCCCACGCTTCGGGGTGAAATTTACTCGTATAATGCAGTGCTCGCGGTTCTCGAGTGAATCGGGAACTGCCGGCTAGGCTTCTAACTTATGCGCAGTCGAACATGGGTGAAGAGGTGGGCATGCGGACCCTCGCAAAGCTTATGTTGGCGTGTGTGCTCAGCTTGCTCTTAACGACGCTGATGGCGCAGCACGGTTCGCCCTCTCAGACCAATCCCAAGTTTACGGCCCGGACGGAATTGGTGACTGTGCCGGTGGTCGTCTTACGTAAGGACAAACCCTACCGACAACTTCTCCGACAACTTGCTTTTCGGGGTCAGCTTGATGAGCATGTGACAGGTCTCACGAAGGATGACTTCGAGATCGAAGAGGATGGCCACCCGAAGCCGATTGCATCGTTCGAGGAAATCATGAGTTCGAATTTCTCCATCAAGGGCACCACGCCGCCAGGCATGTTCACCAATCAGGTCATTTCCGACAATCCCGTCTCACTGGTCGTGATCCTTGTAGACCTGATCAACACGCCGTACCTTTATCAAGCAGCCACCAAGAAGAGACTGCTGGAGTACCTCGAGCGCGACTACCGCGGGAACCAACCCACCATGCTTGTGGCCCTGCATCCCGACGGACTCCGGATTCTCCACGACTTCACCACCGATCCGAAGATCCTCACAAAGCTCGTGCGGCGCTTGGGGACCAATCTCGAGCACGACCCCGAGCTAGACGACGAAGGGAAAAGCGAAACCAGCGGTACCCTGTACAAGGAGATTGACCTAGCGCGAGAGTACGATGCCCTTGAAAAGGAGTTCAAGGCAGACTACACCGGTCGCGACGCGTACGCGGAACAGCTTCAGCGGGGCCGCTTGCAAGCGACGTTTCTTGAGCTTCAGCAGCTCTCGCAGGCGGTCTCGGCCGTGCGCGGCATGAAGACCTTGGTGTGGGCTACCGGTGGCTTCATCCTGACCAATAAGATTGTTGACGAATACGTTCACACCTTGAAATTGCTCAGCGCTGCCGGCATCGTCGTCTATCCGATCGACTGTGTCATGACAACGGATAACCCGGGCTACTCGAGTCCGCGGTCTGTACATCCCGGTGTGGGAACAGGAATGATACCTCTGAGAAGCACCCTACAGGTTGTCCAAAATTTTATGGACATTTCGCAGCGCACGGGCGGAGATTATTGCTTGTTGCGAAAGGATCCCGATCTCTGTTTCCGGAAAGCCGTGGACTACAGCTCACGGTTTTACATGCTGACTTACTATGCGCAGCCCGCCAAAACCGCCGAGTGGCGCAAGATCCGTGTCAAAGTTCGGGGCACAAATCTCGAAGTCCGCGCACGAAGCGGTTATTTCTCGGGCGGCCTGTACGGGGATCCCGACGAGCGGCGCAAGTCGGACATTGCGCTGGCGTTGGCTACACCAATCGAGTACCGCGGACTGCCGATCAGCGTTCGTTGGACTGGTTTCCACGAGGAACCCATACCCAAGAGGGCGGGCATTGCGGCACCCGCCGGAGAACCATCGTTGCGGCAGCGTCGAATGCAATCTTTCTCGCTTGAGATCAACCCTGCCATGCTAAGGGTTGACGTCGCTGATGACAATCACATAAAACTCGACCTGGTAGCAATCGCTCTGGACCCTGACGCCAAGGTTCTTGCGGATTGGACCCAACAGATCGATCTGCATCCGAGTGCGCCGGAACTGGAGCGACTGCGCCGCGGAACACTTGCCTATTCCAGCGCCGTCGAGGTTCCACCACATACCTCCAAGGTGCGATTCCTAGTGAGAGACTATCTCAATGAGCGCATCGGGACTGTCTCGGCACCGATCGCCGCCCAACCCTGAACCGTGTGTCTCGCCAAAACTCCGTTGGGCGGGGAAATCAACAGTTTGCAGTGCGCCGTGAAAGGCACTGAATCACAGGGGGAGGAAGGACCCGCCCGGAACTGGTCCGATGTAGAAAATGCGAATTGATAAGAACGCAAAGACAAGCAGAAAGAATCCCCACGTGGCAGCGCGCAGCGGAGCAACAGATAAGAAACGCCGGAAGCGACTATGAGAGCAACAAGAGCGCGAAACACTAATAGCAACAAAAAGGACTTGTCACCAGAACAACGTGAAGAACTACTCAGAGCATTGAAAGCCCGTTTTGAGAAAAACATGAACCGCCATAGAGGTCTTGAATGGGCTCAAGTACAGGCAAAACTGGAAGCTAATGCTGAAAAACTGTGGGCACTGAATGAAATGGAAAGAACCGGCGGCGAACCGGATGTAGTTGATAATGATAAGAAGACGGGCGAATACATTTTTTATGATTGTTCAGCGGAAAGTCCCAAAGGCCGCAGAAGTGTTTGCTACGACCGTGAAGCGCTCGAGTCAAGGAAAGAACATAAACCCGAAGATAACGCCATTGATATGGCAGCTGCCATGGGCATTGAGCTTTTAACGGAAGAACAATATCGAGAGTTGCAGCAGCTTGGAAATTTCGATACGAAAACGTCGAGCTGGGTGAAAACACCTTCTGCTATCAGAAAACTCGGCGGCGCCCTCTTTTGTGACCGCCGCTACGACACTGTTTTCGTCTATCACAACGGTGCGGAATCTTACTATGCCGCTAGGGCGTTCCGTGGCTCGCTAAGGGTCTGAATTTTGCCTGCCGGCACGGCGAACCTTCGATGCCAATCAAGGTGGCTTCCGCTCACCGGCGCGCGTCCGAAGCCCGCGGGATCAAGGTGATCGACCAGGAGATAGGCGAAGTCGACCCCGGTCCTGTTTAGGATCGCGTAGTTTATCTGTAGCTATAACGAATCAACTCACAGCGTTCCGATCCCAGAACACGAAGCTTCAGCCTCGCTCCATCGCAGCGGAAAAAGGTGTCTTCCCGGCGGATCGTCTCGGGGCCTGAATCGCTAGGCCGAACTGCAATTGCTTCAGCTACGGCCCGGTTGTTCAATGCAGCTTTGATTTCTGCGTTTGAAGCCATAGCTCCTCTGCAGCCTTGTATGCGAATGATCTATCCGGCAATCTAAACGCTATTGTGACCACAAGCCCAGCCAGTTCGCGGTTGGTCGGCGATCCAGATGTAAGGCAAAGGGGCACCGGGCAACACTACGTCCCGGCGACAAACTCGTTCGTATGATACGGTTGCGCCTATCGGTAAAAGCGGTGCGGGGGCGCGCGATACGCCCCCGCAAGCCAGGAAAAGCAACCACTTCGGTTAGGCCGATCCAAACAACAGCAACCGCACGAAGTTGGCAGCTTTTTGTTCGCCGAGCTCAGGCAACATCGTAGCGATCAAGGTTCATCACCTTGTTCCACGCAGCCGCGAAGTCCTTCACAAACGCCTCCTTCGAGTCGTTACACGCATAGACTTCTGCGATTGCTCGGAGCTGGGAGTTCGAACCGAAGAGGAGATCGACGCGGGTGCCGGTCCACTTGATTTTGTCCGTCGCCCGATCGCGCCCCTCAAACACGCCTTCGGATGTAGAGGAGGCCTGCCACTTCGTATTCATGTCGACGAGGTTGACGAAGAAATCATTCGTCAGCGTCTCGGGCCGGTTGGTGAAGACGCCGTGTTTGGCCTGCCCGAAGTTCGCATTCAGGGCGCGCATGCCGCCGACCAGAACCGTCATCTCGGGGGCAGTCAGTGTCAGCAACTGCGCCCGATCCAACAGCAGCTCCTCGGCCGACAGAGGCTGTCCGCTTCGAAGATAGTTGCGGAACCCGTCAGCGATCGGCTCCATTACGGCGAATGAATGCACGTCGGTCTGCTCCTGCAAAGCATCCGTGCGTCCCGGCGTGAAAGCAATCTTCACCGCGTGCCCGGCCCTTTTCGCAGCTTCCTCGACGGCTGCGCAGCCGCCCAGAACGATCAGGTCAGCAAGCGAGACCTTCTTCCCCCTGCTGCCATTGGTTTGCGAGCTGTTGAAATCCTTTTGGATCGCCTCCAGCGTCCGCAGAACCTTGGCCAGTTCGGCCGGCTGGTTCACTTCCCAATCCTTTTGTGGCGCGAGGCGAATGCGTGCCCCGTTCGCCCCACCGCGCTTGTCGGAGCCGCGGAACGACGCCGCCGATGCCCAGGCAGTCGTGACCAGTTGGGAGATCGATAGTCCGGATTTGAGGATCTTTGCCTTCAGCGCAGCAATGTCCTGCTCTTCGATCAATTTATGGTCGACGGCGGGAACAGGGTCTTGCCACAGCTGAGGCTCCTTTGGAACGAGCGGGCCAAGGTACCGCGAGATCGGCCCCATGTCGCGGTGCGTCAGTTTGAACCACGCCCGCGCAAACGCGTCTGCGAACTGATCCGGATGCTCGTAGAAACGCAGTGAAATCTTTTGGTAAGCAGGGTCGAACCGCAAAGCGAGATCAGTGGTCAGCATGGATGGCGCATGATGCTTCGAGGGGTCGTGCGCATCCGGCACCGTGCCGTTGCCTGCGCCATTCTTCGCTCTCCACTGATGCGCCCCGGCCGGGCTCTTGGTCAGTTCCCATTCGTAACTGAACAGGTTGGTGAAGAAGTTGTTGCTCCACTTCGTCGGCGTCGTGGTCCAAATGACTTCCAGGCCGCTGCCGATCGCGTCATCCCCTTTGCCCGTTCCAAACTTGCTCTTCCAGCCCAGGCCCTGCTCCTCGATACTGGCGGCTTCCGGCTCGGGGCCCACATTGGCCGCATCGCCGGCTCCGTGCGTTTTGCCGAAGGTGTGACCGCCGGCAATGAGCGCAACGGTCTCCTCGTCATTCATCGCCATGCGGGCGAAAGTCTCTCTGATATCCCGTGCCGCGGCAATCGGATCCGGCTTTCCATTCGGTCCTTCCGGATTCACGTAAATCAGACCCATTTGCACGGCCGCGAGCGGATTCTGAAGATCACGGTCGCCGCTGTAGCGTTCGTCCGCCAGCCACTTGCCCTCCGGCCCCCAGAAAATGTCCTCTTCGGGCTCCCATGTGTCCTCGCGCCCGCCGCCAAAACCAAACGTCTTAAAGCCCATGGATTCGAGGGCGACGTTGCCCGCGAGAATCATGAGGTCGGCCCAGGAGATTTTTCGGCCATACTTCTGCTTGATTGGCCACAGCAGTCGGCGCGCCTTGTCAAGATTCACGTTGTCCGGCCAGCTATTGAGCGGCGCGAAGCGCTGTTGACCCGCTCCGGCCCCGCCGCGGCCGTCGCCGATGCGGTACGTGCCCGCGCTGTGCCACGCCATTCGAATGAAGAGTGGCCCGTAGTGGCCAAAGTCGGCCGGCCACCAATCCTGCGAGTCGGTCATCAAGGCATGCAGGTCCTTGATCACGGCGTTCAGGTCGAGGCTCATGAATTCTTCCGCGTAGTTGAACTCCTTGCCCATAGGATCGGACAGTGGGGAATGCTGGTGCAGGACTCTCAGGTTCAGTTGATTCGGCCACCAGTCCGCATTCGTCGCGGCCGTATGTCTGTGAGCGCCGCCCGTTACCGGGCACTTCGTTTCGGTCGACATGATTTGCTCCTTCCTTCCAGAAAATTATGACGAACTACGAACGCGCACCTGGCTTTCCCAGTCGCGCGATCGCTACTCTGATCAAAATTCTTGCTTTCGGAAACGTGGGATAAGATTCCCGTTGGTTACAGAATATTTTGCTTAGGTTTTTGCACGGCAGCGGCGACAGAGGCCAAAGACCTCGATCAACGGCTGCGTCAGATCAAAGCCGACCGGCAGTTGCCGGGATAGCCGATTAAAATCGATGAACTCTCCTTCGATGTCCTGCACCGATTTGCAGCGGGCGCAGACCAGGTGGTGATGAGGTTCGAGATTGCCGTCCACCCTCAACGTGGGCGCGTGAGGAGTGACCTCTCGCAGCAACCCACACTCGATGAAAAGCCGCAGATTGTTGTAGACCGTGGCGAGAGAAATCGACGGAATCAGACGTCGGACCGCGGCGTAGATGTCTTCCGGGGAATAGTGCCCGTGGGAAGCGATCACGGCCTCATAAACCACCTGACGTTGGTGGGTGACCGCCAAACCGTGTTTCGCGGCCAGCTCACGGAACTGTTCATGGGTGAGGCGCATGATTATCGAATAAGAACTATTATCAAACCCCTTAGAGCCGTGTCAACCGAAATCTTTCTTGTGCCCTCGGAGGGCGTTCGACCTTAAGGTGAGACTGTGGTGGCTCAGCGATCACGGGCGGCATTGGGACCCGCTTCTGGATCGATGGTCGGCAAGCCGGGAGTACTCGCGCGATCGGCCGCGGATTGCCTGTCACGCGGGCACATCCCTGAGGATTAGGTACATCCACGACGAGTACAATAAAGAACAATTATGGAACCGCGTCCTGACGTCATAGTCGATTTTCCCTTCGAAGACGGCATGCTGTTCGTCGCCGTTCAGAACATCGGTTCTCAGCCGGCACTGCGAGTCCAAGTTAGCTTCGACCCCCCATTCAAGGGCCTGGGTGGAACTGCCTCCATTCCGGAGTTGCCGCTGTTTCGCAACATCGAATTTCTTGCGCCTGCACGCTCCATTCGCACACTCCTCGATTCCAGCGCCGCGTATTTCGCCCGTCACGAGCCCGAGCAAATCACCGCCACTGCTTCTTACTCCGATCGGTCGGGGCACAAATTCTCGTGCACAATACTCCACGATCTCGCCATCTATCGCGATATCGCGTTTATTCCAAAACTGGAAAGGACTTCTCCAGCCCATGGCCATTCTTCGTGACGTCCCCTATGGGAACCAATACTTTCGTGTCGATCTCGGCGACGGGGGCGAGGGTCCTGCTGCCGGTTTCTCCCAAATCGTTCTGCCCGACATCTCCATCGACCTCATCGAGTACCGCACCGGGAACGACAAGCAGTCAGGAACCCATAAGCTGCCGGGACTGACACACTATGGCAATGCGATTCTCCAGCGCGGAATCATCGGCTCACTTAACCTGTATGACTGGATTAATCAAGTGCGGAATGGGGATGCGAACGCCAGGCGGACGGTGACGATTACTCTTTTGTCGGACGATCTCGCCGCCGTCGTCCTCACCTGGAAACTGCTTCGTGCTTGGCCCGTAAAGTATAGCTTTCGAGACCTGAACGCCAAGGGTACCGACGTAGCCATTGAAGAACTGGTCCTCGCCTATGAGCGGCTGGAAATGGAATGATGCGCTGGCGCTGATCAAGGTTACGCGAGCAGCGTGCCAGGCCAGTCTCGGTCGTCCGTCGGATTAGATAATTACCGAGTATCCAGGCGGCCTTGCGGCCGCCTGGCCCTCTCAGAACTGGGCGTGAAGGTCTCCCTTCACCGAGCTCAAGCCCTTCGAACGCCTCTTTAGAGGAGACGCGGTTTCGAAACGGGAAGACGCTGACGATGAACCCGGTCATGGCACTCGGGATGAAGTAAGACGCGGTTCGTGGCACCTGTCGAACCACCCCGCACACGGGAGACGCAGAATGGAGCGAGGCCAGCCTGTGATCCGGGTGATTCTTGTATGGCACGGCATGCAGAGTCCGCGTTGTTCATGCCAGAGAGAGCGAAGAGTGCGGGTACCCCGAAACGTTGTGCGATGAAGGCCGTCGTAAGCTTGAATGGGATGACGGTATGGGGTAACGCTCTGAAAGTGGAAGAGGCCAAGCCCAGGCTCGAATTCCACGAGGAACCCGGTAACAACCATGCAGATGATGCTGGCGGCTGCCACTCCGAATTGCGGAGCCTCACGGCTGATTCGCCGCGGTTGGGGGGATTTGAACCCGTGTAACTGAGGACAGGCCCGCTGATTCCACAGGACTTAGAAGCAGCCAACCAGTCAATTTAGGACCTAAAAAGGGTAGTTTTGCGGCGAAATGCGGCGAGACATTCCCTAACTACATATCTTCCCCGGTGAGCAGGTCAACGGGCAGGCCAGGAATAAAACGGCCACGTGACTTATGATGAGGACCTGGACTGCCCGTTTTCTTCCAGCTTCCGGCTGGAAGACTGAAGACTAAGGAGAGAACGTTCACACCAGCGACGGTCACGTCGTTCGTGAATTAGGCGTGGGGACGCAAATATCAGACCCCCACGCACAATAGCGTAATGGTAGGGCCGGCAGCCATGGTGCGACTGTTCAAAATTGCTCACCTTTCTCAAATGACCTGCGGCGACCAAACGGACGCGGCGATTTTCGGCGGTCAAAATTGACCAGTCTTTTCCGCACTCTTGTTCTTTAATCAAGATGAACCATCTGTGCTGGCTGTATGGACGCGAGCAGAGCCTTTTAACAAGCAAGAGGAGCAGGTCAGGACGGCCAGGTTGGCGTGCGTTCTGATGCCGCTTCAAAAAGAGATAGAGGAGAGCGCAATGTTTGCTCCCAACGTCGGTTTGAGGGTGAATCCTCTGGGCAAGCTTGTTCAGGTAACCGAAGCGGAATTCGCTGAGGTTACCTCTATGGAAAAGACTATAAGCGAGCAAGTTCGGGAGTTCCGAGACGAGATCACGATGCTACAGAGACTAAACGATGATTACGGGCGCATCAAGAAGTCTCTACTAAGCAAAATGGAACACGAAGGCAGACGATTGAGATTGAATCAGATCAAGACAAAGCTGATGGCACTTAAGGGTGTCACAAGATCCAACTATTCAGAGGGGTGACCGGTCGAATCAATTCGCAACAACGGCAGCGAGGGACCCGCACGTGGAGGTGGCGACATGCTTACGAACGCAGTTGAGATCGTGGTTCTGTTAGTAGTCATCTACATATCGATTCGTTACTGGAGAAAGCGCGCTTAGCCGTCGTGATGCTGATAGTGCCAAATGGCCTCGGTCCTGCGCTCCCATTCCTACGGAGCGCGGTAGAAGCCTTATGACATACAGAAACTGAAGGATTCAGGTGGGAGATCCTGCAGACGCGTTTGCCATCCATAATTGAAGAACTCTCCCGCGGAACACCTAGTGAGGACTTGACGCCGCGTCTGGCATAGTGGTCAATTCTGCTGGCGAGAGCCGGGATCGATCGCAATAGCCATACCCCTTGACGCATGCCGTGTAGTTCCTCTGGTGCTCAACGACCTCCGTGGCGGCCAATTCTGCCGCGGTCAATTTGGAATAGTCGCAAGATTCCGCTCCGCTCTTGCACGCGGAAGCGTTGCGCTGGTGTTCGGCGGCGGCAATTGCCGTGGCTTCCGGTTTGGTCAGTTTCGAGTGTTCACAGGTGCTGAACCCATCCCTGCAAGCGGAGACGTTGCGCTGATGTTCGGCAACGGCCACTGTGCTTGCTTCCCGCTGGGTCAGCTTCGAGTAGTCGCAGGTTCCGAAGCCTCCGCTGCAATTTGAGAAATTGCGCTCGCGTTCGGCAGCGGCCACTGTGCTTGCTTCCCGCTGGGTTAGCTTGGAGTAGTTGCAGGTTCCGAAGCCTTCGCTGCAATTTGAGAAATTGCGCTCGCGTTCGGCAGCGGCCACTGTGCTTGCTTCCCGCTGGGTCAGCTTGGAGTAGTTGCAGGTTCCGAAGCCTCCGCTGCAATTCGAGAAATTGCGCTCATGTTCGGCAACGGCCACTGCTCTTGCTTCCGGCACGGTCAATTTGGAGTAGTCGCATGATCCAACGGCGTTCTTACAGTCCAAGAAGCTCCGCTGGTGCTCAGCAGCACCAACCGCGCTCGCTTCCGCCTGGGTCAGCAAGGCGAAGTCGCAGACGGCCGATCCGCTTGTGCAAGCCGAGAGATTCTGGCGATTGTCGGGTGATTGAGCAAATAGAAGAACGTGGGAGAGGCTAAGGCACATTAGCCAAGCCCACGAGGGTCGTCGCATACAGGCCTCCTAAATGTCCTAGTGATTTCGCGTCGTCAATCCAAACCTCACACGAAACATGCGCTCTAGCGAATGCCTTGGGCCCGATCAGTCCCCCTCGCCTGCACTAGGCGGCGCCAAGCGTCGGTTGTGCTGCGTCGTTCGCACGCAAAACCAAGGCGGCCCGAGTACTTGTCTCTAAAAAGTGACAGAGCCACGATACGCAGTCTTGAACTGTAGGTTCGGGAAGCCCTAGTTTCTTTGCAATCTCAGCGTTGTTAAGACCTTGCGCCACCATCCGGTAAACGGGACCGAGGACGTCCATTCTTTCCCACGAAACACGCATTGCATGCCTGCTTTCCCTATCCCCGAAGGATTACTCGGGGTGGCAACCGCCCGCATCACCTGCTGGGCTTTTACCCGGTTCCTCGCGAGATTCGAGCCTGGGTTTCGCCTCTTCTACTTTCAGAGGGTTGCCCCATACCGTCGTCCCATTCAAGCTTACGACGGCCTCCATCGCAGCAACGTCATTCGTCATCTCGACAAATGCAAAGCCACGTGAATATCCGGTATTGGGGTCCGTTATGATCTCGACTTCTTCGACTGCTCCGTACGTCTGAAACAACGTACGAAGTTCGTCCAGTGCCAGATTGGAGGACAGGTTTCCAACAAATAAGTTCTTCAATGGACTTCCTTTGTCTGCCGACCCATTCGACTGTGGCCTAAGAATCAGGTCATGGCGGTTTCTGCCAGGGAGGAGGGAACGTGATCCAAGGCATCGCTTAGCGCGATCGCCGCTGCCGCAATGTCTTTTTCTGTGGGCGTCTGCACCTGGATCAAGCCGTTGCGACCAAGATTGGGCGGCGGCGAGAATGCATCCTGGTGCTGCATAATCAATTCCAGGTTGTGCGCCAGATCGTTAGATTTATACCCACTCTCGAAATGGATTCCGCCGGTGTGAAACGTGGAAGGCGACATCCGATGGTCACACACCAGGTGCCAATGGCCCCAAGTCGTCGACAACCAAAGTTTAAGGTATTCGATAGAATCTCGTGGACCGAAGCTGTAATCAATGTGGATCAGCCCTGATTCATTAGCTTGTATCAAATCTCGCCAACTCAAAATCACCGCACATTCCAGAATCCGGTCGAGACTATGGCGCTTTTCGGGTCTCATAACGACTCGCTTCCTGGCATACGGTCAGTAATCGAGGCAATCGATAGCCTGGGCTTTGGCTGCAAGTGCTCGAGCGAGAAGAAAAACAGAACCAGCGTGAGAGTACTCACCACCATGAAAATGGATTTCGAGAATCCAATCGGCAGAACGGGATTGAACAGGCCCGCGACGAGCAGAAACAGACTCATCCAGACGTACTGGCGCATGCCCGCAGCCTGCACGAGAACCACCATGGCTGCCGCCGAGACCACGAATTGGAGAAGGATCCCGTAGCCTCCGAGCGGACGCCAGAAAAGACCTCCAATCAACACCGCAATCGCGGCCCACTTCAAAATCTTGGCAAGCATTCATTCCTCCGGTACTAGTTCTGCATAAAAGTAAGCAGCCTACGCGGCATCGTTTTTGTGGCTGTGAGGCGCTCCACTCCATTTTGGTGAAGCTTGTAGGGTCATCAGCCGCGCGCCCATTTAGCATCCTTCTGGTTTGTCCGCCGTTGCTGGATGTCATCCAAGCGACAACTGTGTTGTATGTGCCGGCAGTTTGCGGAAACGCTGGTGTATGGCACGCCTAAGAAGTGTTTGGCAGTTATCCCGGTGACTTCAAGACAATTGAAGTTGTGATCGCTTGTCTCAGCTAAAATCCGCTTCAACGCCTTCCGAATGTTCTTTGCTCCCACAGACCCGAAGAACATCGCTTTCGCTGCTCCCGCCATGAAGAAGAAGTTCCAGCCAGCGGCACGAAGTTTACGGTCGAGGGAGAAGCCATTTCCGGCTCCAACTACGCTCCAGGTCCCGACATACCCCTCACTCTCGATCCCAAGCGCCTGTGCTATCGAGGCCCGGTTGTCGATGAGAACGGTACCGACTTGAATTTCTTGTGACATAAGGCCTCTCCAGTAAAACTGCCTTGGATCGCCATCTGGAACGTCTTAACGTGGTGTTAGGCGGACTACGCGGCTGGAAGCGGTCTTCCACACTCCAGGCAAAATGCCTTTAAGCGGGAGGTGATCAACCCACAAAACGGGCACATCCGTTGTGACCGGAAACCCGCGATTGGTTCTTTCAGCCTTACGCGCACAGACGTGGTGAGATTTCTCAATGAACGAGTAATGAAGGTCCGGAAACCGGTACAGAACGGATGAAGAACGGGTTCCATTGGTAAAATCTCACTCGTGCAGGGGAGCGGTCCCCCACACGTTCCTGCTTCGAGATACATCATCGACCGGTTGGCCGCGAAAAGCTGGTCAAAAGTGACCATGTTGCAAGCTGTCGTCCCATGGTGACCGAGCGTCGACGTGAGGCGGGAGGAAAAGCCGCCGCTTGGCAGGTTCACGTAATTCCTACTCAGATTGTGACTTTTCCCCAAAAGCATGCGATCTTCGTGCCAAGGCGATGCCGGCTAACGGAATTTTTTGTCTTCAGAAATCTGACGAGTCCGAACCGCTACCGGTCGCGAACCGCGAGAGCTTGTACGAGGTCTTGCCTGATTTTCTTCCGTTGGGATATTCGTCGTTCGACGTCTGTTGCGCTTGACGGAACCGTCATAGCCGCTGTCTCCGCTCTGTTGAGAGCTAACAGGTCTTTGATGAGAGCCGTCACTTGTTTGGAAGCATTACTCATAGCATCTAGGCTGCTGCCCACGAAGATAATCGTCATCTTGCACGATCAAGCATTTTCACGAAGGCTGTCGAAATGTGGGCAACATCGACACCGTCTGTGGATGCCCATTCAACAGGCGGAAAGTGGCGTACGATATTCAGTTCACTCAATTTGGAGTGCGTGTTGCCACACGCCAGGCAAGCAGCTCCTACCTGCCTGATCTGGCTTTCCTTCGATATCTCATTCTCGCGTATGGCAAGCGAGCCGGATATAACCGGCCCGCCACAGCGGTCACAGGAATAAGCTGAGATGTGCAGGTACTGTATTCTCATAATGCGTCCTAGCAACGGCGAATCATCCAATTTATCCTACGTTTTCAAACTTCATAGGTCTCTTCAACACTGCTCAGCCACGTGCCACCCATGTGCGCTTTCTTCTCCGTCGCTCCCTCAGCTTTTACCTTGCCGCCGCGTGGAAGGGCGCGAGTCTGAACAAATTGCTCACAATCGACGCGTCCCAGTCTTCGAGGAGTGTTCGTTCCTCAGCGTGATTCGCGCCGTCGTTCGCAGGATCCGTTAGCATCCAACCAATCTAACAGACCAAGAATGCTGCCGCGAGCCAGAGCGATCGAGCAATCTGCAGCCCCATAGTAAAGATTGATGGTGTCGCCATCCGACGCCATGGTGTATCCGCAGGGGAACACAACGTCATGGACATCCCCATGCCGCTCGTACTCGGCCTCCGGCCCAAAAATCCACGAGTCCCCACGAAGCAAACATTTTTCTGGCTTCTCCAAGTCGAAAAGAGCCAAGCCCAACCGATACAAACAGCCCGAAGGCGTGTGCCGCACTCCGTGGTAAAGCACCAGCCATCCTCGCGGTGTCTCAATCGGTGGAGGCGACAGCCCTATCTTGTTCGCGTCCCACCATGCCCCACGGCGAGCCTCCAGCATGAGCTTGTGATTGCCCCAGTGACGCAGATCGGGGGAGTAAGAGATCCACATGTGAGTCCCGAGGGGCGTCATGGGCCGATGAATAAGCGCCCAGAATCCATTAATTCTGCGCGGCAGGAGAGCGGTGTCTTTGTCTTCCGGCGACATGATGACGCCATATCTCTCGAACGTTCGGAAATCCTTGGTCAAAGCCAGCGAGACCCCAGGACCACCCCGGGAAAAACACGTGTACGTAACGACGTACTGGTCGAGTTCTGGTACGAAAGTGATGCGCGGATCCTCAATTCCCCATATTTCCTCGGGATATTCATTGGGACTGGGCATCAAGGTGGGCTGGCTATCAATTTCCCAGCCATCCACGCCATTTCGCGAGCGGGCAGCACATAAGTGTGATAGACCGCGGCGATCTTCTACTCGACAAAGCAACAGGGTCGAACCATCCGCGAGCAGCGTTGCCCCGGCATTGAAGACGCTGTTGATGGTGTAAGGCCAGTCCCTATCCGTCAGGATTGGATTGGCAGGATGGCGAAGGAGCAAAGGCTCAAAACGTGTGGCTATAGCAACGCTCATAAAATTTTACGAATTGTTGAAAGAACATTCAGCGTCAGACACGACACCCACTGATTCGAAAGCGAGCCCCTTCATCGCCGGCGGCTGCGACTCTTGCAGCAGGTGCATTTCCGCAAGGGCCATTAGGAATGACAGCGTCGACTCCGCTCCTTGGTTCTCATTGACTCGTTCCGGATGCAGGCCATCCCGACAGCCGCCGGTACTTGGGTCGTAAAGCGGAACTCGGAGATCGTTCTCTCCCATGAACCAGTTGAAAGCTGACCAGGCTTCCGTGCGCCAACGATCGTTTCCCGTCACACGATAGGCTTCAAGACATGCCGAGACGGCACCGCCTGCCTCTACGGGCTGCTGGTCAAACCGAGCCCTCTCGCCTGCCTTGCGATAAAAACCTTGCGATCCGATCGGGACGAAGTGGCCGTTCTCCTCGCACCGCTGTATGGATGTAAGCCAATCCAACGCTTCGACACCAGCTGAGAGGACAAGGTCGTCCCCAGTCCGAGAGCCTGCCCGCAGAACGGCTTGCGGCAATCTGGCATTTGAGTAAGCCAGGACGTCTTCAAACCAGTTCCACTGTGGCGACTGATTTGAGGCATAGAGTTGGATCAACCGATTTACCAGGACTGATCTCAGCTGCTGAGCATCCCGGTCGCCGGGAAAGCAGTCGAGATATTCCTGGATCCCAAGCAATGCGAAAGACCAGGCACGCGGGCTGGTGAAGGCAACGGCTGCAGCAACGGCGGTCTCGAAGATTCGACCCGCGGCACCCCGG
>DATEPX010000003.1:0-2672 GCA_035272945.1 Terriglobales bacterium
GCCAACTGCTCAGCGATCAAAACATTCGGTCTATCCGCCCTGCGCATGGACTCCACACCCGCCATCTCCCACAAGTTCTCGGCAAACGAGCCTCACGAGATATTGAGCAAGGAACGCCTTTGAGTTGGGACCTGGTGGAAACTCAAGAAAAGTGATCTCCCAAAACACTGGAACCTTCCACGATACGAGCTAGATACTCCTCAAAAATACTCAGACAGGTAAGAATGCAACCAGGATCTCGCCGCGTTGGATTGAGCAATGATTCTGCGGACAGAGATCGATTTCAATTGGAAAACCAGGCTTCCAACCTGACTTTGCAGCCCGACTCTGTCGCGACGGTGGAGAATTTCCGTCAAAGCATCGTCCACATCTCCCGCCAATCTGCCTTCTTCTTCGCGGGAACTATTTTTACAGCAGCGGCTGGATACCTTTTCAGAATCTACGTCGCCAAGGCACTCGGCGCTGAGGCTCTAGGGGTGTATGCCTTGGGAATGACCATAGTTGCCTTTCTGGGCGTTTTTAACGCGCTTGGATTTTCCCAATCTGCTGTGCGCTTTGTTGCGAGCTATTGCGCGACGGGCAAACTAGACCTGCTCCGCGGTTTTCTCGCCCGCGCACTCGGCCTATTGCTTTTTTGCAGCATCGTGCTCGGTGGGACAATGTTGCTGGCTGGGCCCTGGATCGTCACCCATCTTTATCACACACCCGCCTTGAGGAGTTACCTGCCGCTGTTCGCCCTGATACTGGTCTTCGGAGCGCTCAATACGTTTCTGGGGCAGGTGTTAGCTGGATATAAAGACGTCGCACGCCGCACGGTTATTACAAATTTTATTGGCAGCCCTGTCGCCATGGTCGGTACCTTTGTTCTGATCGGGTACGGACTAAGTCTTTGGGGCTACCTGTTCGCGCAAATTGCCGCAGCAACACTGGTATTCGGATTGCTGGCCGCGTCCGTTTGGAAACTGACGCCGAACGCCGCCCGGTCCGGGGGGCTTCCACCGCTGCAGCAAGAGGTCATACATTTTTCCGCAACTGTATTTGGTATGGATTTTTTGTGCTTCCTGATGGCACAAACCGACAAGATTCTGATCGGCGTTTATCTGGGCGCACGCGAGGTCGGCATCTATGCCGTGGCCATGGCGTTGGTCGCGTTCGTGCCCATTGTGCTGCAGTCAGTCAATCAAGTCTTCTCTCCGATCATTGCCGACCTGCATGCGCGTGGGCAGTTCGACGCCTTGAACCGGATATTTCAAACTCTAACCAAATGGATCCTGGGACTCACTTTTCCTCTCGCAGCGGCAATGATCGTCTATGCACAACCTTTGATGCGGATGTTCGGTCGCGACTTTGAAGCGGGCTGGACGATTCTCATGATCGGCACCGTCGGGCAGTTAGTAAATTGCGCCGCCGGGTCCGTAGGATATCTGCTGCTTATGTCAGGTAATCAAAAGCGTCTGATTAAAATTCAGACAGCGATGGCGATCGTCACGATATTAATGAATCTTGCGCTTGTCCCCAGGTGGGGCGTCACCGGTGCCGCGGCTGCTTCCGCCCTGACGAACATTGCGATGAATTTGTGGTGCTTGCGGGACGTGCAACGTGCGCTAGATTTGTTTCCTTATAATCGCAATTACTTTCGCCTGGCATTTCCGGCTGCCGGAACCATTCTCGCGCTGCTGCTCTCGCAGCGAGTGTTCAGCACGATTCGGCCGGAATGGATAGGTGTGGCACTCGCGCTCGCTGCAGCTTATGCGATTTTCTTCACCGTTGCCCTGGCTCTCGGCCTGGATGCGGATGACCGGCTGATCACCGAAGCTGTTTGGCCTCGGATTCGCGCTGCTTTTTGCAGCATCGAGGTAACCGCCTGATATGAACGAAAGACGTAATGTGCGCTTACCCGTTGAGCTTTGTGCAGAGGCCGAGCAACGGTATGGTTCACGGTTCGGCGGCCTAGAGCAATTCCTCACATTCGTGTTGGGCGAACTCGTTCGGGACGATTCAGCTCAAATGGATCAAAACGAGCAATCCATTATTGAAGCAAGATTGAAAGACCTCGGCTACATTTAGGCAAGGTGATGGAGCTAGGAATCCGTGTCGATTCGGGGAAGTAAACAGGAACGCCATGATTTAATTCGGGTTGCACAGCGCCGGCTTCGTCCTTCGCTCACGAATCCTCATTACCTTGTGCTTCGCAGGCGCACACAGTTGCTCAGCGCCTGGATCCAGCAGTTCCCTGGAAACAATCTGTGCGTGCTCGATATCGGCGGCCGCTACCAACCGTATAGGCCTCTTTTGCAGAACAGAGCAAGAAAATACATCGCACTTGATGTCCTGCGAACAGAATTTGTCGATGTAGTTGGCAGGGGGGAACAGTTGCCGTTCCGGGCTTCTAGCTTCGATCTTGTAATTGCTACCGGCGTCTTTGAGTATTTCCCCAAGCCTCATGTGGCTGCCCAGCAAATCTATGATGCGTTGAAGCCTGGAGGAGCGTTGTTGCTTTCGGTCGGCGCTGTGAGTCCCCGTTTTGTCGAAGATGAGCATTGGCGATACATGCGTTCTGGACTGCGTTCGGTTCTTTCTCCCTTTGCAGATGTGGAGATCGTGCCGGAAGTGTTCAGCCTGGGCGGATTCTGCCGGATCGTAAATGCAGGCATGAATATTTTTGCGAAACT
>DATEPX010000004.1:0-5346 GCA_035272945.1 Terriglobales bacterium
CGCCAACCTCATCTATCCGTGCGACCGCTGAGTACGACGCGGGCGCCGCGCTAATCCGCATGCAGGACTGGAAGGCGGCGGTGGATGTGCTTGAAGCGTTTCGCACCACCTTCCCGAAGAACAAACTGCAGCTCGAAGCCACGAAGCAGATCGCCTACGCCTACCGGCAGAACGGCCAGTTGTCGCACGCCGCCGGCGAATACGAGCGCATCGCATCCCAGTCCGACGATCCGGCGCTACGCAGCGAGGCGCTACTCGATGCGGGAGATCTCTACGCGCAATCCAATTCCCAGGATCACGCCCTGGATGCATACAAGCGGTACGTTAAAGAGTTTCCTAAGCCGGTAGAGACAGCCATCGAGACACGGTTCAAGATCGCCGAGATGTACAAGGCGGCGCACGACGAGACGCTGTATCACAACCAGTTGGAAGAAATCGTAAGCGTCGAGGCGGGCGCCGGATCGGAAAGGACCGGCCGGACCCGGACGCTAGCAGCGCGTTCGGCGCTCGTCCTCGCAGAGCAGCTCTATGGAGATTTCGTCGTCGTGAAGCTGCGGCAACCCTTCGAGACCAGCCTGCAGGATAAGCAGCAGCGCATGGATGCCACGATTGCGGCCCTGAACCGGCTGGTGGATTACGGAATCGACGAAGTGACGGCAGCAGCGACGTATTACATGGCCGAGACTTACTCCAATTTCAGCCGCTCGTTGCTCGAGTCGGAGCGGCCGGGCGATTTGAAACCAGAGGACCTGGAGGAGTTCAAGAACAAGCTCGATGAGGCAGCGTTTCCGTTCGAAGAGAAAGCCATCAAGGTACACGAGAAGAACATGGAGCTATTGCACGCTGGCGTCTTCAACCCGTGGACCGAGAAAAGTCTCAGCAGGCTCACCGAACTGATGCCGGGCCGTTACGCGAAACACGAAACGAGCAGCGGCTTCCTCGGCGCCATCGACACTCATGTGGAGGGATCGCCGGTGGCGCAGGTCTCCAACAACCCGACATCCGGCAACGCGATCACCCAGGGTGCGGCCGTCACCGATGAAACGCGCGCCAACTACGAGTCGGCGGTGGGCATGCTGAAGGAGGAGCGGTACGAACCGGGCATTGCCTTGCTGCTCAAAATGACCGAGAAGATGCCTGCGTTGGCGGCGGCCCACATCGATCTCGGAATGGCATACGAGCGAACCGGCGACCTGGACCGCGCCGAGGCCAGCCTGAACAAGGCGCTGCAATCGGATCCAAAACAGCCTGTCGCCTATAACGAACTCGGTATGGTGCAGCGCCGCAAGGGACAGTTTGCGAAAGCGCGCGCGAGTTATGAGGCGGCCCTCGCACAGTCCGCCGATTTTCAATATGCGCACAGGAACCTTGCGATTCTGTGCGACTTGTATCTCGGGGATTACAACTGCGCAATGGCACATTACGAGGCGTACAGCCGGATCGTTCCGGATGACGCCGAGGTCGTCAAGTGGATTGCCGACCTTCGCAATCGTGCAAAAAAACAGGAGGGGCGATGAGGAAGACTAGCATTCACTGGATTTTGCTTGGGGTCCTTGGCTTAGCGCCCACGGCTGCACTCGCGCAGCAAGCAGCGCAGCCAAAAACAGAAGCAGCACAGGGACAAACCGAAAAGTCGCATGCAAAGACACAAGAGGCACAGAAGGATGAGGCAAAGAAACAGACGGAAGAGCCGCAGCCAAAGACAGAAGAAGACGGGAAGTTGACGTCCGTCCCCGGAAGCAAGGCGCTCGGCATGTCCATTCTGGGCAATCAGGAAGCGCCTAAAGCTCTGGTTATCGTTCCCTGGAAGAGTTCGGAACTCGGCAATGGCCCCGGCGTCTCGACGTTGCTTGATGACTCGAGGCGACCCGTGGACAAAGAGGTGTTCATGCGAATGCTCAGTTACTACGAAATTCGGTCGGAAGCAGCGCGGCCCAGCGGTGCGACGACGAATGGGAGCACGGCAGCGCCCGCCAATGTGGCGCAGAGGAGAAAACCATGAATTTCACTGAACTGTTAAGACACGTCGGTATATTCGGAGGCGCGGTGATTGTCTCCCTCGCCCTGCTTTCTGTCTTTTCGGTGGGGATGATCATAGAAAAGCACCGTCGCTTCTCTTCAACCTTCCGCGAGTCGGTAAAGTTCAAGCCCGAGTTCAAGAAGTTCCTTCACGGAGGAGATGTCCAGAATCTGGTCGAAGCCGGGCGGCTGCACCCGAATTCTTACGTGGCGCAAGTGGTCTCGGCGGGCATCGTCGAGTACGACGGCGTGGCCCAGAGCGGAGGCGATCCGACCGCTTCGCTCGAGCTCGTCGCGAGCGCACTCCGGGACTCTATTTCCGAAACGCTGATTCAGTTGAAGAGTGGTCTCGGATTCCTTGCCACAATCGGCTCCACGGCCCCGTTCGTCGGTCTTTTCGGCACCGTGGTGGGAATCATCAACGCTTTCCGGAGCATCGCGGCCACAGGGTCCGGCGGAATGTCTGTGGTTTCGGGCGGCATCGCAGAGGCCCTGGTCTCAACGGCCCTCGGTATCTTCGTCGCAATTCCGGCCGTCGTCGCCTTCAACCACTTCACGGGCAAACTTGAGACTTTCCATGTCGAAATGAATCGGGCTTCGTCCCAGCTTGTGAACCGCTTGTTCAAAATGCCAGAGCTCAAGGGGCTTGAACTCGACGAAATGGATGAAGTCAAGGCGTCGAAGGTCAAAAAAGAAGGCCCGGCCTATGCGACTCGGTGAGCCAGCCCGGATGCAAGCAGCCATCAACATCACGCCGCTCGTCGACGTGGTGCTGGTGCTGCTGATCATCTTCATGGTGATGGCGCCGCAGATGCGGAAGGGGCCGGACGTCAACCTGCCGAACACGACGAAACCGAACTCGCAGGGCGACGAGAGAGGCCGCATCCTGGTCTCCATAGACGAAGCTGGGGGGCTGTGGATCAACGACCAGCCTGTCGCAGCCGAGCATTTCGACGAAACTCTCCGCGCTGCGGTGGGCGCCGAGACGAACCCCAAGATCGTGATCCGGGGTGATGCAAAGCTGAATTTCCGCGAGGTTCGCGAGGTCATGGTCGCGATCGAGCAAACAGGTTTTCGCGGGGTGGGGCTGATCGCCAAGCGTGCTGGCGCAGAAGGAAAGTGACATCATGCAATTCAACAACAACGATTCCGGTTCCAGTCTGCAGTCTGAAATCAATATCACGCCGCTCGTCGACGTGGTGCTCGTACTGCTGATCATATTTATGGTCGTCGTGCCACTCCTGATGGAGGGCTACGACGTGGATATCCCTCGAGCCTCCGCCGATACGTCGACCCCGGTTGCCGAATCCCAGTTGATCCTGAGCATCGGTTCCGCGGCGTGCCCTATCTTCACGCCGCCGGCAGGGGAGGGGATCCCGAAGAACTGTCAAGTGACCCTGGCGGATCAAAAGATCCCTGTAGCCGAATTGCCCGCGCGCGTTGCGGCGATTCTGGGCGGCCGGCCTGCGGAACAGCGCGCTCTGTTCCTGGCTGTCGACGATCGCCTGAACTACGAGGCGGTTCTACGCATCATTGATCTCGCGAAATCGGGCGTTGAGGATTTGAAGATCGAATTTGTCGCGGCCAATTGAGGTGGTTGCTTGGTGACAACCATGGAAGCAAAGAGCATTCTCAAAAAATCCGGGGCTCCCACGGTCCGCAGCATGGCGAAAAGCCTGGTGATCCATGTCTTTGTGCTGGCCGCGCTGATGGTCATACCGGCGCAAGCGCTGTTTCGCAGCGAGCAACCCAACAAGGAACTCGACATCGTCTTCTATCGTCCACCGGAAATCCCGGTCAACGCGCGAACCGTTTCGCGGCCGATACCGCGAGGGGCGAGTGAGGCTGGGTCGCCACCGGGAGCGCCTGCACCTGCGCTGAAACCGAAGCCGAACGCCCCAGCAGGCCCAGACTTGACTGGTAAAGCGGAACTGCCACTAGGTCCTGAAGTTGGCCTACCAGCGGAGGCAAAGCCGAAGGTGGGAAACGTCGGCATCCTGGCATTCAAAGAAAAGTTCGCGAGCCTGGCACAGGACACCGTCGTGGCGCCTCTCGGAGCCGATGCGCGTCACGTTGCCGCCGATGAGGTGGGCCGGCCCTCGGCACGCTCGTTGTTGACGAGCAATACGCCGGGATCGAGTGGTGGCATCAACGTCGCTTCCCTGAGCCGCAGTGTGGGGGGCGGTGGCGGAGGAGCAGGAGGGGGAGGCAACGGGGGTGGGGGTGTGAGTGGCCGGGGCACTGGCGCTGGCGGTAGCGGAGGAGGCGGGATTGGTAGTGGGACAGGCCGCGCAGTCAGCCCAATCGCTCCGATCACCGGCGCCGACCGACCGAAAGCACGCGGCGGGCCGGGTCCTGCCCGCACCGACGAAGAAATACAGATCGTGTTCGATCGCTACAAGGCATCGTTCTACCGGCTGTACAACCGGGAGCTGCGCAATAACCCAGCCCTGAAAGGCCAGATGGTTCTGCGGCTGACGATCGAGCCAGACGGCAGCGTTTCGATGTGCGTGCTGCAGTCAACTGACATGGATGCGCCGGATCTCGCCACGCAGGTGGTTGGCCGCGTCCGGACGATCAATTTCGGCGCCAAGGATGTACCGGCCGTGACGATCGTGTACCCGATCGACTTTCTTCCGGCGGCGTGAAGCCGGCGGCCGAAGCAGGATTGGCATGGACACCAGGAGGTTTGAAGAAGCTGCGAATCTGATCCGTTAAGTTCGACGCGATTTTGACAAAGGCAAAGCCACCGAAAGATGGCGACGCAAAGTCACCGGTCTAATGGGCCTGGGGGACCCTACGACGGCGGGACCGCCGGAATCCAGTCCAGGCGCGGACTGCCTCGTTCCTGATGAAATCGTCTCGGTGAGTAGGACGAGGGCGTAGATGACTTCTAACGACACGAACAATGTGAAGCCGCGCGGCAGCTGGATCAAAATCCTGCTGTTCCCCTTCGCACTGTTGCTGCTGAGTGCCGTCCCGGCACGGGCGCAGTCCGTTGGCGGTTGTGTCGCCAATTTCGGGGGCGTAATCGATGGCTTTGTCAACCCTGTTCCCCCTTCGCAGATCAATATCGACGGAAATTGCACGATCCGGAACTTCCCAGCGTCCAACCCACTGACCTCCAACATCAGCTTCTCCGGCACCGGAAGGGGCTGGCTGGTCGTCTTCGACAACGTCGATTTCGTTGGCAACCTCTCCTGCGACAAGTCACACGGGAATTTCGTCTGGTTCGTCAATGGCTCCACCACCCGCGCGCACATCTTGACGTGCGCGAACCTCTTCGTACCGGTCGACAAGATCGACAAAGAGAATCCGCCGGGGCCC
>DATEPX010000005.1:0-25143 GCA_035272945.1 Terriglobales bacterium
AACGTCTCTCTCAGCTCGACCGACTCTACCAACGCGTCGTCCACGCCCTTAATGATCTTGTTGCGGCCGTCGGACTCAAAGCCGCCTGATTACAAATGCAACGAGAACAAAATCCCCGTTACCCTGCGTATAAGGAGCTAAGGGGCCCATTTTCAGATGAGAGCAGTTTTCAATGGGAATTCAGCTTCGTCCACTGTGGTGCGGCACAAGTAGTTATCTACTAGTAAATGATGCGCGGACCCAGGGATAGGATGCACAAGCCGCCAGATACCCGGCGGCCGGGTGGTACCGGTGTTTGTTTGGACAGCCGAGGGCGGCTGTCCTTAGGTGGCCCGAGCGGATTGCGCTGTCCCTGGGTCGGAATCGGCGGACTCCTCCGCGAGAGGTTTCAGCGTGAGCCAATCGGTACGGACGCTTTCCCATTCCTGAATGGAGAAGCCGTACGACTCGAAGAAGTCGCGAATAGCGGGACGCTGCCAGCCGATAATTTCTTCCAGGATCGGGATCAGGACGGAAAGGGCGTTACTGCCCAGAATGCTGCGCTTGGCAACCTGGGCGACATCTTTGGTTTCCGAGACTGCGATAGTGAAGCCGTCGCGCAGGTTGACGTGCATCATCACGTGAAGATCCGAGCTTCCGTCGCCGGAATACACGATGTGATCAGGGCTGACCTGCAGGTCGCTCTGCAGTTGGTCGACCACCGCGACTTTGCCATAGCCGGCGGTAGTGCGAACGATCGTATCGATGTGTCCGCTGTCGCCGTAGCGGAACTCGGTGCCGAAAATGTGGTCGGCAGGAACCAAGCCCACGAGAGCGGATTGGATGACCTCGACCGGCGCTGCCGACAGGACGTAGAAATCGAAACGGTAGCCGTCAATGCCGTTAGCCAGGATCCGGTAGAGCAACTCGATATTCTGCTTCAGGCGGACGCGCTTGCCCACCTCGTGCAAGTGCTCTTTGCGCACGTGGCCACGAAACATGGGATCGTGCAGCAGCAGGTACGCGAGCTCGGCTCCCTGCTGGACAAAGTTCAACTTGGCCATGCCGCGGGCCTTGCGCTCGAACTCTTCCGTGGGAATACCTAGCAGCTCGCTTAAGACGTAGCCGGAGTCGTTAAAGGTCAGCGTGTGGTCAAAATCGCTGGCAAACAGAAAGCGTTTTATGGGCTTTTCGGTCATGCGTATTGGATTCACTCAGTGCTGTCGAGGACAGATTAAAAGACGATAAAAAATTGTGATGGTGGGCATCAGTGGGCAGTGGTCAGTACGGAATTCATATCTTCTTTAATGCACTTTTCGTTATGAATTCATGCCCGATCGTAGCGCCGTGCCGGCGGGCCCAGTTTTCCACGGCTTGACTCGTCAGTAACAAAATGTCCGCTGGTCCAGACTACTTATTCTTTTGCTAGTCATAATTCTGCACTCCGTTTATTCTGTTGCCGCGGTTGTGAAATATATGGTTCCGAACTGTGCGAATGAAATTCCTGAGGCGTTGGAAGATCCGGATCCTGCTGTTCTTCGCGGTGGTCGGTCCGGGTTTCATCACGGCGAACGTCGACAACGATGCCAACGGCATCTACACGTATTCAGCTGCCGGCGCGCAGTTTGGGCACAGCTTGCTGTGGACCATGATTCCGGTCACGTTTGCCCTGATCGTAATTCAGGAAATCGCGGCGCGCATGGGCGCAGTGACCGGCAAAGGACTCAGCGACCTGATTCGCGAAGAATTCGGATTCCGCATCACGTTCTTCATGATGCTCGGGATTCTGCTCATCAACTTCGGCAACGTGGTGGGGGAGTTCGCGGGCATCGCGGGCAGCATGGAACTGTTTGGGGTCAAGAGAATCTATTCGGTTCCTATTTGTGCCATCATCGTTTGGCTCATCATTGTTAAAGGTCAATATAAAGGTGTAGAGAAGGTCTTCCTCGCCGCCTCCTTTTTTTATGTGACTTATATCTTCGCCGGGGTCCTGGCCAAACCCGCCTGGGCTGATGCGTTGGTTGCCACGTTAAAGTTACCGCCCAAGAATGTCCTGCTCCGTCAGGATTACCTGTACATGGCGATCGGCGTAGTTGGCACAACCATTGCTCCCTGGATGCAGTTTTACCTGCAGTCGTCCATTGTGGAAAAGGGCGTCACACGCCGTGACTACAAGACTTCCCGGATCGATGTAGTTGCGGGCTGCATCTTCACCGATGTCGTAGCGTGGTTCATCATTATCGCGTGCGCGGCAACGCTGTATGCGCACGGCTATCGGAATGTGACCGACGCTAAAGATGCGGCGCAGGCGCTGCATCCGCTGGCTGGAGATTATGCCTACATCCTGTTCGCGCTGGGATTGTTCAACGCATCGTTGTTTGCGGCATCCATCCTGCCACTCTCGACGGCCTACACAGTCTGCGAAGGCCTCGGGTTTGAGTCGGGAGTAGGAAAGAAGTTTGGGGAAGCCCCGGTTTTTTATTGGTTATACACCGTTCTGATCGCCGCCGGCGCGGGTGTGATCCTGGCACCCAATTTGCCTTTAGTAAAGATCTCGATCCTATCGCAGGTAGTAAACGGAATTGCCATACCGTTCGTGCTCATCTTTATGTTGCTGCTGGTGAACAAACGGGCGTTGATGGGCGATTACGTGAACTCACGCGCGTACAACGTAATCGCCTGGATCACAACAATAGTGATGATCCTGCTCAGCGCGGCCTACCTCTGGGCGCTTAAGAGTGGAAGCGGTTAGGTCTGGCCTCCAATCCCATGTAACCATAATGCTGGCAACCGGCATCTAGGTATGATAGAGATAGTATCGCCTTCCGGGGTGAGCCATGAAGCGGGTTGCTACAAGTGCCCTGACCGTCTTTTCCCTCCTTGTTTCCAGCGCATTGGCCTCGGCGGGCAGCGATCCTGCCTCAAGTGAGACAACTCTGCACCCGGTGAAGGTG
Organism: Terriglobales bacterium; assembly: GCA_035272945.1. Taxonomy (GTDB): domain Bacteria; phylum Acidobacteriota; class Terriglobia; order Terriglobales; family Acidobacteriaceae; genus Gp1-AA122. The sequence goes on from DATEPX010000005.1 coordinate 2,934, forward strand.
TATCACGACCGCAGCCTTCGCGATCTGGATGCCATTGGCAACCGCAATGTAGGTTGCGGGAGGGGACTGGGAAACTGGTACAGCATCGACGGCCAGATCCGGATGGGAAAGGAATACTCGCAGCAGGTTGAGCAGACGGCCAAGCTGGTGAAGGATCCGGTAGTCACCGAGTACATCAATCGCATTGGGCAGAATCTGGTGCGAAACTCGGATTCGCAGGTTCCGTTTACAATCAAGGTTATCGATTCCGATGATGTCAACGCATTTGCCCTGCCGGGTGGCTTCTTCTACGTGAATTCGGGATTGATCTTAGCGGCCGACAATGAAGCGGAACTGACCGGCGTGATGGCACATGAGATCGCCCACGTGGCGGCATGTCACGCGGCGCGTGAAACTACGCGTGGACAATTGATGAATCTCGCCTCGATTCCGCTGATCTTTGTGGGCGGCGGGATCGGCTATGCAGCCCAGAACCTGGCCGGTCTGGCATTCCCCATGACTTTTCTGAAGTTCTCGCGCGGGTTCGAAACGGAAGCCGATTACCTCGGCGTGCAGTACTTGTATAAAGCGGGGTACGATCCGCAGGCGTTCACCGCGTTCTTCGAAAAGGTCCAGGCCCTGGAGAAGAAGAAGCCGGGCACCCTGGCCAAGGCTTTTGACACGCATCCCCAGACTCCCGACCGGATGTCGAGATCCCAGCGTGAAATCCAGACTCTGCTGCCGCCCGAGCCGCAGTACAAGCTGGACTCATCCGAATTTCAAGAGGTGAAGGCGCGGCTGGCACAACTGGAGAACCGTCACAAGATCAACGACCAGAAAGAGGGCAACCGCCCCACCCTACGCCGCGGTACTCCTAAGCCGGACGACACCACCGAAAGTGGCAAAGACAGCGGCGATGAGCCTCCGACTCTGAAGCGGCGCCCGGTGGGCGATCAGCCGCTGCGGTAGTCATTTCTTCATCAGAGAAGTTTGCCGTTCGCCAGGTCGTTCACTAATTCGAAGTCGGCTTCCAGAAAGTCGTAAGTGGGGAGTGCCTTGCGGTCGACCCATTGCACGTCGCGAAAAATTCGGTTCTCGATCTCGCCCTGGTAGTCATGAACAACATAAAAATGGAGCTCGACTGATCCGCCGCCTTTGTAGACGTGGTGAATGCGGGCGACTTCTTTTCCGATGTGCGCATCAATGCCCAACTCCTCTTCGAGTTCGCGACGAAGGGCTTCACCGGGCTCCTCGCCGGATTCGATTTTGCCTCCGGGGAACTCCCATTTGAGCGGCATCACCTGGTGACGGGTGCGCTGGCAGACTAGGATCTTCCCGTCCTTAACAATGAGGGCTGCGACCACGCGCTTCATTCGCGACCGCGGACCTTCATGGGAACGGAAGTTTCCAGGTATTCACCGACGACAGCGGCGCAGTGTTCTACCAACTCGCGATCTTCGGCAGAGAAAGCGGCAGGGAAAAAGCTGTCGATGTCGAGTTCGCCGACGATTTTGCCTCTCACGAAAATAGGGACCACGATTTCCGACTTAGTTTCTGGGGAACAAGCCAGGTAGCGAGGGTCGGAGCTGACGTCGTCGACTACCAGCGTTTTGCCGCTTGATGCCGCTGCGCCACAGATCCCCTGGTTTAGCGGGATGCGAGTGTGCGGCGTCATCGCGCCCTGAAATGCTCCGAGCACCAGCACTGGAGGCTGCGTGTCCTTCTCCAGCATGTAAAAGCCGGCCCAGTTGTACTTGGGCATGCTTTCGTGCAGGAGCTTGGTGATACCTGACATCAGCTCGTCGGGCGAGCCGGCTGAGAGCACGAGGCGGTTGAGATTTCTTCGTACTTCGAGGGGCTTGTCGGGCATATCGGAGATATTAAATCACACGCGAGAACGATGCTCGCGCGCGGTGCTTCTTAGTTCAGTAATCCGTCGTATGCCAGACGGAGACGGAAAATGTTCGGGATGAATGGCGGCGGCCAACGCATGAAGCCCGGCGAGAAGCGTGGGCGCTGGAGTGTTCAGGAGTTCGTCGCGAACGCAGTAGACGCGTCCTCTGCGGGCGGCGGTCATCTCGCCCCAGCCTCGGTCCCGAACGATTTTCTCCAGCGGGACACGGTCACCGGCACCACACCAGGCCGCAACCAGGATATCCGGATCGTCAGCAAGAACGGATTCGGGTGAGCGCTGGACCCCGGGCTCGCCGATGAATTGGCCGCCTGCCGCTTCGACCAGCTCGGCAACCCAGGGCTGCGAGGAGATCACCGGCTTCCCCCATTCTTCGCAGAAGACTTTCGGCCGAGCGAGGCTGCGCGTCTTCTTTCGGATCGATTCGATCTGCTGTTGCATATCGCGGATCACATGCTGCCCGCGCTCGGATGCACTCACAACGCCGGCGATGGTAGCGATGTCGGTGAAGATGTCGGCCAGCTCTTTGGGCGCGAGGCCGAGAAAGCGAGCGCCGGATTTGAGAATCTCGGAGACCGCTCTTTCCTGGTAGGGGACGGCGGCGATGACCAGGTCCGGATGCGCAGCGACGATTTCGGCGGAGTTGGCGGTCCAGGAGTCGGCGATGATCGCGCGGCCGTGGGCGGCTTCGGGGCAGACATCGGCGCAATACTTCGTGCAGGCAGCTACGCGATCCAGTTGGCCTAGGCAGGCGAGGATTACCGTCGCGCTGGGTTGCAGGCTTACAATGCGGCGAGGCGTGTGGTCGGTGGCCATTTTATGGCTGGAGGACGATTCTGCTAGTTTAGCGGAGTCGCCGGCTAGGGTGGCTTCAACGGCCGCCGGGTTGCTTCCTGTAAATCGAGTCCTATGTGGTCTCCCAAATTGCTCGACCACTTTCAGCATCCGCGGAACGCGGGGGACCTGACGGACGCCGACGTCAGCGTCGAGGTGGCGAATCCAGCCTGTGGCGATATCTTGCGCCTTACCATGAAGGTGGCCGACGGTCGCATTGCCGAGATTCGGTTCAAGGCCAAAGGGTGCGTCCCAGCCATGGCGTGCGGATCGGCCCTAACCGAGTTGGTTTGCGGCAAGACTCTGTCTGAGATCAGTACTTTGCGACGCGAAGATGTGGTCGAGATCGTTGGAGGGGTGCCAGAAGCCTCTACGCACGCCGGCCAGCTGGCCATCGATGCGCTGGCTGCGGCCCTCCGAAAGCTCCAGAAATAGTCGCGAAACGGCCACATTGCGGTCATAAATTCCTCGCCAAGAGCCTTCAGAAACAGCTACTTTCGCAGGCGCAGTTCACTCAACACCCTAACTTCCGAATCCCTCAAGAATTGCGCTAGCCCAGCATTCAAGCCGCACTCGAAGGGGAGAGTTCCGCGAAGCGGGACTTTAATGGAGGCCTCAAGTGGCACTTGAGCAGGGTATTAACTATGGGGTAAATAGCCGTTGCGTATTAACTATAGAGTAAACACAAGATGTAGTTTGAGGGGCGGATAGTGGCTTTAAGGACCATGGGTATCGCATTGTAGCACAAGGAGTTAGCTAAGCTGCGTGGAGTAGGGTGAATCGAGGGCGTCTACTTTAAGGGGGTGAAAAGAAAGTGTGAAAAGCCGGAATCGACTCCGGTCAGCTGCTTACAGGTGGGGCGCCAGGAGGAGCCGCCCACAAAAGGCCTCTCACCGGACATTCGGGATGAGGCCGGGGTCGAAACAATTTGGGACCGCGACTGGATCGACTGCTTGCTGGATGGCGAATGAAAGGACGGAGGCGCGAAAGCGCGAATCAGCAGGCAGGCAGCAGTGGGAACACGAGGGCGAGAGAGCGGGTTCGAGCAATGCGACGCGACACCTAGGTTGGGCGATCATGCGACCAAGCGGCTGGGCAGGCGAGACAAGGGACGCTAGAGGGAGCGCAGCTTTTGGCGGGAGGGCGGAGTGGCGGAAGAGCGGGCGGTAAGACTAGCGAAGGCGTGCGGGGAGGGACTGCATGCACATCGCGTGGGCGAATGAGCGGGGGGAGTAGTCCGTCAGCGCGTCTGTCTTACAGTCTGTCAGACAGCAGGTAAGACAGCGTGTAATACGCACTGCGGCTGGTAGCTCAGCGGGATACGGCTGCAAGGTGCTTGGCAGGAGGGCGGTCGCTCAGCTTCGTCACCCCGAAGAACCATAGTAGTCACTCGGCTCGGGCTCCCCCGGAGAGTTAGGCTGCGAAACATGGCAACGATCATAGCGATTGCAAACAAGAAAGGTGGGAGCGGAAAGACTACTACCGCTACCAACTTAGCGGGTGCGTTCGTGGTCAGAGGCTATCGAACGTTGATTGTTGACGCCGACGGGAGCCAGGCCAGCGCTTATTCGTGGCGCAGAACTGGAGAAGGCGCCGGCTGCTCGTACGAAGTTTTGGGCTTGCAGTCGACCAACGTTCGGAACTTCCTGAAGGCGGCGCTGGCGGTCGATCCTTATGACGTGGTCCTGATTGATTGTCCGCCCAGGGATCCAGGAGAGAAGGATGGGGAAGTGCTCCGTAACGCGGTGCTGGTATCGAACGCGGTTCTGATACCGGTGATGCCATCCGGACACGATCTCCGCGCACTCATCGGGTTTCTGCAATGGCTCCTGGCGATTCGGGAGAGCACGAAACCAGATCTGGATTTACTGGCATTCATCAACAATCGCGATGCGCGTACGAACTCAGCCAAAGGGGCGCGGACGCAGCTGATGCTGAACCTGGCCGGCCTGCCGATCCGGGTTTTGGAGAGCGAGATTGTGCATCGTGAGCACATACGTCGCACCGGCGATGTCGGGCTGACGATTTTTGAGCTGGCGCGGGAGAGTAAGGGAGCAAACGAGTACATCTCTTTGAGGGAGGAGATTCTGAAATGGCTAGCGGCAACAAGCGAGAGGGCAACGGCGGTATTGACTTCGGAGCCGACTTCAGCGGGCTCCACGAGCGCCCCATTTTGAAAGGCGCGGATCTCGATCTGACGACATCGATGGAGATTGTCACTCCGGCGGAGGAGCCGGTTAGTCAGGCCGAAGAGAGGACGGCAACTCCCGAAAACGCCGCTGAGGCCGAAACCGATCCTCTGACCCGGCTCGTCACTGCAGCCGAGAAAGAACGCGGCCTGCCGTACACCTTTCGTATACCCATCAGCATGGACCGGGAGTTCCGGGCGCTGGCCAAGGAATTTGATCTGGATCTCTCCGATATCGCGCGCTCGGGCCTGGAAATGGCGCTGCTCAAGTTGCGCCAGATGTCCAGGGCAAGGAAGCGGCCGCGCCTGCAGTAGTATGGCCGGCCCTTTAACCATTATCTCTTAGCCCAGGCCCAAAACCCGGGCGCGATCCCGGGGCACCGGGCTTGGCGAGAATCTCCCAGAGTCACTTTACTTAATGCCCGTAATTCCGAACCGGCTTCAGCCCGTGAGGAATCTGGTGTGTCCAGGCGAATAGAATAAAAGCAGATTCCTCGCTGCGCTTGAATGACAAGAAAGTTTAGCTGAGTTAAGCCGGGCGCTCTACATTTGCGAGCTTTTCGCAAACGTGGGATTCAGCTCTTGTCATCCGCGAGGGACCTGGCGAAAACCGGCTCGGTCGAAATCGCGCCGGAGAGGACGGCAGGACATCGAAAAGGCGCATATCCATAGCGGAGGAGCAGGCTAGTATTTCTTAACCCAGGTTAGCGCCAAAAACCGCGGGCGAACCTGGAGCACCGGGCAGCAAAGTTTATTGACAGCGTTTAGCTCGAATAGTAACGTTGGGCCGCTTCTCAACGAATTCCATAAAGACTACTAAGGAGAGCAACATGCGAGTGCGGCTTACTCTATGCGGGGTGCTGATGGTGTGCCTTTGTTTTGCCTCCATGGTGTCTGCCCAAGATGCAGTCAAGGTTGATCCCCAACACTACTCGGTGGTGAGCGAAAACAACGAAGTACGAATTCTGAAAGTGCACTACGGTCCACATGAGAAATCGGTGATGCACAGTCACCCCGACACGGTTGCGGTGTTCCTCAATGACAGCAAAGGGCAATTCGCCTATCCTGATGGCAAAACACAAGAGTTTGTGACCAAAGCAGGCGAGGCGCAGTATGAAGCCGCGACTATCCACCTGCCGGAAAACACCGGTGATTCGGCGCTGGATGTGATTGTGGTCGAACTGAAAGGCCATTCGGCCAAGCCACACAAAGCCAAGCAGGACTAACGGTCGTCGTGATTCTGCCCGGAGCCGCCCTGCGTGGCGGCTTTTTTGTGGGCGAGCCAACGCAAGGCTTTGTTCACTGGGATACTCACACAAGACACTGGCACTACAAGGCATCTGTACACCGGGTGTCTCACCAACGGCATGACTACGAAATCAACAACTGCAGGATTCCCATCGGGCCCAACCCGCAATGGCTGCTACCGATTTGTCTTCCAGCACGTCTGAGCAAGAGAAGATCCTCACCTGCATCGCCGCGTCGCACGAAGAGCGGTGGCGGCAGCTCTTCTGTGGAGCGGCACTATGCTGGCGCGCTTCGTGGTTTTCTTCTTTCTTCTCTCCGGGTCGGCTCTCGCTCAAGTTGAATGGGAGGATACGCGACTCAGTCCATTTGTCGCGGTGGTTGATCTCCAAGTCCCACGCAATGCCCAGCGAGAATTCCACCGGGCTAACGAATTCATGATCCGCCAGAACTGGACCAAGGCGATCGAGAAGCTACACCGGGCAACTGCGATCTATCCCGATTACGCCGCTGCTTACAACAATCTGGCCGTCGCGTATGAGCGCATGGGAGACGAGAAGCAGGAGCGTGGAGCCCTGGGAAAGGCAATTAGTCTGAATGACCACTTCGCTCTGGCTTACGTCAACTTAAGCCGGCTGAGCATGGCGGATAACGATTTTCGTCAAGCAGAGACTCTGCTGGAGAGAGCCTCGGCTCTCGATCCTACCGATGCGACAACGCTGAGCCTGCTGGCGTATGCCCAATTCATGGATCAACACCCTGATAATGCCCTCACCACCTGCCGCAAGGCTCATGACATGTCGCAAGCTCATGCCTTCGTGCATCGGATCGCGGCGCGCGTTTACGAACAGAAGAACCGACTGAGTGAGGCGTCCGCCGAGCTGAGAACCTTTCTCAACGAAGAACCTCGGGGTTCCCGCGCAGAGTCGGCCCGCCAGGAATTGGCCATTCTCCACTCGCTGGGCCGGTAGAGCGGGCTGGCTTCGCACTCCATCTGACACGCGGACAGCGGTGTCCGTGCCACACGGCATTAGAAGCGGAACAAGTAGGAGACTTTGACGAAGAACTGGCGGCTGTCGTTGAGGTAGGAGTCGCGGGTACGGATGAGGCTGCCGTCAGGAGCCAGAGCTAGGTTGTGATCGAGGTTCTGCAGGTTGCTGTTGTAGCCAACGTAGACTGCGGTGCCGGGGTGGAGGAGATAGGTGATTAGGAAATCGGCGTTGAGGTTCTTCGTGGTCGGGAGGCTGGTGAAGTTTGGGTTCGCGAGCACGGCAGAGTACTGCAGGATGACGCGAACCGAGAGCTCGGGAGTGAATTGGTAATTCCACTTAGAGCGAATGATGTGATTGTTGAAGGCGACACCCCGCTTGTTTAGGTCGGCCAAGCGGAACCAGAGATAAGTATTATCGATGCGCAGGCGATTGGTGGCGATGATGCTGAGGTCGGTGGTCGTGCTGTGGCGTCGTGCCAGGAATGGCTCGATGCCCACCGGGGCGGCGTAGTTGATGCGTTGTCCCCAGCGCGTGTCGGTATCGAAAATGACTTTCTTGAGGGGGGCCGTGCGAAAGAAAAAGAACTTGGTATTTCGGACGAAATCCTTGTTGTGGGTAAGGACAGAAAAGTCGCGTGGACGGAGAAGTTCGGCCTCCTTGGCGTAGCCGATCCGGAGAAAAGTCTGGCGCGGCAGTTCGAAGAAAAGTTCCGGCTCGTAGCCCCAGTTCAGCGTGTTTCCCTCGTGATCGTAGATGCGGTAGACCGGGAACTCGGGTCCCCAGCGCAGGAGATGCTTTTTCGGCCAGAAGTTGTACCAGGGGTCGAGAGTGACATTGTGAATATCGGGCTGAGGATCGAAACCCGTCTCGGTGCGGAAGCCGTCGCTGCGGCCGGTGTAGTGAAGATCGGCGTTGAAGCTGTTTCCCAAGCGGCTCATGTCGCCTTCAAAAGCGGGGCCCGCCAGGTAGGTGCCGTCAATTTGGCGGGTGGAACTCTCGACCGCTTGGAACCGGCTGACTACGGTCTTCGACAGCCGGAGGTTCGCGTCCACTCCGCCGACCCTATTGAAGGCGCCGTCGAACTCGCGGTCGGTGTACATCAGGCCGATGAACGAATCCTTCATAATGTCGCGGCTGACGCGGCCAATGGCAAAGTAGGCGCGCTTGTTCGCCAGAGGGTCGTTGGGAGCAACGATCAACCCAGGCGAGCGGTCGTCGGCCAGCAGCATGCCAACCGAGTATTTCCCTATTTTTCCGGTGAGGCGCGAACCGAACTGCGGATGGGCGATGCGGCGTGTAAAGAACAGATTGATAGGGGTATCAAAGTAATTAGAGTTCTCGAGAAAGAAGGGACGCTTCTCGGGAAAGAAAACTTCGAAGCGCTGGCTGACGGTGACCTGCGGCTGGTCTGATTCGACTTGGCTGAAGTCGGGCTCAACGGTTGTGTCCAGTACCAGGCTGTCCTTGATGACGAACTTTGAATCCAGGCCGCCGTCGAATTTAGCGGCGCGGGAGTCGAAGCGCGGCGCGCTGGGGTCACGCAGGTCGAGACCTCGGAAGGAACGGAACAGGCCGTAGGGAATGAATTGCATGTTGCGGCCCGGGGAGATGTTCTCCATGCCTTTCAGATCGCCGTTCTGGGCGATGATGCCTTCTTGGCGGCGCGTGGTATAAGGCCAGAAGGATTTTTCGTTGGCGCGGTGAACTTCACGCTGCAGGGTTATGCCCCAGGTCTGGACGTCAGCTTTAGGAAAGCGCAAGGACTTGAAGGGAATGGCGAACCAGGCGACCCAGCCTTGCCTGGTGATCTGGCCGCGCGAGTACCAGAGTGTATCGAAGCTGAAATCTTCGTTGTTGTCCGTGGCGAGGCCGTCGCCCTGCAAGCCCAGCGGATTGACCACGAACTCATAGGCGCGACGGTGGTCGTGGAAGCTGTCGATCCAGACGTCAACGAAGTCGTCGTCCCAGATGTCGTCGCGGTGTCCGAGATGAGCGCGGATCTTGCCGGGTTCCTTGTCAAAACAAATGAACACGGCATAAAAATTTTTGCTGTCGAAAGCAAGATACGCTACGGTGCGCTGGCTGACAGGCTGGCCGTCGTGTGGGATCCACTGTCGAAAACCCTCGATTCGCGCCATTTTGCCGGCCATGCGTGGGCTAGGCTCCATGGTAACGAAGTCTTCGATCGCCGGCGGCTGGTCGACACGTGGGATGGTTACGGAGCGATCCGAGGTGCGGATGACCGGAGGGTCGTCGGCGAGGGAAGCCGAAGCCAGCGCCAGCAACGTCACACCACTGAGCAAAATCCGAGTGAGCAGATTCATCTCGGCGCAGCTCCCCAAGCGCTCAGGTTTGACGTATAGACCAGAGAAATGAAAGCACGGGGGTGATCCAATGCAAACTCCACAAACCGCAGGCTGTTGATTCAGCAGGTTCCTAGAATGAAGGAGCTGTTTTTTCTACAGCATTCACCTCATGCATTTATGTTGCGGGGCAGCTACACTGAAGCAGGTCGGTACTGTTCTTTGGACTTGGAATCAGAACGGGGAAGTGGGGACCACGGTGGTACCAGCAAGTGGACGATAGCTTCATTGACGTGCTCGATCGAGTGCTCACTAAGGGCATCGTGATCGATGGGTGGCACAAGTACTTCCTGGGAGGTGTGGACTTGGGTCACATCGCCTCGCGCTTCGTCGTGGCCTCCTTGAGTACGTATCTTGATCGGGCGGAGGTTCTGGGATTGCTGTCAACGACAGCGTTACCTACTTTCTCGACGGTCCAAACCAAGCGACAAGTTCGAACCAGGCGACGAGTTCGAATTACCCGGCGTGTCAGTTGAGAATCCTGTAATGGAAGAGGCAGCCTTGTCTCTTGTGTGGGCGGCGGCCGATGAGTTCCCACCAGTTCTGACAGCCAATCAGCTGACCAATTTGCTCATGGCCTGGTTAGTCTCTTGAACGGGAAAGAGAGTCTAGTTTCGAAGGAGAGCCCCGACAGCGGCTACGACCTCACTGCGGCGGTCTTTGGTGACGGCGCCCTTCAGTCCGGCCTCACGAGCGGCTTGTGCCAGGGCAGGCGATAGCTGTTGAACGCTGACTAGAAGCATGGGCAGGGCGGGGAAAGTTTTGGCGATTTCGCAGGCTGCTTGCAAGCCGGTCATAACCGGCATCGCACAATCGAGAATAACGAGATCAGGAACGATCCGGCGTGCTTTTTCGAGCGCCTCGACACCGTTCCCCGCCTCGTCGCAGACTTCCGGCGAGGCGTGGCCCTCGACAAACCTGCGCAGCAGAAGCCGAATGGTCGGGTCGTCATCCGCGATTAATATCCGAATTGGCATGGGCCGGAAACCCCAGCATGCGAGGAAGGTGACTCGCGTGGCTCGCCCAAGACATCGGCTGCCTCTTGGTGGTTGCTCGATGAGGCACAACCGATCTGTCACGCGTAGCGTCACAATTCCGTAGATTGAGCCATACAGCATTTGCGGGACTCACTTGACTAGGAAGATTCCCACCCATCCATTGGGCATGGAGCAGTCGCATGATGCGTTGAAAAGGCGGATACAGCAACCCCCCCAGCGCGGTACAGAAAAATCCCCCAGCTTGGTACAGAAACAGCCGGATGGTTCCAGAGTAGAAGCAAAGTACGATACGCCTAACCTAAGTTACGAAACGTGGTTTTTGCGCTCACTTCAGGATTCGATGAACCACGTTTATGTGAATCGTAGACTCTCCCCCGGGAGCGTGATTCTCAGCTCTCAATCTCCTTTAAGAGTGATTGAACTACTGGGATGGACGTTTACCTGTAACGGATCGACACACGATGTGGGGAGGCACCATGGCGAGTGTTAATGTTCCACAGCCTTATCCGAAGAACGAATTTGCGCGCGAGCTGGACACGGGCGCGCCGATTTCCGCTCGAGTACTTCCTTTGCATGCGCGAATCTCCTGCATCCAGGAGACACGTCTCTTCCGGGGCCTCTCGTTTGCAGAGTGCGCGGACGTGGCTTCGGCGGCACAGGAACGGTGCTTCGCAAAGGGCCAGACAATTTTCCGGGAAGGTGATCCGGCACAGTTTGTTGTGGTGTTGGTCTCGGGGCGAGTAAAACTGTCGCAACTCAGCCGCTTCGGCACTGAAGTAATTTTCAGTGTTGGGGAAACCGGGGAAATCCTGGGCGGATTGGCCTTGGTGCCGGACGGCAGACATCGCACAACGGCGCAATGTCTCGGGCAATGTCAGTTGCTGACCTGGGAGGCGCGCAACTTTGCCGCGCTGGAAGAACAGATTCCCGTGGTGCGCCGCAATGCACTAGCTATTTTGGCTGAGCGGCTCTATTCGCTTGAGGAGCGCTTTGTCGAACTGGCTACCGAACGGGTCGCGCCGCGTCTGGCCAGGATGCTTATGCGGCTGCTCGAACAAGGCAGTCGAAGCAGCCAAGGCATTTATCGCATCGACCTCTCGCATGAGGACCTGGCGCAAATGATTGGTACGACCCTGTTCACGGTGAGCAGGCTTTTCTCTGACTGGGAGGAACAGGGAGTTGTCCAAACCCAGCGCAAGGCAGTCGTGGTCCTCAATCCGACCGGCCTGGCTGCGCTGGCCGAAGCGGGCAACGGGCGGTAGCGCTTGCGTCGGTCAAAATTCTCCGTTGTCCGGGACGATGCTCTCTACAGGCTTTCCCGGAGGTGCCTACAGGATTCTACGGATGTGGGGAGGTACTCTGGCTATGCTAGCTTTAGCGCGATTCGTATTTAGTCCTCCCCTAGCCCGAGCGGCAGACGGAAACCATAGTGTGCCGTCGGCTCAGCACTGCATCGAGTTACCGTTTAGGAGCCGGAGCCGTTAATCGACGCTTCAGTTCTTTAACGAGCGGGCCGCCGTCATCGGTCCCTGGGGGGAGGGTACGTGACGGCGGTTTCGTTTTTTCTCTGGGCGAGCGCTTTTCTTCTCAGCCATTCACCTTTCAGCGCCAGCTTCGTCATTTTTCGTGAATCGGGTGGAAGGTTTTGAGGCCAAAATGTTTCATGGTTATCGCGTAGCCAGACGCTATGGCGCGGAGACTGGCAGCCGATGAACCCGGTAATGGACGATAGTACAGCAAGAGCCCCCGTGGCCCCGTGGGACGACAGCCGGTTAGTCAAGGAGTGTCTGTCCGGCAATGAAGAGGCTTGGTCCCAGCTGATCGAGAAGTATAAAGCGCTTATTTACTCCATCCCTGTAAAGTATGGGCTGCCTGCGCAAGAGGCAGCTGACGTGTTCCAGGCCACGTGCATGGAACTTCTGGCGCGTCTCCCGGATTTGCGCGAGCCGCGAGCACTTCCGAAATGGCTCATCCAGGTAGCACACCACCAATGCTGGAACTGGAAACGGCAGAGCCAGCGAGTGGTAAGCCGCGACTCCGATCCGGCCTTGCCGGAACCGGAGACGCCGGCGGTCGCCGAAACCCTGGTGCAGCAGACCGAGGAAGAGCAGCGGCTGCGCGAGGCGATGGCCACGTTGGATCCGAAGTGCCGACGTTTGGTCGAGCTGCTATTTCTGGAGACACCCTCGCGTCCTTACAGCGAGGTTGCTCGCGAGCTGGGCCTGGCAGTAGGCTCGATCGGCTCGACGCGGCAGAAGTGCATCGAACGCCTGCGGCAGAGACTTAGCGAATTGGGATTCGACTGATGGCCGTTGCTCGCCAAAAGCTCGAGAACAACGAACTCCTGCTGGCGTTGATGGCTTGTAAGAGCGACCTCGACCGGGAAAACTTCCTTTCCCGTCACCCCTCGCTGATCGACCCCAAAGTCGTAGACGAGTTAGCTCCTCTAGTCGTAAAAAAGATCCGTGTCGACGCGCGCGAAGCACTGCAGCTTGCCGAAGCCACGGTGCTGATCGCGCGAAAAGTTGACTGCGAAGAATGTCTCGCGCTCGCCCTCCGAGCCAAGGCAGATGCGCTTTACGGTGCCGGGCAGAATCCCGCCGCCGTGGAACACCACGATCAGGCATACGAAATCTATGCCGCCTGCGAAAGTTGGCTGGAAGCGGCGCGCACCCTGAGCCACTCCATTCAACCCTTGATTCTGCTGGGCGAATACGATCGTGCCTTTGCCGCCGCTGAGCAGGCGCGAGAAATCTACACCCGATTGGGCGAAGGCAAGCGGACAGCCAGTCTGGAAAACAATATCGGCAACATTTTTCATCGGCAGGACCGCTTTGATGAGGCCTTGGCGCATTACGAGCGCGCCTACAAGGCATTGGCCAAATATCAGGAGTGGGAAGATGCGGCGATCGCGCTGCACAACATGGCCATGTGCCTGATCAGCTTGAACGACTTTCGCAGGTCTTTGGACTGTTATCAGAGAGCTCGCGAATTGTGCGTCAAGTACGACATGCCGCGGCTTCGCGATCAGGCGGATTACAACATTGCCTACTTGTATTACTTCCGCGGCGAATACAGCCGCGCTCTGGGGATGCTTCGGTCCACTCAAAGGTCCTGTGAGGCATCCGGCGATGAGTATCACATGGCGCTTTGCTATCTGGATCTTTCGGAGATTTATCTGGAGCTGAACCTCAGCCAGGAAGCGCAGGAAATTGCCGAAGAAGGGTTTCTTCGTTTCCAGAAACTCGGCATGGGTTATGAGGCAGCCAAGACGGTGGCCAACGAAGCCATCGCCTGCGGGCAACAGGGAAGAACGCAGCAGGCTCTCGAACTGTTCGGCAAGGCCCGCGAAATGTTCACCCATGAAAAGAATGTCGTGTGGCTGTGGCTGCTCGATCTCTATAAGGGCCTTCTGCTGATTCATGAAGGCCGCTACGAGGAGGCGCAGGAACTGTGCGCGGGTGCAGCCCGGTTTTTTGATCAGACGGTGCTGGCCGGCAAGGCCGTGCTCGCGCATCTTCTGCTGGCGCGCATCGCGCTCCAAGCCGGGGACCTCGTCCTGGCCAAACAGGAAGCAGAAACAGTGATAACAAAATTGTGGCGCGTGCAAACGCCTGAATTGAGATATCAGGCGCATTTCCTGCTGGGACAGATTGCGGCGAGGCGAGGCGATCAATCTGCGGCTCTTACAGCCTATCAGGAGGCGCGGAAAGCTCTCGAAGGTCTGCGTACCCGCCTGCACACCGAAGAATTAAAGATCTCTTTCGTCAAGAATCGTCTACAAGTTTACGAGGCGCTCGTGGAGTTGTACCTAAGCGGGCAAGCTCCACAGATTTCGGTGGACCAATGCTTTGGGATCATGGAAGCCGCCAAATCACGAAGCATGCTGGAAATGATTTTCCAGAGCGGCCAGACCTTGCCCATGAGCGAAGCGGCAAAGAGTAGTAAGGACGTGCAAGAGATCCGCGACTTGCGGGAGGAACTCAACTGGTATTACCATCGCATGGAACTGGAACAGCTTCGTGCGGAGGGCATGTCCCGGGCGCGGCTGGAAGAGCTGCAACAGCTGGCGCAATCACGTGAAAACGAGCTGTTGCGAGCGCTGCGGGAGTTACCCCCGCAGGACCGGCAAAACGCCAGCCTGGAAGTACCACCCGAGTTTTCTGTAGCGGAATTGCAGGCCGCTATTCCGGCAGAAACGGCCCTGATCGAATACTACTCGGCAGGGGATCGGTTGGTGGCCGCAGTAGTCACCCGCGAGAGTGTTGAAGTCAAGCCCCTGGGAACGATGCCGCAGGTTGCACATCGCTTGCAGCTGCTCAGGTTCCAGCTTTCCAAATTTCGGATGGACGCTCGCTACACCCAAGAATTCGAACAGCCCCTGTTTCGCGCCACACTAAGTCATCTGGAGGCTCTCTACAAGGAACTAATCGAACCTTTGCGGCCCCTGCTGGGCGCGCAACATCTTGTTTTTGTGCCGCACGGGCCCCTGCACTTTCTTCCTTTCCATGCGCTGCGCAATGGCGATGAGTACGTGGGAGAAGCCTATACCGTTTCTTATGCGCCCAGCGCCACCCTGTTTGCCCTCTGCCAGCAGAGGGCTTCCGGCAGAAAGCACAGCTCCCTGGTTATAGGCGTGCCCGACACGCGCGCGCCCCAGATCAGCGACGAAGTCGAATCGGTGGCGGCCTTGCTGCCGGAAGCGGAACTGTATGTCGGCGAGCAGGCCACCTTGGAAGTTCTTCGAGAGAAGGGCCCGGAGGCCGGATTACTACACATCGCGACCCACGGCATTTACCGCCAGGATAATCCCATGTTCTCCAGCATCCGGCTGGGCGACAGCTACTTAAACCTTTATGACCTCTATGAGTTGCGGATGGATACGGAGCTGGTGACTCTCAGCGGCTGCGCTACCGGAATGAATTTTGTGGCGGCAGGCGACGAGTTGCTGGGACTGCAACGCGGCCTGTTTTACGCCGGCGCCGGTTCCTTGTTGCTGTCCTTGTGGGATGTCAACGACCGCAGCACCGCGGAGTTTATGCAGCAATTCTATAAAGGCTACATCCGCAGCGGGGACATGGCGGGCTCACTGCAAGCAGCCATGCGGGAGCTAAAGAGAGAACACCCTCACCCTTATTTCTGGGCCCCGTTTGTGCTGGTTGGCAAGGTCGCCGAAAAGTACATGGGAACCCATCCTGCCGACGTCTGAAACTCCGTTCCGGGAACCCCGAGAGGCTCACCTAAATTTTTTTGGCCAGCCTGCATTTTTCTGACTCCGAAACTCCCTTATTCAATGAGTGAGGCGAGTAGACCAGCGGTTGAGGGAGCCCAGAACGTAGAAATAGCGGGGACACAAAGATGAAGCACTTTACAACCGTTGAGTGGATCGATCTAGTGAACCAGGTGGTTTCGCCAAGCGTGAAACAGGCGATGGAAGAGCACCTGGCGGATTGCAAGCAGTGTACAACAGAGTTTTTGCGGTGGCAGCGAATTCGGGAACTGACGTTGGGGGAAGCGAGTTACCAGCCGCCGGATCAGACCGTGCGGATCGTGAAGGCGGCGTATGCGGGATCGCAATTGGCTGCGCACCGCCACCAGGGAGCTCGCGGTGTAGTCCAGATTCTCTTTGACAGCTTCCTGCAACCTGCCTTGGCGGGCGTTCGATCGGGTGGCAGCGGAACCAGGCGGATGCTCTATGGCGCCGATCCTTACCAGATCGATTTGCAGATCGAAGGCCAGCAGGAAGGTAAGAGTTTGTTGGTCACTGGACAATTAATGGACTTCCGGCAGCCAGAAATGGTTGGGAGTGAGGTGCCGGTCCTGTTTTCCAATCTCCGCGGTGGAATTATCCAGGGGAGGACTAACCAATTTGGAGAGTTCCGCGCGGAGATGGAAAACAGTGGTGACCTGGAGTTGGTGTTCCACGGGGACAAGGATGAGCCGATTGTGATTTCACTGCGGGATGCTCTCGGCCGGTTCCGCGCCTAAGGGCGTGAACCGGTACCGCACCCATGAGCAGCTATCGGCGATGGAGCAGCGATCGGCGATCAAAGTTTGGGCGTCATGTTTTATTGTGCGGCCGGTAAGTTAGGGCTGAAATGAGGCTTCGTCAATGGCTTGGCGTGAGATCGGATATCGCCCCTTTTTGTCCCAGACGGAGCCTGAAATGGGAGAACAGACTGTGGACAACCTGCAATACCCCGAGTGGCAGAAGCCTTACCAAGACGCCCTGGTGGAGCTCGACAAGAACAAACTAAAGTGGCGCGTGGTAGCTGCGGAGGCTGCGATATTCAACCGGCTACAAACGATGTCGTCAAGCTGCGACACTTCCACGGAAATGCAAGCCATTGAAGACGCTCTGGCGAGCTTGTGCTATCTGAAGAAAGAGAGTCTCGGATTTGCTGAGCAGGGAGTCGGATACTGATAGCAGCAAGGTACTCCAGGGGCCAGGTTGGTTGCGACCTAGTCCGGAGACACTCTTCGCGGTGACAATTCACAGCAGCGGTACGACGATGGCATTCCCACATGGCGAGAATCTGGCCTCGCTGGTACCGGGACTTTCCTGAAAAGTACGCTGTAAATCAAGGTTAGCGGCCGAAGTACGGCGGCTCATAGTAGCGTCCTCGTCCCTGGCACGGAAGCAAGTGAACAGGAATCACTGCTCAAAGGGGGAGTAAGTCATGAAGCGCCGAAGGTGGCTTCTGGCTGCACTGCTGTTGACGTTACTGTGGGCCGCACCTGCGTCAGCTCAAAATCGAATCATCGTCCGAACCACGCTAGGTCAGACTGGCCTCGAGAGCCTTCTGCAGCCCCTTTGTCTGCTCCAGACCTGCAATGTGGTTGGCCCCCTGGATGGTAGCCTGGGACAACTGTTTCTGGTCACCACTTCACTAGATCCGACGACGCTCATAAATCTTCTTCGTCCTCTTCTAGGAATCGTGGATGCCGAGCTTGACCAATTGCTCAGCCTCATAGGCGGTTTGAACGTGGTCCCTTGCCCAGGTCCGCTTCCGGTGTGCACGCCTTCCGCCCTGACTGACTCAACCCCGGTGAGCTACTACAATTCCACCGTGTGGCAGGGTTATACCACCCAGCAGGCGGCTACCATCGTGCGTGTCTCGGCTGCCCAGACGCAATTTAATGTAGACGGCAGCGGGATCATTGTCGCCGATATTGATACCGGGGTCGACCCCGGTCATCCAGCGCTCGCGGGTGTTCTTCTGCCCGGGTATGATTTCACGCGAAACCAGCCAGGGGCCTCTGAGCTAAACGACGTAACCGCGGATTTTCCGACGCCACCCCCACCTTGTCCGACGACTTGCCAGCCGGCAAAAGTCAATCAATCCAGCGCCGCGATTCTCGACCAGTCTTCCGCCGCCATTCTGGATAACAACCCTAAATATGCTGCCTTCGGCCACGGGACCATGGTTCTCGGTGTCATTCACCTGGTGGCGCCGAAAGCGAATTTGTTGCCCCTGAAAGCATTTAGTTCTGACGGCACCGGTTACCTCTCCAACATTCTGCAAGCAATTTATTACGCAGTGGCGCACGGAGCGAACGTCATCAACATGAGTTTTGATTTCACGTCGTATTCGCCTGAGTTGGCGACGGCGGTGAATCACGCCAGCCAGTCAGCTTTGATTTGCGGTGCATCCGCGGGCAACGAAGGGCAAAACATAGTGGTCTATCCTGCGGGGCTGCAAAGCACGGTGATGGGCGTGGCTTCCACCAGCAACTCGGACACGCGGTCTTCCTTCTCCAACTATGGCAGCGCGGTCGTCTGGGTAGCAGCTCCGGGGGAAGGCATCGTCACGACCTACCCGTTCAACACGTATGCAGCCGGATGGGGGACTTCGTTCAGTGCACCCTTCGTCTCGGGCACGTCCGCACTGCTGCACAATAAGGAATCAGCCAACGAGGCACAGGCTGCTGCGGCGATCGCTCACGCCCAGACTCTCCCCGACTCGACCTTGGGGCACGGCAGGTTGGACATCGCTCAAGCCCTGCAAAGCGTGTCGCCGGCGGACTTTTCCATCTCGACCAACCCGACGACTGCGACCATAACCGCCGGCCAGGCGGCAACCTATACCGTCACACTGACCCCAATCAACGCGTTCAGTCAGACTGTTGCCTTGACGTGCGGCGGTGAGCCAGCAGCATCCTCCTGCACCATCGTGCCGCCTGCACTCACGCTCAACGGCGCCAATCCCGTAACAGCAACTGTAACAGTACAGACGACAGCACGCGCGGCAGCGCCCGCAGGATTCATAGGGATTGGTCCGTCCTCTGGAACCTCGGCACGGTTTGGCTGGATTGCGGCGTGGATCGCCGGACTCCTCGTTTGGGCGACCCTTTCCCACTTGGGCATAGCTACGCATCCGGGGCGTGGTCTGGCAGCTGCGCTCGGCCTGGTTACATTCTCGCTGGCTTTGTATTCGTGCGGCTCCAGCTCCAGCTCCAGCTCCAGCTCCAGCCCCGGAACGCCGGGGGGACCGCCTCCGGCTTCTCTGACACTGTCCTCGATCGCGTTGAGCCCAACGACGGTCAGCGCAGGGGTTCCCTCCAGTGGCTTGGTGACCCTGAGCGGTACAGCGCCGAGCGGCGGCGCCGTCGTCACACTCTCGAGCAGCAACACATCGGCAGCAACAGTTCCCGCCAGCGTAACTGTCCCAGCCGGTGTCATCAGCGCCAGGTTCGCAGTTGCGACCAGCTCCGTGACCACCCAGACATCCGTCACCATAACAGCGTCATACGGCAGCGGATCTCAACAAAGCGCCGTGCTGACCGTCACGCCAGCGACTTCTGCCCCAAGCCTCACCTCACTGACCGTTAATCCGACCAGCGTCAACGGAGGGAATTCCTCGACCGGCACAGTCACCCTGAGCAGTGCAGCGGAGGCCGGCGGTGTCATGGTTTCTCTGTCGAGCAGCGATACTTCGGTGGCAACGGTCCCACCCAACGTGACGGTGGCAGCAGGAGCCACGAGCGCGAGCTTCACGGTGAAGACCAATCCAGTGAGCGCATCTACGACGAGTACCATCACGGGATCCTACGCAGGGGTACAGAAGAGCACTTTACTCACGATTACTCCTCAACCACCGTCCGGCCCAAGCCTCACATCGCTGACGCTCAACCCAGCCAGCGTTCCGGGCGGCACCTCTTCAATCGGGACAGTGGCACTGAATGGGCTCGCCCCCGCGGGTGGTATTGTGATCTCGCTGTCCAGCAGTAATGCGGCGGTCGCAGTGGTACCTTCTAGCGTGACCATCGCGGCGGGAGCCACGAACGCGACCTTCACAGTGTCCACGATGACTGTGACGTCGGCGACCACGAGTACGATTTCGGCGTCCTATAACGGCGTGACCCTAACCGCGGTACAGACCATCACACCTGTGCCGCCACCCGGCACGCCCGCCGGCACTTACCCGTTGACGATTACGGGAACCGCGGGCACTCTCAGCCATAGCACAAATCCGACGCTCGTCGTGAAGTAGACGAGAGCTTGCATCGCGCGGAATCTTTCAGGGTGACTTAGGGACCGAGCCAAGCTCGGTCCCGGGCTGCTTCCTAAGAATAAATTTGAAGGGCGCCTTAGGAATTCCTGATGGCTGCCAGAACAGGGATACGCACGCCGCCAGCGAAAGCGCACCGCTCTGCGATGGCTCATCGGGAGGCGCTGGCTCGTTGCTCTGCCTGTGGAGCGACCAATTCTTCGTCGATGCGGCGGGCTATCTCATCTCGCACGCGACGAAAAACAGCTAGCTTCTCTTCACGAGTGCCTTGAGCGGCAGCGGGGTCATCGAAGCCACAAAGGAGGTACTTACGGAATTGGAAGCTGAACCCCTGGCCCCAGGATGCCTGCTGCCCGTTCAGTTCGCATCAAGCACGTTCAACGACCGCGCAACGACATTGAGGAGCGCGATTGCTCTCGCTGGTGGGCGCTGAACGCAGCCAGTAAACATCCACAATCAAGAACGTTGGCGAAAAATCTCTCTGTCACCAACTACGCCCCCGGCCCACCCATCCGGGCTCGATGAGCGACATCGCCTGATTTCAACAGCAGAGTCAGACTACTGGAACTTGGCGCATTCCATCGGAGTCTGAATCAGTATGCGACGAGCTTTGCTGGCCGTGTGTGCGACAGTCGGTACAGCGTTGTTGCTCAGCCCGTATTTGCTCGGGTGCGACAGGCAATCAGTACACTTCAGTGCGAAGCAGATGTCGAGCCTCGTCGTTACGCGAGTTCCCATCGTGCTTCAAGGGCACAATGTCCGCATTTCGGGCACCATAGAATTGCTTGTCGTGGTGGGCACTGATGGGATTCCCACCTGTATATCCGTAGTGCGAGGACATCCAATCCTGACATCCGCCGCGATTGATAGCGTGAAGAACTGGCGATTTCGCGCTTATCGCCGCAATCGGAGTTTCGTGAGCTATTCAGGCTCTTTGGTCATTGATGCAAAAGAGTTCGTCGCGCCCGGATAGCGGGGCGGTCCCAGACGCCATACTGGCAAAAATCGTGATAGAAGCGATCCTAACGCAAAATTTTCTGTGGAAATGTGGCGAAAGCCACCAAGAACAAGAAAAGTAAAAAACCCAAGAAACGGAGGGACGGTGGAACTGACGTGCCAAACGCAAAAAACAAAAACGGAGATCAAACAAAGGAGGGCCGCCACGTCGGCCTTGACTTTTATGACCTTCTCATAGAAACGCTCGTTGACGGGTTCTGAGCGATTGGCCTGCTAACAACAGTTACGCGGGAGCATAATGCGGTTGGGCGGTTCGCATGACCCGATTCAAGGAATTGGCACGAATCCAAGCCGCGATTAAGCGACGTGAAAAGGGGAGAGGCCACCGTATGAAAAACGGTGTTCGACTCTTTGTGTTCTTGATAGTGGTGGTCGTGATTCGAACCGAGGCACAGGACGAGGTTCCCCGTATAGAAGTAGGCGTCCAATACTCAGCCATCAACATCCTTAGCAGTCGTGTCGGGTGTTCAGGATGCAAGGTATATAACCACGGAGTGGGAGGCCGCTTCATTGCGAATTTCAATCGCGCTTTATCTTTCGAGTGCGAGGTCGATTTTTTCCCAGATGAGGGCGTTGGGGCATCCGACGTAGAAGGCGGGCGCGTTACGGCGGCATTTTTCGGCCCAAAGGGTGGCTACCGTACAAGGCGTGTAGGTGTATTCGGCAAGATTAGGCCGGGGTTTCAGACGTATGGGAAAGTAATTACGTCTGTTGCCTCAATTAATCCGCTTCAGTTCACCTTCGGGCGTCGCGTCAACTTCGCCCTCGACATGGGCGGAGTGGCGGAGTATTACGCGACTAACAGGATTGCCCTGCGATTCGACATCGGAGACACTCGCATCCGTTTCGGTAGTCGCTTCACCCATTTTTGGGGGAATAATCTCCAATTCGCAACGGGCTTAGTTTTTCGATTCTGAGAAAAACTATAGGTTTGGTTCTCTGAGGGAACAGCTCAAGCTCGGCATCTACTTGGGTAACATTGACGTCGCCGTCGTGTGCGGCAGGCGCAACTGTTGTTAAATCCCCATCGCGCGTGCGCCGTGAAAAGGCGCTGGTCGACTGCGGGTGAAAGTCCCGCCCGGGAACTGGGTTCGCTCCACCCGGAAGCAATCGGAGCGGCGGTGGAGGAAACGAAGCCGTCGGAGCCTCCGGTGTAGAGGGTCGCTTAGG
>DATEPX010000006.1:0-3161 GCA_035272945.1 Terriglobales bacterium
GGCCGCTTTTGGCATTAACTGGCATTAACAGGAAGCTCAATTACCAGGGCGAGCGGCACCGACGGAAAGGAAGCTCGACGGGAGATCTGTGGTCACGCCGCGAACCGGTAGCGGCGGGCATCCCGAAATGGCATGAGCAAGTCGTCATCAGTTCGCAGCCCGTCGCGCAGCGATCAAGTCCTCAACGGTCATCAGCTCGTGTGGCTCTCTGGGTAACTCGTCTTATGGCTTTCCTCCCACGATGCCAGAGGCCGCCGAACGTCAACCCGATACACGTTATGCCGACCGACCATTTTCGCTCCAGGTACAGTTCGACCGAATACCCGTCATGATCGTAGTAGGCCTGTATTAGGTCGCGGCCCAGAGAAAATCTGGAAAGGTACAAATCGCGAAAATCGGAGATCCAGCGCAGGGCGTATGCGTAGACGTTGTTCTTGCGGATATCCACACGCGCAAGATCGAGATCATTTTGATACACGATACGAAGCTTCCGGAGCTGATGCGCTGGAATGAGCAGTCGAAGACCCAGCATGTTTGTGGACCGCTCAAAAGCAGCGGGAGCACCGTCGATCGTTAACGACCGAATGGGTAGTGAGAGGTCTTCGTCTTTCTTAATGTAGAACACTGCGTCTTCATCCGTCGGATTTTTTAGGTCCATTTCATTGGAAAACATCCACACGTCCAATGCACCATCCGCACGCCGGCGGACCAAATGCGAGTGGCGTGCAATCTCTCCCAGGCTGGTCCATTGCGTATCCGGTTGAACATGGTTGATCAAATCTGCGACGCCGTTAAACGCGCCGATGCCATTGTCAAAAAGACCCTCGTGTCCAAAAAACAGTTGTGGGGTGCCAAGAAAGGACTGGATCGCGATCTCCAATCGTGGAATCTCTCCCGAAACGAAATAGCGGGACAGGCTGAGGAGATTTGCGTAGGCGACTGTATAAGGCCGCAGGAAGAATGCCGGATCGGCCGGAAAGTCGGCGCCCAAAGGGACGTTGTGCAGATTCGCCGTCCCCAGAAAGTCATATGTCTTCAGCGCCGCGAATGTCCCCTCGGGTGCAACATCATGAGGGAAAACCATGAATCGATCATAGGGAATGCCGGTCACGGTGTGGAATCGTTCCATTCTCGCGACGCCCTGCTTAATGTTCGCGGTCTGCTCACGAAGCGAATTAACAGCGTAGTAGCCGAATTCCCGGTGGGCATGGTCGTTGCCATGGACGCAGATGGAGAACCGCTCTGGGTGCGCATGAAATAGAGTAACAATGTCCGTCTCGCTACGATCGAAATTCCAAGGGATGAAAGCGACAGTCGTATGGAAGTTGTGTTTCTGCATTTCTTCCAGCAGCGCAGGGTAGTCAAGGTGACCGTACGGCTGAATCAACCACGCATCATCTATCGTTAGATTGGCGTAGTGACCGTCTAAGTGCCATCCGTAATCTCCAGCCGCATAGGCGACAAACAAGATGAAGGGAGCCATGGACGAAAAGGCACTTGACAGATTCCACCGGTTGCCATGCCCGGACTGGTCAACCGCCTCCATCTGAGGGACGAAAAATACTTCACCGGTCTCGGCCTGAACGCGAATTAGAACCGCGGGATTCGTCCCGCCGTCCCCACGCACCGCGAGTATTGTCTGTACGGCGGTCGTAGGTTCAAACCGCATGCGACATGTGGGGGAGACTACTGCAGGAAGCTCCAGGCCAGCGAGCATGCGGGGCAGTGACCCTGACTTCTGTACTTCCAGCACTTTCGGCCGAAAACCGTTCGGCAACGGCACACACTCCCGGATAGCCCCACCCGACCAAAACTTCAACTCGTTCGCATCTTCGCGGGCTGAGACTCCAAACACCAACATCGAGATGCCCAACCCCTTCGGCCTCCGTAACGCCGCCTGAATCCGTTTCCGGTCGAGCCCTGATAGCGCGTCTTGGGAGGTCAGTACGGCAAGTGTATCCGTGCTCCTCAACCGTGATATCGCGCGATTAACCGCATCCGGGGAGCCAACATCAACGGCATCAAGTTGGAGGCCATAAAAGCCTACCAGCCTCCGGATTGCTTCTTCTTCAACGGGGTACAGACGCTTGCCGCGGATCAGAATACATTTCATTTGATCCACCGCTGGGTTATAAGTTCTCCCCTGTTCCGGTTGCAGTTCCAGCCGGGATGGGTTGTAGGGAAGGGGCGGTGTTTTGAGCCCCCTTCCTCATTAGTTTGCTTGCGGGATCAGGCAGCGCGAGCTGTGGCCGTAGCCGGACGATAGCCGGATTCACCTGCCTTCTTCATCGCTTGGACCGCTTCTTGTACGGACATGAGTGGGGTGGTCTGAACGGATTTGCAGGCGCCGCCTCCGGCAAAAGCTATAGCGATTCCGGCAGCGCTGACGTTGTCAGGCATTTCCGTGACTAGTACGACGTCGTATTCTCCAAATGCGAACCACGCACTCTTGATCTTGCCTCCAAGCTTCTCAATGGCTGGTCTGACCGCTTCAATTCGATCTTGCGGGCTCGCCAGCAGAGCTTGCCAGCCTTCACGTGAATATGCGACTTGATGCAGATAATGCGGCATACTGCCTCCTTTGGATCGCTTGTGGGGCGAATCATCCCAAAGGAGAGCGGTCGGAGTCAAGAAGCTGGATGACGCCGGGATGCCTATCCGCCGACCCGCTTCCGCTACAATCACCGTTCTGACCGTGATGCGGATAACCTATGAAACTTGCAGAAATCGCCTCCACTCTCAACTCGCGTCTGGAAAACGGCTCGCCTGACCTGGAAATCACCGGAGTAGCCGGAATCGAAGACGCTGGCGTCGGGCAAATTACGTTTCTCGCCAACCGGAAGTACGCAGCGGCGGCGCGAACAACAAAAGCTTCGGCAGTTATTGTGGCGGAGGACTTCCCTGCTCTGGCAACCGCGATGCTGCGAAGTAAGAATCCGTATCTGACGTTCGCGCAGGCAATCGAGCTGTTTTATAAGCCACCAAAGTACGCGCCGGGAGTGCATCCTAGGGCTGCGATTCATCCGTCCGCCAAAATCGGCAAAGGCGCACACATCGGTCCCTATGCGGTAGTGGACGAAGATGTCCACATCGGCGAGAACGCAGTATTGCTGGCACACGTCGTGATCTATCGTGGCGCACGCATCGGCAATAACTTTTTC
>DATEPX010000007.1:0-4329 GCA_035272945.1 Terriglobales bacterium
CATAGTGCGCACTCCTTAGTTACGGAATCGCCCTTGGTAACATACCTCCTTTTCAGGGCACCCTGCCACTCCCCAATTTTGGTGTACTCGCGTTTATGCCAATCGCTGTACTGATCATTGGAACCTGGTTTGAGTCCAAACTCCGGACCATCCTCAACGCACAATTCGCGGCCCCTTACGGTTCAGCCAGAGGCCGCCAAAAAAGGCGGCGATGCCTGGTGGATAGCATCCAGCAGGTCCTGGTCCCGGAAGGGCTTGGTAAGGAACTCCACCGCGCCGGATTTCATGGCCTTCACCGACATCGGAATATCTCCGTGACCGGTGATAAAGATGATGGGAATGCGCACGCCCGCGTCGGCCAATTCCCGCTGAAAATCCAGACCGCTGACTCCAGGCAGCCTCACGTCCAGAACCAGGCAACTTGGCCCGTCCGGATGCTTACTGCGCAAGAAGTCTTGCGGTGTCCCGAAAGTCTCAGAACGCAAGCCAACCGATTTCAGCATGCCCTGGATCGCCGTCCGCACCAAGTCATCGTCGTCAATCACGAACACCGTGGGAGCCGCTGCCGGCATCATTCACGCAGCCTCGACCTGAGCGGGTAGAGTAATGTAAAAGCTCGCCCCGCGCCGCGAGTTGTCAGCAGCCCACAAGCGGCCACCGTGCGACTCCACAATGGAGCGGCTGATACGAAGTCCCATGCCGGTGCCGTGAGGTTTGGTGGTAAAGAAGGCATCAAAGATTTTATCCGCCTGCTGCGGGGGCAGTCCGACACCGGTATCGCTGACCGAAATCAACAGCTGACCGCTGTCCGTTCTCTGCGACTTGATCGCGAGTTCGCGCGTCCCATCTACATCTTTCATCGCATCGATGCCGTTGGTCATGAGGTTCATCAGCACTTGCTGCAATTGCACGCGATCTCCCATAACTTGTGGAAGATCTGCCAGTTCCGTCCGGACTGATATCGAGTATCGCGTTGCCTCGCTGCGAAGGAGGACGATCATCTCTCGAATGACTTCGTTTACGTCAACCAGCTCCCGTTGCGGAGTACTCTTCCTGAACAGCAGGCGGGTCCGACCGACGATTTCCCCAGCACGGGTTGCGTCTTTGACGATTCTCAATGCAGATTGGCGGGCCTCTTCCACATCGGGGCGATCGCGGTTGAGCCAGCGCAAGCAGGTGTTGGCATCGGTGAGGGCTGCGGCAATCGGTTGATTCACTTCATGTGCGAGCGAAGCCGTTAGCTCTCCCATCGTGGTCACCCTATTTATGTGTGCGAGCTCCGCCTGGGCCTGACGCAATCGTTCGCGCTCTTCACGTGCCAACCTGCGTTCAATGGCAATACCGGCGAGGTGGGTGGCCATTTCCAACGCGTGGGTCTCAGCCGGGCTTGGACTGCGCGGTTCGCGGTAATACATGGCAAATGATCCCAGCGCCTTGCCCGAATGCGTAAGTATGGGAGTGGACCAGCAGGCGCGGAAGCCATAGGGCTCGGCCACGCTTCGATACGGTTCCCAGAGCGGATCCTGGAGAATGTCGCTGACGACAACCGGCTCTCTGCGGTACATGGCGGTGCCGCACGATCCCGCCTTCGGTCCGATGCAAAGGCCGTCGATGGCGTCGGTGTAGGGCTTGGGAAGACTGGGGGCGGCGCCGTGCCGCACGTGCTGTCCGTCCTCATCGAGGAGCAGGACAGAGCAAAGCAAGCCGGCAAATTGGGCTTCCACGACCCGTACCAGCTTCTCCAGTATCTCCTCCAGCGGAGCATCGCGCGCTATCATCTCCAGGATACGACTCTCTCCGTCACGCAGAGCCACTGCCCGCGTGCGGTCCTCGATATCGATGTCGTTTCCGTACCAGCCGAGAATGTGTCCGGAGCGGTCATGCAAGGGGCAGGCGCGGCTGAGGAACCAGCGGTATTCTCCGTCGAAGCGCCTGACGCGTATCTCCGCTTCGAAGGGGTTTCCCTCCGCCACTGCTACTCGCCATTTGTTTCGCAACTGTTCAATATCGTCGGGATGGACGGTTCGCTCCCCCAATTCCCCGCCAGCTATCGTCCCAGTGTCTATTCCCGCGTAATCCAACCAGCGCTGACTAATAAAGTCCAGGCGACCATCAGCTCGCGCAGTCCAGATTAGTGCGGGCACAGCGTTGATAATCAGTCGAATCCTGTCTTCCGCTTCCTTCGCTGCGGTGACGTCCATCACCGCTCCAACAAACTCGACGCTGCCCGATTCGTTGCTTAAGGCATGAGCCACAACGTGGACATGTTTGACGGAACCATCCGGCATCAGCAAGCGATATTCATGTTCAAAATTCTTCCCATCCTGCGACGCGCGTTCTATTGTCTGTTTCACGAGCGCCGCATCTTCCGGATGAACCCGTTGGAGAATAAGTTCAACCGTCGGTATCGTGGTTCGGTCGTATTGGAAGATTCGAAAGGTTTCCTCCGACCAGATGATCTCGCCGGTGGAAGGTCTCCAGCCGAAGCTCCCGGTACGACTGAGCCTTTGAGCTTCAGCCAAATACGCCTCACTACGCCGCACGTCGTCGTTGGCGGCCGTCAATTGTCTGGTCCGCTCGGCGACTCGTTGTTCGAGCATCTCCGCGATCCGCCTCTGCTCACCGGAGCGTTGGGCGTCTTGCAATCCAATTCCGGCCTGGTTGGCCGCGACACGCAGGAGGAGCCGTTCGATTTCGGTCGGGAAATCAGCTCGCCGAGAGCCAGCTACCAACACGCCGACTTCGTGGTGAAGGCCCAGCGAGAACGACGCGATCGAGACTTCACCCTCTCCCGCCGGATCTGGAACTACGCACCGCGAGGCGGTTTGGTCCGCCGTCAACCAGCGGTCGAGAGCTTGACCGAATTGCTGCGGCTGAATGGGGGAATGCCGGTGATCACCCAACCGGACCACCTCGATTGGCGGACCATCACTCGCGTCGTTCAGCCGCGCATACGCGAAATCGAGGCGCAACATGGTGAGGAGCACGTCGAGCAGAGTGCTGAGAATCTGGGATGACTTGCTGCCACTCCAAATCGCGGGAAGCGCGAGAACACTGATCAGATCATTGATGCAGCTCTGAAGGCGCTTGATCTCGGCTGTACTTCCCATTTTCCACTTCCGGCTCAAGCCGCCGACGGGGGCGCCGCGTTGCCCGTGGTGTGCCGTTTACGCAGCTCCCGCAAGAATTCGTCCGGCGGAACGAAGAAAGGGTTCTCCTGGAGGATGCCGCCGATGATGATCATCGGGTGGGTCCGCATGATGTCAACGACGATCTGCCCGCCAAACTTGGCGAGATCGTAGATTCATATGACCGGGTCCTTATAGCGAGGCAAAACATAGTTCAGCCGCGTCTCGTACTCCACCAAATCATCAACGCCAGGCCGATCTTCGAGCGCCCATTCCATGTGCGCGACCAGCCGGGTGCGCGCGAACCCTTGCTGCCTGCCCCCGTCGAGAACCTCCTGGATCAGAGCGAGCATCCGATCCTGATCGAAGTGACCGTCGCGTAGATACGCGTCAGCCCAGTTGCGTAGCTCGAACTGACCACTTGTTTCCGCTGTCTCCAAATCGATGCCGGCTGACGCGAGCCGTTGGCGGTGCTCGGCTCGCAGCTTGGGGTCGACGATATGGAACGCCTTCTCGCCCCGCTCGAAACCGTCTTTGATGAATGGAAGCAGCACCCGGTATTCTTCGTCGGGGTTATGAAAAAAGGCGCAGACGTGACGTTGTGCGTCAAGCACCGAGCCTGCGAACCGAATGGGTTGGCTGGCCTCACTCGGCGTTCCTGCACTGAACTTCACACGATCATAAGTGGGATCCATCGGGTCCTCCTTCGACAGGCGACCGCAACGGTCCAGCCGCTCGCGGCACGGAAAGAATTGCCGGAAACTGTTACCCGCACCCAGCGCCGAGCACCCGAGCTAACGGCACATCATGCGACTCGGCTGCTGTGATTATCAAAAGAGATTTTACGCTCATTGCGCGCGTCTGAACTGGTCTGGTGCAGGCGTCATTCGTGCGCCTCGACTTTTTGTGGGTAGGGTAAGGTGAAAGCTAGCGCCGCGTGGAGAGTTGTCGACAGACCACAAGCGTCCGCCATGCGATTCAACGATGGAACGGCTGATCCGAAGTCCCATGCCGGTCCCTTGAGGCTTGGTGGTAAAGAACGCATTAAAGATCTGATCGGCCTGCTGCGGCGGGAGCCCCACGCCGGTATCGCTGACCGAGACCATCAGTTGGCCGTCTTCGGCTTGCTGCGACTTGATGGCGAGTTCGCACGTCCCATCTACATCTTTCATCGCATCGATGCCATTAGTCATGAGGTTCA
>DATEPX010000008.1:0-21388 GCA_035272945.1 Terriglobales bacterium
CAATAAACACGAGGCTGGCGTCCTGGAGCAAATCCAGGGAGACCGGGATCGCTTGCCGCAATATCGAGGCGACATCGCCCGATTTGCACCTGAAGTCGTAGTTGATCTCATTCTGAGCTCAGGTCACCAGGCGAAACAATTGATAGATGTCATGCGCGGCATCGCCCGGCGAGTGGTTGGAATCAGTAGCATGGACGTCTATCGCGCTTGGGGTGTAATCCATGGTGTCGAGCATGGTCCTCTGGAGCCGTTGCCTATAACCGAGGATTCGGCGCTGCGCATGACACGTCAACTCTATCCGCCGGAGACGTTGAAAATGATGGCGGGTGTCTTTTCCTGGCTGGACGAGAACTACGACAAGATAGCGGTGGAGGAGGCGATTATGGCAGAGCCAGAGTTGCCCGGAACCGTTCTCCGCTTGCCTATGGTGTACGGGCCGGGCGATCCGCTCCACAGGTTCTTTCCATTGTTGAAGCGCATGGCCGACGGAAGGTCTTTCGTGTTGCTGGCCGACGACTTAGCTTCCTGGCGCGGACCAAGAGGCTACGTTGAAAACGTGGCCCATGCAATCGCGATCGCGGCCATGTCGGACCGCTCAGCAGGACGCACTTACAACATCTGCGAAGAACCAACAGTCTCAGAAATTGAGTGGCAGAAAAAGATTGCGCGGCAAGTCAGTTGGACTGGGAGGTTTGTCGTGCTACCTGGCGAGCAAACGCCCAAGCACCTCGTGCAGCTCGGTAATGCTGCACAGCATGTCGTCGTGAGCTCGGAGCGCATCCGGTCGGAACTCCAATACAAAGAGTTGGTCGAGACTAGCGAGGCAATTCAACGAACCGTCGCATGGGAGCAAAATAATCCGCCGCCAACCATCAACCCTCAGCAGTTCGACTACGCATCCGAAGACGCAGCCGCAGCGAACACACCATAAATCTAAGTCTGTCGTTTCACCCAATTCAATTGTTATTTGTCCGAGGAACGGATCACAAGTTGACGCTCCTGCTATCAGCAAGGCCCTACGCTCCCCGAATAAATACAGGGTTTCCCCAAGCCTTGTACGGAAACTGATCTATGGATTCAGAGTAGAAGGAGGCTACGATGCGCTTGTCTTCCCTATCCCAGGGAGATTTACGTCTTCCCACCCCCAGGGAAATTCCAGGTAGTGGCGATTTCTGGTCCCTTCCCCGATTCCGAACCTTGGATCCCACTTCTCTGAGTTGGTGAGACTTTGAGAAAGAGGTTGCTCATGGCCACCCAAATCACAAGGATCGCTGTCAAGATTCATTTCGAGTGCCCCGGGGACGAGAATGCCATCCAGGACTTGAACATGTACATGCTGGCTGTTTATTCCTATCCCGATCAGTTTGCCGACAAGCCTCACCTCAGCTTCCAGCAGCATCTGCTGAATGTGATTGACGCAGAAAGCCGCCGGGCAAGCGGCAAGTTCCAGTCTTGACGCCAAACCAGCAGTTGGCGTGCGCTGCTTGGCAAATAACGTTCTACTACGAGCACTTCTCGTACTACCGCGACCCCTTCCGCTCCGGGGTCAAGGTGCCGGAACCGGGACGCAGTGTCTTTGTGCAAGCGTCATACGCGTTTTGAAACGGGAATGCTGAAATCGCCAGCGGTGCTGCGGTTCCTACGCCTTGCCGGGAAGGTACGCCCGGCTGTTACCCTAGCCCAGGCTAGATGGCCGATTCCCTTGGCGCCTCGTCTTAACCCCACTAGAGAAATCTAATCCTCGCCTGATCTTCTTCTCATTTTCCCGTGCGATGGTGTTAGCGATAGCTGGCGGGGGCGCGTTCGGTGGCTGGCACTCTTCTACGGTGACCAAACCGCATTGGGGACCTGTTGTGCCCAAGCCCCACCCCTAAGTCGCTGCTCGTCTACGGCTCACGTCGCCGGTGAAGCGAATCTGCGTCGCAGCGGTAGCTAAAGTCTTTGTTTCTGGTCGGATGCCGTAAATGTCTTCCACCGTCGCACGCAGGATTTCTGCAACGCTCCAAGCCTGAGCAATGCAGCCGACCGGGCAATGAGACGGGTCGCCGTCGAAAATTTCCGAGATCTGTCCCAACCCCGCATCAGCGAGATGATCTCGCAGTGAAACTAGCCAGCTCTCAGCCTGGCGGCGCGTCGACTCGGTCCCGCCGTTAACCTTTATATATGCGGTGATAAATGGCCCCATCAACCACGGCCAAACTGTTCCCTGGTGATAAGCGCCATCGCGGCTGACTGGGTCGCCGAAATAGCGGCCGCGGTATTGCGGATCGCTAGGCGCGAGCGTGCGCAGTCCGTAAGGAGTGAGCAGGTGTTGCTCGACGACTCCAACGATCTGTTTCATGCGCTCAGAAGTGAGCATCGTGTAAGGGAGGCTCACCGCAAAAATCTGGTTGGGACGAATGCTCGCATCGGCGGGTCCGCCATTCACCACATCGTAGAGGTATCCGCCCTTTTCGTTCCAGAACAAACGATTGAAGCTCCACTTCGTGAGGGCGGCCATACTGGTGTAGCGTTTCCGCCCGCTCTCATCTCCCATCCTCCTGGCGAGATCCTCCATGATGCATAGCGCGTTGTACCAGAGGGCCTGGATTTCGACGGCTTTGCCACGACGCGGGGTGACGACCCAGTCGCCAGCTTTGGCGTCCATCCACGTCAGTTGCATCCCGGCTTCGCCGGAATTGAGCAGCCCGCTGGAATCCACCTTGATTCCAAACCGGGTTCCACGCAGGTGCCAACTGATGATGTCGGTAAGCACGCTGAACAGGTCGTTGCGAACGAATTCCAAGTCGCCCGTATAGGCTAGGAAGGCGCGAACAGCTTCGAAGAACCAGAGCGTCGCATCGACTGTGTTGTACTCGGGCGTTTCATCCGCGTCGGGGAAGCGATTCGGGAGCATGCCGCGGTCTACATGACGCGCGAACGTGCGCAGGATGCTGCGCGCGACGTCATAGCGGTGAGTGGGCAGTGTGAGACCGGGCAGGGCGATCATGGTATCGCGGCCCCAGTCGCTGAACCAATGGTAGCCTGCGATGACAGTTTTCTCATCGCCACGGGAAACAACGAACTGGTCGGCGGCAACCGTAAGCGATTTCACGAATCCGTCTTCAACCGGGGAACGCAGCGCAATCGTGCGCCGTCGTGACACTTCTGCCTGCCGGTACTCGGAGGCAAGCGCTGCGTTGCGCCGTTCGGTGGACGCAACAACAGTGGCCTGAGCTTGCGAATTCAGATCAAAGCTCAAGACGCAGGGATTGAAGAGGTCCTCCGTGAAATCAAGACCCCGTTCGCGTTCCGCATCGTATTCGAAATTGCGATACCAGTGACCCGTGATTTCCAGTTCTCGTGCATCGTGGGCGAGATAGAGCTCCGGGAGCCCCGGATACGGAGAGACGCCCGCTAATCCGGGCCACACCTCCACTCGGCCGTCGATTGTACCGTTCTCATGGGTGAGGCTGTGGTAGTCGCGGAAAGCGATTAAGGGACGGAGTTCGAGGTGAGCTGCAGTCGTCTTTCGCCCGTTTTCGATGTCATACTCAACAACTGTGGTGTTCTCCCCCTGCACCATGAAAACAGTTTTCTCAATCTGGATTCCTTGGATCTCGAAAGTGAAGACCGGAAAGGGATCAAGGCGGA
The DNA here is from genome assembly GCA_035272945.1 of Terriglobales bacterium. Classification (GTDB taxonomy): domain Bacteria; phylum Acidobacteriota; class Terriglobia; order Terriglobales; family Acidobacteriaceae; genus Gp1-AA122. The sequence continues at coordinate 3,634 of DATEPX010000008.1, forward strand.
ACTGTTTCAGGTAACGAAAGCCTTGGGGGTGTACGGCGCCTGGATAGCGATTCGTGCAGAGATCAAAGGCACGCCCGCCAACAACGACGGTTTCTTCCAGCTTGGAGAGGAGCACAAAACGCCCGACGGGTGGCTTGGTTGCCGCGACTAGAAGGCCGTGATACCGGCGTGTGTTGACCCCGTTCAGTGTCGAGGACGCAAAACCCCCGATGCCGTTAGTCTCTAGCCATTCACGGCGGAGGGCCGCGTCGAGATTGCTGCACAGATCTTGTCCGAAACGGATCATCTCACGCTCCCGCCAGGGGCTACGTCTATAGTCACTGGCCAGCTGGCGCCGAAACCATGAGATCTTCCGGTATCGGCAGAAATTACAGACGCGAGCATAGCCTTGGCCCACAAGCGCGCATCGCAGGTGGTGAAGGGGTCTCCGAAGTCCTCGCTTCGCCGCGCACGCTCCCTACCTGTCGTATCACAGCTGCTTAAGGAATTCGATCACCGCCTGCTGGTCCTCCGGACTCAGCGCCCGGAATCTCCGGATGACCTCCCGCGCGTCGCTGCGATGTGACTTCGAGGTTGCACTGTCAAACGTCGGGCAAACTACATCCTGAGGCGCTGCCCCATACGAGACATTGCTGCTCCCCCCCTGCGTCGGCACCGGACATCCCGCGCCTACAAGATCGTCCGGCGTGTTCTCATCGTCAGGAGCCGGCAGGTCATGCAGTTCAATGGCAGCCCGGATGGCATCATCCACGGTGCGCACAATCAGCGGTTTGTTCGTAATCCTGCTGTTCGTAGTAACTGTACTTGCAGGCGTGCTGTCCACAGTAAGAGTACTCAGGTAGACGCGCGCATCGTGCAAGAAAGGCGGGCCCATTCTGCCTAAGCCCATCAGCGGCGCCGTGCGGAACTCCCGGCCATCCGCCGAAGCCTTCAGGTTGGAGAACGTGTCGTCAGCCAGATTGCGCGGTAGATCATAACTGTTGAAGACTCGTCCGTCCTCGTCAGAACTCGCTTGTCGCGTGACGACCAGCGGGTCCCGCGGCCTCGGAGAAAATCGTTCGGCATCAATGACGGGCATCTTGTGGAGGAGCAGATCCGAGAAAATCGGCGCCCATACGAAGCTGAGGTGGGCCGCTCCCACGCTCGCGGGGGATTGCCCGGTTCTTTGAACGGGTGTGTGGCAGCCGACGCAATTGAGCTTGCGATCCGCCTGGTTGATAGCGTTGGGGTCGAGTCCGTCATTACCCCTCTTCGGCATCCGGTCCGGAACCATGCGGTTGGCAAATGCCACCAAATCGATTCCAAACAGCTCCGCGCCACGTTGGACCTTGCCTTTTTTGCTCTGGGTCGAACGATGGCTTGCGGGGTTACCCGATTTGAGCAAGTCCAGCAGAGTGTCCCCAAATTCCGGCGGCGCTGTGTTGCGGATAAAATGCCGCTCGCTAAATGGAGTGGAGAGATGCACCTCCGGCGAATGAGAGACCGCGCTCAGGCACAACGTAGATTCTGTCGTAGGCCCGGTCGCCGGAAAAAGAGTGGGGAAGTTGATCTCGTTACCGTTTATTAGACTGGTCAACCCGAGTTCCCCCTGCAAACCTCCAATGATGAACTGCAGAATCTCGACTCCGTTGGCACGCAGCCCGAAGCGCCCCACTCCACCCACGAAGCCGGTCACAGATGTCAAGTTTCCGTTAGCATCTGTGTGGACGGCTAAGGTGCGCGGGATCATATTCGCCTTGCCCGAGATGCAGTCGCTGGTGCAGCCCATCGATGCGGCAAAATTACCCAGTGACGAGTTGTGACCTTGGGTATCGTTAGGGTCTGCGTTGGCCAGAATATCGGCGGTAGGTACAGCCTCCATGAGTCCGCGACCGATGTACGGTGGTCCGGCACGCTCGCCCACCGATCGGCGGAAGCCAGTGCTCGAGTCAAGGCCGGTTACAGGATCAGCGGTGCCCTGTAGGTTGGCATCGAAGTCAACCGGCGGAATTGGTTTCGCCGCGCAATCCGTCCCCGCTGGCCGCGTGTGCTGCACGAACCCGCCAAACGCCTGCGACTTCATACCGGTGGCAATGTTCGTGGCAGCGCCATCCAGAGGATCGAAGAAACCTATCCCCGTCGGATTGCTGGCAGCGTCCGCGTGGTTGGGATTAAAGTCTCCAAAGGTTGTGAAAGCTGCCGTTCGCCCAGGCCCGTTGATGGCGTCCAGGTTATCGGCGGGATTGGGGTGGCCATCGGGCAGCAACGTCCCTGCCGGCTGGCCGCCGCCCGTTGCCGGGTCGAGCGCGGTGAACTTGAAGTTGGTCGGTGTCGAACGCGCGGCACGCGAAACCAGCGACACACAGGTAGACCCCGGAACGCAGGAACTCGAGCTCACAATTCCAGGGCTGGAGATTGCATCGGCCGAACTCATATGACAACCGAGACAGAACGGCTGGTTGTTCATCGGCCCTAATCCCTCGGCCGCGGTGTGCGCAGTCGTGAAGAATGTCATGCCTTCCAGCACTGCCTGGCGTTCTTCGGCAGTGGCATCGGGATAGACGAGTGCGTCGAGATCCTGCAGAGTCAACGGGAACGGGCCGACGATGCCGAACTTGTCGCGCGGGACGCGTTCAACCGGGCGCATTGGGGTCCCCGGAGGCGGTACCGCAATATCAAAGATTCCCGAATCGGCCGATCCTCCTTCCAGCATTCGTGTCGTCAGCAACTGATTATCAGTCGGGATGTTGGAGCCCAGTTCTGCCATCAAGACTCCAATCGATAGCAATACTGTGAACATGATTAAGAATCTGCGCATAGTTCGTTCTCCGATATGAGCCGCAAGTTCTGAACTTCCGCGGCGCCAATGCTTACAATGGCCATGCCCTGCCGGTCCTCGAGGTCGATCCCCGATGCTACAGCCATTTCAGCACCGGAACGTCTTTACATTTGCCAGCTGTTAATCGAACCTGAGGGGAAGAGGCTGTTTTCCGCCAGTGCTGCTGGTCGTGCGGTTAGTGAGCCGAAGTACGGTGTAAGCGATCACGTCGGGTCGATTCAGAGCCCGCATGCAGAACCACTGGCCAGTCGGTTCCTTGCCGATCGTGACTACATTCATATGCTCAAATGTCGTGTTTTCGGGGTCAAACACGCCGAGTTCGCGGCGAAGCCGCTCGATGTCCGACTTGCGCCCGGTCAGGAACTGCCATCCGCGGCCGACGTGGAACTTTGCCGCATAGGCCTTTAAGGCTTTCGGGGTATCGTGATCCGGATCGACGCTGATGGAGACGATGTTAACCTCACCCGGCGCTTGCTCCTGCAGTTGCCTCTGCACCTTCACCAAGTTAGGAGTGACCATGGGGCAGAGTTGATCGCATTTGGTGAACATGAACTGGATCACCACGATCTTGCCCTTGACCAGGTCGTTATAAAATCGAAGTTTCCCCCCATCCTGGTTAACCAGTTCGATGTTGGGGAGGTGTTGGCGGAGCCGGTAGGCGGTATAGGCCTGGAAATCGGTTTGTGGGTCAGGCACTTTTTCCCGGTGCTTCCCACCTACCGCCAGGCCTGCCGTAGCTGTGGCCAAGGCTGCAAGCGTTACCGTCATGGTCTTATGCATAGTTGCCTCGCTTGGGCGCTCCGTTAGAGCGTACATTCCCAGACAATCATCATGGCCGTGTCTTCGTGTTCAACATTGTGGCAGTGCATAACGTATTTGCCTACTTGTTTGTCGCTGGTCGGACCACTAGTGTATTTAGTGATCAGGAGAATAGTCACGTTCTGTTCCAGCCTGAAGACATCTTTCAGACCCAGCTGCGTTGGGAGCAGACCCAGTGACTTGCCACTGCCACTATCAACTCGATCGAGGATTTGGAACTGGTTGCGGTGAATGTGAACCGGGTGTGCCCACCCTCCGCTTCCGTTGATGAGACGCCAGATTTCCGTGGAGCCGACCTTGCAGGTGGCGTCGATTCGGGGATTTTCAGGCGCCGGGGGTGGCGGCCCGGGGTCGAAGGCCATTGCCTGCAATCTGGGGTTGGTAGTGGTGTCAAAGGTGGTGACCAGCCACTCTCCGCCCTGGCCGCGCTCAAACCTCCAATCACGGGTTGCACCCGGCTTTGATCCCGGGACCGGCGGTAATGCATCGGCCACGTTATAAACCGGGAAATCGCTACGCAATGTCTGACCAGGGGTGAAGCTACTTGGGTCGGGCCATGAAAATGCAACGTCGAAGGAAAGGAGAGAGCCGACACCATCGGGCCCTGGAGTTTGAGGAACGGTGGCGCAATTTGCAACTAATCCGGCGGGCTTGCGTCCGTCGGTCTGCATCATGCAATTGTTGAGATACACCTTCGTTCCAATGGCAAGGCCGGAAAAGTCGACAATTACTTCCACCCGCTCGGCGGGGGCGATTAGAAAACCACCGTTATCTACCTGCACCGCGGTCTTGAACAGCCCGCCGTCGCTGCCAACGATGTGAAAAGGTATCGGAACTCCTAGGTTCGTGAACAGCGCCAGCTGATAGAAGCGAGCATTGGAGCCGTTCAGAATACGGAAACGATACTTGCGGGGGGCCACGCGAGCCGTGGGCTGAATCGCGCCATTGACCATGAACGTATCGCCCAAAAAACCTCTGGCAGAGAATGGGTTATAGGCCAGTTGGCCGCTGGGGTCGAAGGCCCGATCCTGGATCACGAGTGGAATATCGAAGGGCAGCTCCCCGGGAGGTGCCGGATCACCGGGCACGCCAAGGTCAGGGCGGGCAGGGTGACCGGGCAAATTTAGAAGGACCTCATTGTCGTCGTACAGTAGGAACATACCCTCAAGTCCCATGAACACGTTGTGTCCCGTGAAGTTGATATTGTGATCGTGATACCAATGAGTAGCCGAGATGTCGTCATCGTTCGGGTAAACAAAATCTTTGAAGGTGCCATTGTGAATCTGCTGCGACCAGAGCGCGCTGCCATCCCAATCGGAACCAACGTGAGCGCCGTGGTGGTGAACGATCGAGTCATTGCCCGCTCCCAGTTTGTTGTGCATTCGGATCACAACCCGCTCGCCGATGTTAGCTACGAAGGTTGGTCCGAGGTGAGTCTTTATTCCAGTAGAGGTTGTGGTCCCCCCGTCAAAGCCCCAGATGACAGTTGGTTGCATGCCAGGAAATAACGGCACCGACCCCTGGGTCTCAACAACTTCGTAATAACTCGTGGGGACACCGTCGTTGTAGATCTCGACCCCGGGCAACGTACTGGCAAGGACCTGCTGCTTCACGGGGGGAATCGGCAGCGTGCTCGTGAAAGCTGGTGGCGGAGGAGGACTACCTCCGGGAGGTCCGCCGCGCCCATCGTCATCGTGCTCGTCGTCATCGTGGTCGTGTTCGTGTTCGTGCCTGCGACGTTTGTCTTCGTCCAGAGCCCAGGCATAGGCGCCTGACTTCTGACGCACAAGGTGCAATATCCCTCCCGATCCTCCATATAGGCCCAGCTTGATCAATTCACGACGACTGAGCATAAATCCTCCTCAAAACCGTAACAAAACGTATTGACTCCGCCGACGGGGGCGTGATGTAGCGCGCCAGCAGAGTCAATGTTCGGATTACCCGATCCTCCCGGTGCCTGAGGCCCAACTGACATGACGCCTGGAGCTGTACATCGAATGCGATTGGCCCTCCGTCACTTGCTTCCTTCCTCCGGCATTACCCGCGCGCATTTTAGGGAAGGAACGGCGGAAATGGAGTCAGTGGGCCTCCGCTCAGATTCCCTCCCTCACCCTGCGTCAAGAACGGCATGCTGTTGAAGTTTTGCGGGATAATCGGGAACCCCGGGGGGGCATCCGCGAATTGGAAGGTGAACATGGGCGCATGGTACTGGCCGGAGAGCAGCCCGCCCTGGGGCGGGTGAATCGTGCCAGTCGTTTGATTGGGCACTTGCACGGTACCGTGCCGGCTCTGGGCCATGTATACCCGGGTCCGATTCCCCCAATTTCCTTTACCCACTTCGAACCGGAAGCGCCCTTTATTCCCTCTTCCTGCCGCAAAGCCGGGCTCCGGGAGTACAGTGCCCAGCAACCGGTGTGTCTCGGCGCCGCTGCCGGGATTAATGTCCACGGCGAAGATGTCCACCAGGTTGGTTGAGTCGGTGACAAACCCAGTGATCACGATGTTGTTTCTCGGTTCCGGGAGGGGAATGGTCCCACCCGGAATCCCCAGGGTCGGATTGGGGGGGACGACAATGGGAGCTCCGCCCGTACCGATCACCATTCTGGCCAGCTGCATATAGGCAGGCCCCACCGAGGCGGTGCATGGCGGCGCCGTACCTGAGGGGCAGGGCGCAGTGATGATCTCCACCTTGTCCGGACCAACCGTATTGGCAGAAATGTAGGTCTGCTGATTCCATGGCACAGCAGGATCGATATTCGCGGCGGGATTGTTCTTGTATAGCACGCCAGCGAAAGCCACATAGTCACCCACCATCAGAGGGGCCGGCTTATAGGGGTCTGGTTTAGTGGTGCCGGGGCCCGTGCTCGGTGGCATGGTAACAACCATGAGGGGTGCGTTGGGTTGCAGGAATGGGTCTCCAACCGTGTTGAGCGGGCGGTTGTAGAGCGGGCAGTCCGAGTCAATCGTCGGAGGCGCGAACCTGGGCAGGCACATGGGATAGCCATTGCCGCTGGCAATGGTCGGATTGTCCGAGTCCACCGACCAGCGCGGATCGGGGCTATGGGCCCAGCCGTACCGGCCGTTTGGGTCATTGATTTCAATGACGGTGCCGGTTGGGGTGGCCCCACAGCTGAACGGAGGGGTGGTGCTAAGCGTCCCGCCCACCTCGAATCGACCCTTCGCATAGTCGATGCAGGTGATGAACCCGGCCCCGCCATTCCCCAAGTCTTGGTCGATCGGCAGGATCAGGCCCACTATGTAGGCGCCGACGCCGTTGCCGGTGGAACCCTTGACGTCAATGTTACCCAATACAATCGCATTGAAGGGCAGGTAGGGACTTAGCCCGAGAGTTTGGTTGACGTTGTCCACCAGGGCGAGCCCGGTGCATGGGCTGGTAGCGCTGCAGGTGATCGTCAGATTCGGCGGAGCCGCACCGACACCGGGGTCATACACGGGGGTCAAGTTTAGGTTGCCAGCTGTGTTGAACAGATCAGCCCATGCCAGAGTGTTGGCGGGAAACTGGACAACGCTGTTGGCGGGCACGATCATGGTTATGCCGTTCATCGTCAGAGTGCCCCCGCCACTTGCGTTCAAAGTAGCCGCCTGGATGTAGCCCGCCTCTCCGAACCCGGCAGGCACGTTGGTGTTGAGCACCGTCAATTGAGCACTAACGCCCGTTGCCCAGAGCAACCCTGCGGCAAGAATCAAAACCGTGGTTAGCTTCGATGTCTGCGCCATCATATATTTTCTCTCCTTGTGTTCTCTGAGGCCGCTTATGGAGTCTACTTCTCCTCGTGCTATCAACTTCTACCGACTAGGGTTGCTGGGGATCCAGGTTCAAGAACGTAGGCAGTTCAGTTGCTCGTCCTTCTGTGCCCACGGCTGGGATCTGTATCATCGAATCCTGCTCGGGATGGGTTGTCGGGGACCCATTGGGAACAAATAACTGGGGATGATCAAAGGGTCCTTGTTCGAAAGCCACCCGTTTGTCCGTGAGGCCATTGGCCAGGAAGTCGACCAGAGCCTCCACATTTGCCCTGGCGAAGGGATCGAATTCAGGGAACATCAAGAGTGGGATGCCCTCGACATCCACAGTTTTATCGTGCAAGTTGGTGTTAGGGAAATTGCCACCGCGGGCGTAGAACTCGACGACTTGTCGCAGCGTAGCTGAGTCTCCCACATGGAAGTACGGACCGCTGTACTTGATATTTCGCAAATTCGGTGCCTTGAAGGCGCCGTTGGTTACCCGGCGGGGTAACATCGGGACGTCCGGGATGAACCTGGCAACATCTGGTGGCAAGCACCCGGTTGGTGTATTACAGCTTAGGTCCTCGCGGAGAGCTGTCAGTTCCACCAGGGACACAGGGAAAGGCTTCCCGGTCAAGGGGTTGGTGAATGGAGAGTTGGCGATTCGCCCCTTGTCTTCCGCACCGCAGGATAGTTCTCCACAGCCACTGCGCCGGACACCGATGTTGTACATGCCGTGGTCGTAATTAGCCTCTTCCCCGTTATCCCCCATGAACATGAATTCAATCGCTTCTCCCATGGCTAAAGAAGGCACACCTTGATCATCCGGTTGGTAATCCAGGATCGTGTGCCCGGTCGTCACAGGAGGAACGTGGCAATCGGCGCAATGAGTTTGTTGCGCAGGATCCGGAGGGGTACTGGCGTCCGTGAAAAGATCAAGGCCCAGCAACTGCCGGTCAGTGAGCGCCGTGGGATCCGGAAATATTGGCGTGCAGCCAGCGGCCGGGCAAGGCGAGCCGTCGGCTTGTCTTACCGGATTAACTGCACCATTGTAGCGATCAAAAGGAGTGTCATCGGAGATGAGGGTGGCCTCATAGGCTTGCACCGCTAGTCCGAAGAACATGGCGAAGTTCAGTTGCATCTGTGTGTATCCGATAGCCAAAACCGCGCTCCCTTGGCATGCGCTGCTCGGCGCCCCACCGGGTCCGCCGGTTTCGCCACCAGATCCGCCCGTTCCCCCGCCACTTCCTTCCGCTTCGTCATCGTCTGCATGTTTCACCCTTCGCACGGCCGCGCCCTTAATGATTTTGACCTCCGGCATAACTTGAGAGCTGGAGTGGGAATCGTCGTCCCCAGGATTCGAGGTCGGTTGCTGCAGGGTCGCCCTTAGAGGTGCGGCGACAGGTGCCAGGGCGTCGGGGTGGTTCCACCATTGGTCCTGGAAGGCGGCTTGAATCATCTCGCAATAACTACGCGTTCTCAGGCCCCTCGAGCCAACCAGCTGGCCAGCGGCGTTCAAGCTCGCCCGGGATAGCGAACCCAGCACACTATCGTGAGGGTGTACGAATTGTTTCCCGAGCGGCCTCAGGTTCGTCATCTTCTTCCCGATATCGGGCATGGTGCGACCGGCGAAAGACATTGCGATACTGCTGGTCGGCGGTCCCACCGACACCGAGGCCAAGCTCGAGTTGGTGATGCGGAGAAACACCGGCGTCAGCTGCCCGTTGACGTTCTTTTGCACCTTGCTGTTCTGGTCGCGGAAGCCCCAGTTGTTTACCCCGTTAAAGATGAAGCTGGCTCTGCCCTCCCACAAATTGTCAAAGTTGAAAACAGCATTAACCATCGTTGGGGAGTTTCTCGGCATGGCTCGCCTTACCGTGCCAGTTAAGTTGAGTGTGCCGGGAGTTGCCGTGTTGAAGATATCAGCGTTGGGGGTGCCGCTATCGACAGCACTTCCCGGATTGATCGCTACGAACTTCGTGAACCGCACTCCTTGCGATGCCAGAACGTCATTGGTATCTCGGGAGACGTTGCTCATCTCTTCGAAGAGAGTTACGCCGGGTCCGCGTGGAGTCAGTTCCGTGGTGCTGAACCAGTCGTTGAGCGGGAAATCATCAGCGATCACCCGATAGTTCGGAGCGAATGTCGGGTGTCCCGGCCGGTTGAAGCTTGCGTCGGGAGGCTCGATAAGAGTTCCAAAGTTGGGATCGTTGGCCGTGAAGGGAACGGTGGAGTTGCCGAAGATATTGTCACCGCCCAATTTGGATCCGTTGGGCGCCACGTTCGCTTTAAAATTTGCGTCACTCAGGTTAGGAGAAATCTGGTTTCTGTCGCGGGTGTCCGCTCCGGCATTGAAATGGCACGTGGCGCAGGACTGCACCCCGTCGCTTCCAACCTGCATGTCCCAGAACAAGGCTTTGCCCAAACTGATCAGGGCGGCTTGGTCCTTAACGATTTCGGTACTCAAAGGCTGAAAACCCAAAAGCGTGTCGGGCCCTGGAATCGGCCCTTGCGTGGCCGGATCCCACACCACGGCCATGGGCTCGGCCACCGGCACCTCTCGCAGGGAGGACACCTGCTCCACGTTGGGAAAGGAGGCAACTGGAACCCCAGCGGATGGGGTTGCAGCCGCGGCTGCAGCGGCTTTAGCGGCTGCGGCTGCCGGGTTGAAGAAGCGGTTGCGCTTGTGCAACCTGCTCCGTTTCTGCTCCGGGCTCTCCGTGGGCGAGGCTGCTTTGCCTATACCGGCGACTACAGCGACCATGATTAGGGTCAAGCAAGTCGTGCACACCACGGCCCTAGCCAGCGTGGATCTGCGGCCGATCTCGAAGAGCTTTCCCACTTTGTTCAACGACGTCTCCATACCGTGTCCTCCCCTTTCGATCCTGTTCCTTAGTCCTGCCAGAAACCTACGCCGCACCGCTTGGTTCATCGTGAGTCTCCTCGAGAGTCGTTGGGAGGCAGTGCGGGCGATAAAATTTGCTGCGCCCTAACCCCCACGCTGCGACTCGGGGTGCCGCAACTAGCCGTTGGGCCCTTAGTCGGTGGCCAGTTGCACAGCTGCCCGCAGTCCGCGTGCCAAAAGAGTTGTTGGTGAATTGTGGGAGCAAAGTCACTAACTTGGCCGCGACGGCCGTTAGTGTTAGCGCCGGAAACTATCCACTGGGATAGCGGTAAATATCCTTTCAGATAGAAGGCACTGATCGAGGATGCACTGCAGAATGCGATTTGGAACCAGGGGACGGCCAGCGTCCCCAACGGCATGAGCGCCGTCTTCGGCCTCGGTGCTTGCACGATACTACCTCGCGACGCGGCGGAATTGCGGATTTGCCCCGAACCGGCCTCTGCCCCAACAGAAACCAGCCGCGACCACCTCGCGGGCACACCCCCCCCGGCGCCTGCAAGCGCGAATCGAAGACCAACACGCTTCCGACCTACTACTCTGACCTATTTTTTCCTAGGGCCGACGAAGCGACAGCGAGCACGCCAACGCGAACGCATTACCCGTACACCGGACACTTACTCACCATGTCCGTTGACACGAGTCAACTTTTTCTTGTGGTCTGGGCCTTGTCGTCTCACGATGGATGGGGGAAGTGGCAGAACCTAGTGAGATGACCGCGCACCATTATGCGCGGTCCGAATAACTTGTCAAGCACAAAATGAGGCAAATCACCTAAACAAACAGCCTGCAAGACAGGAAATGTCACCGAACGTGACCAAGTTCGGGTAGTGTTGGGAGCGATTTCGACAAGATGCCCATGCCATAGGTAAGTCGGTTAGGCTCTCCTGGCTTCTCGTCCCTACACTACTTGTTTCAAAACACCGCACACCTTGTTTTGAAAAAGCAACCTGCGCGTTGGCTAACTCCTGCTTGACGTTGCCGGGCTCGCTTCGAGTTCGCCTTTGTGTGCTTCGAGGGCAGCAACTTTGTCGAGGCGACGCAGATGGCGCTCAGCGCTGCTAAACTTGGCCGCCAGAAAGGTCTCAACCAAGTCCCAGGCCACCGATGGTCCCACGGTTCGACCGCCCATGCAGATCATGTTCATGTGATCGTCTTCCACACCTTGTCGCGCAGAGAAGTGGTCATGAATCAGCCCCGCGCGGACACCGAGAACTTTGTTGGCGCAAACCGAGGCGCCGACGCCGCTGCCACAGATGGCTACGCCACGCTCCACCCTTCCCTCCGCTACGGCATGCGCCAGCGGTGTGACGAAGTCAGGATAGTCGTCGTCCGGATTCAGGCTGTGAGCACCGAAGTCAACAACCTCGTGTCCGGCCGCGCCGAGGCGGTCAACGAACTCCTGCTTTAAACCGAATCCGCCGTGGTCGCTAGCGATTCCGACGCGCATGGTCACCTCCTCGCCGGGCTAATCTTGTGGTCGCTTTCGCCTGCACGTCTGCTGTGGCGACGCTGCTCATGCCACTTCTGTTCTCATGCTCCGGTCTCGATCTCCGGCCGCCGCGCGGTCCGCCAAAATGATCGCGCCATCGCGCTTAACACGACCGGCGGGGATCGAGGTATCGCCCTTCACTAAACGCGGCAGCATTGCCGTCTTGTCGCTGCCTGTGACTACCCATAGGATCCGCCGGGATCGGTTGAGCATGGGATAAGTCAGAGTCATGCGACGCCTGCCCTGGTACACGCCGGTTACACCCACGTCTTTCTCGCTAACGTCCAGAACTGGATCTCCGGGTACCAGGGAAGCAGTGTGACCATCCGGACCTAAACCAAGATGGGCCAGGTCGACGACCGGCGGCGAGCCCGCAATTTCGCGGAGCGAGGAGGCATACTGCTCCGCCGCTGCCTCCAGATCATTTGCTTCAACCGCCATGGCATGAATCTGCTCAGGACGCAGCCGAGCATGCGGCAGCAAAGTCTCCTGCAAATGGGTGAGATTTCGATCGGCATGTCCGGCTGGAGCCACACGCTCGTCGACCTGCACCAGGGACAGGCGTTCCCAAGGAACGTCCTCATCGGCCAGCGCACGAAGCATCAGCCATGGCGTGCGTCCGCCGCTGACTGCCATAATGTAGCGACCACGCTCAGCCGCTACAGCGCGAGCATCATTTGCAATGAGCTTGGCAGCCGCACGCGCCGTCGAGTCTGCATCGGCAAGAACTTCCATCTGCATCGAGTTCATCCATGAGGGGTCCAAGTTCACGCCGCCTGAGACTTGTTGGCTTGCTTCTCGCGGTGTCCGCCGAACTGATAGCGCATCGCAGACAGAAGTTTATTCGCGAAGTCGGCCTCGCCCCGTGAGCTGAATCGCTCATACAGAGCGGCGGTGAGCACCGGCGTCGGCACGGCTTCGTCCACCCCGGCCTTAATGGTCCAGCGCCCTTCGCCCGAATCCGACACCCGTCCCGCAAACTGCGAAAGATTCGGATCCTCGACGAGGGCGATCGCGGTCAGGTCCAGCAACCACGAGGCGACCACGCTGCCGCGGCGCCACACCTCTGCGATATCGCGCAAGTTGAAGTCGTACTGGTAGTGCTCGGGGTCGCGCAACGGCGTGGTCTCGGCGTCGGCCACGTGTTCTTGCCGGCCGACATTTGCGGAACGCAGGATGCCCATACCTTCGGCGTAGGCAGCCATAATTCCATACTCGATTCCGTTGTGAACCATTTTCACAAAGTGCCCGGCCCCATTAGTTCCGCAATGTAGATAACCTCGCTCCGCCGTCCCGTCCAATCGTTCGCGTCCGGGCGTGCGCGGTATGTCACCCGTGCCCGGAGCCAGCGTAGTGAAGATGGGATCGAGATGCTTGACGACCTCCGCCTCGCCTCCAATCATCATGCAGTAGCCGCGCTCGAGACCCCATACACCGCCGCTCGTCCCGACATCGACGTAATGAATTTCTCTCGGTGAGAGTTCCTTGGCACGGCGGATATCATCGACGTAGTAGGAGTTACCGCCGTCGATAAGGATGTCTCCCTTGTCCAGATATGGCAGAAGGTCGGAAATCGTTTTATCTACGACTGCCGCCGGAACCATCAGCCAGATTGCGCGTGGCTGCTCCAGCTTCTTCACAAAATCGCTCAGAGACGTAGCGCCTACGGCCTTCTCGCTGACTAACTCATTCACCGCTTTCGGTGACATATCGAAGACCACGCATGGATGGCCGTGTTTGAGAAGCCGTCGAACCATGTTTGCTCCCATTCTTCCGAGGCCGATCATTCCGAGTTGCATTCTTAACTCCTTGGCGAACGAATTCTTGCAGAAAGCACGTCATTGCGGTCAATGGAACCCATAACAACTCCAAAAAGGACCCAACATATCCAACATATATGCCATGGATTGAGGTCTTAGCTCGCCGAAGCGGCCGAAGCGCCGGCCGCTTCCTGACGGGCACGCTGCACATCCTTCACGTCTCCCATAACGATGATCGCCGTCCCCGGCCGCACGACCAAGCTGTCGGGCGGGTTCACCCACAGCTTCGGAGTGTCCGCGGATTTAGCCGCCAGCACGAGCAAGTTGTAACTGTTATGTAGGTTCAGCCGGCTCAGGGGAAGACCCGCCCAGGGCGGCCCCGCAATGTCAATTTGCTCCACCCGCAAGGTCTGAGACTGCTCTCGCAACATCAGGTCCAGGAAACCCACGACGTGCGGTCGGATGACCTCGCTGGCCAGCCGAAGTCCGCCGATCCGGCTTGGCGAGACGGTGGACTGGGCGCCCGCTCGGAGCATCCGATCGGAAAACTTCTCATCCGCGGAACGTGCCACAATGCGCATCTTCGGAAATCTTTGATGGGCCACGACGGTGATGACCAGATTGTCCTTGTCAAGAGGTAGGGTTGCGATAATTCCCTTGGCACGTTCGACACCTGCCTTCTCCAGCAGCTCTTCTTCCGTAGCGTCCCCAATTACGTAAAGCAGGTTGGCAAAAATCTCCGGGTAGAGTTCCTGTGCCCGCTTAACATTTTCCTCAACCAGTTCAATAACCACATGGGGAGTTCCTGTCTTGTGGAGTTCATGAACTGCATGGCGCCCCGTGTCCCCCAGGCCGCACACGATGTAGTGGTCTCTGGTTTGGTTGATCCTCTTCTGCATGGTGCGTCTCCAAAAGGGATTCGTGGTCTCCACTTCCACGAGAAAGGCTGCGATAACCGAGAAAACATAAACCGTAATCGCGACGCCGATCAGTACGACTCCGATGTTAAAAACCCGGAGGGCGGGATTATGGCTGGTATCAACCACCTCAGCGTAACCGACTCCGGCCAGAGTAATGACCGCCATGTAGAGCGCCTGAAGAAAGCCAACCGAGTCGCCGCCCAAAATCCGGTAACCCGCCATGCTGAAAACAATGACGGACAGCAGTAACCCTCCAGCGAGAAGCAGCCTCTTGCGCAGAGCCATGACTCGGGTCTGTCACCCCACAGATATTTCAGCATTGCGCCGAACCAAACTTTGATCGGCAGATCACCTGCGCCACTCGTCGATCAGGTTCGCGACCAGCCCGGTCCATCCTGTCTGGTGGCTCGCGCCCAATCCCGCGCCTGTTTCTCCATGGTAGTACTCGTTGAAGAGCAGGTAATCGCGCCACTGCGGATCGGTCTGAAACTTCCCTTGCCGTCCAAAGCACGCGCGCTGCCCGGAATCATCACGCGCGAAAATTCGAATCATGCGTTCGGCAATTTCGTGGGCCATGAATCGTGGTGTGACCGGGCCGCTTTGATCGGAGGGCTGCACGACAAAGTCAGACCCGAGCGCTTCGTCAAACCGTAGCAGGGAGTGAATCAGAAGATAGGAAGTGGGGAACCAGACTGGCCCGCGCCAATTGGAGTTTCCGCCTTTCACTTGCGCTTCGGACTCACCCGGCTCGTACCCCACCCGATGGTCGCCAAACTGGAAAGGATGGGCGCGATGGTACTTGGAGAGGCTTCGAATCCCATGCTCGGAGAGAAATTCCGCCGGATCCCAAAGCCGTGCTGCAATCCTGCGGAACTGGTCGGGATCGGCAATCGAAAGCACGTACCGCGTGCAAGAGTCGCAGCCAATCGCATAACAAGCGTTACCTACCAGATCGGCACGGTTTCTGATGAACCATTCGACATTGGCAAGAAAATCGGGACGAGTCTCCAGATCCTGTTTTTCCAGTACTTCAATGGCAAACAGAGGAATGAGTCCAACCAGCGAGCGCAGCCGCAGCTTGTGGAACTCTCCATTGGGATAGCGCAAGACATCGTAGAAAAAGCCATCATCCTCATCCCACAATTGGTAATTGCGGCCTCCCATTTTTTTCATGGCCGCGCCGATATAAATGAAATGCTCAAAGAACTTGGTCGCCAGCAGCTCGTAAACACGATTGTGCGCGCTCAGTTCGAGAGCAATCCGCATCAGATACAAGCAGAAGAAGCCCATCCAGCCCGTGCCGTCCGATTGTTCCAGCATCGCACCGCCCGGAAGCTTCTGCCCGCGATCAACCACCGTAATGTTGTCGAGACCGAGGAATCCGCCTTCGAAAACGTTATTGCCCTGGCTATCCACCCGGTTGACCCACCAGACGAAATTCATCAGTAACTTGTGCAGGCACTTTTCCAGGAAAGCGCTATCCGATTTCCCGGTGTCTCGTTTTTCAATCTGGTAAATGCGCCAGCAAGCCCAAGCCTGCACCGGGGGATTCATGTCGGAGAATTCCCACTCATAAGCGGGAATTTGACCATTGGGATGTTGGAACTGCTCGAACAGGAGCGCCCACAGATTTTCCTTAGCGAACTCAGGATCGACGAGCGCCATAGTGACGCATTGAAATGCCAAATCCCACGAAGCAAACCAGGGAAACTCCCATTTATCTGGCATGCTGAGAATCCGCATCGAGTTTAGATGGCGCCAATGGATATTGCGGGAGCGCCTGCGTGAATCAGGCGGCGGCCACTGCGGATTGTCGCCATCCAGCCAGCTCTCGACGTCGAATAAATAAATTTGCTTGCTCCAGAGCATTCCGGCGAGAGCCTGCCGCTGCACGAGCTTCTCATCAGAAGTCGCATGGGGAGGATGAACGGTATCGTAGAACTCGTCGGCCTCCTTCTTGCGAACTTCGAAGATTTCATCAACATCGTCCAGGGGATCGGACAGAAGATGTGAACTCAGTCGCAAATTAAGAACCACCGAATCGCCGGGTTGCACGTTATAACAGTAATGGACGCATGCCTTGGTTCCGCCGTCGTACTTGACGCACTCCTCCCCATTCACGATGTAGCGATGGAAGGCGTCCTTAACATGCGGCTTGCGATTGGCGGCCCAGGGGCCAAATATGCGCGGAGCGTTGGTTTCGTTGTCGGTAAAAAGCACCTTCCCGCCGAGAGGAGCGTAGAGGTAGTACTTACCTAACGAGTAGGGAGACTCGAGGTTGGGGATCGGCGAGCTGGTAGATTCATCGGCCAGCAGTGCAACGTGTTGCTTCCCGCTGACGCGCACAATGCTGGGCTCCGAACCGGGCGGATTCGTCCACGCCCACGTGTTCCGAAACCATAAATGAGGCAGTAGGTGAAGGGGGGCCGGGTCCGGGCCACGGTTGAAGGCTTGGATGCGAATGCAAATGTCTTCCGGATCGGCCTTCGCATACTCTATAAAAACATCGAAGTAATGATCCTGATCGAACACGCCGGTTTGCAGAAGTTCGAATTCCGGTCCCGGGCGGTTCGCGTTTTCCGCCACCAAGCGGCTATACGGGAATTCCTCTTGCGGATACTTATACAGCATGCGCATGTAGCTGTGGGTGGGAGTGTTGTCGAGATAAAACCAGTACTCCTTCACATCTTCGCCGTGATTTCCCTCGGGCGAGGACAACCCGAACATGCGTTCTTTCAGGATGGGATCACGGCCATTCCAAAAAGCAAAAGCAAACACCAGCAACTGGTAACGATCAGAAATGCCAGCGATGCCGTCCTCACCCCAACGGTAAGCCTTACTGCGGGCCATGTCGTGAGTGAGGAAATCCCACGCCGTGCCCCACGGGCTGTAATCCTCCCGGACGCCACCCCAGGAACGATCGCTGACATAGGGGCCCCACTTGCGCCAGGGCGCTACCGGGCCTTCGTGCACCTCACTCAGGCGGGATTTTTCTTTTGAGAGGGGGGGGCGCTTCGTGGAGAGCTCGTGCAACGACGGCTCAGTTACAGCCGCCGCCCTCGCTTCCGCAATCCCTCGCCCCTGATTCGAAGTCATTGTCGTGTACCCACTCAGGCGAGCGCCGCCCGGCCACCCGTGTCATTAGCCGCTTCCAGCAAGGCGGGCAAGTCATAATCGACGAGCTCCCCAATGCGGCTAACGGTGATATCCGCCGCAGGATAGCTGGCAAGAATCTTTGGATCGACCGCGTAATGCCCCTGTTGCGGGCATACCGTCGTCACTCGGCTGCCCCAGAGT
>DATEPX010000009.1:0-5142 GCA_035272945.1 Terriglobales bacterium
AAGTCGCAGGGGTTGGAACGCTCGCTGGGGAGCTCTTTTACCATGCAACGCTTTGGAAGCGTTTGGGCGAGATCACTGATCTTGGAACGGTAGATCAGGACCCGTGCAGCTTTTCGTCGGCAATAAATTCGAAAGCTCAGATTGTCGGCGCGTCCCTTCCTGGCTGTGCCTTTGACAGCAACACCCGCGCATTTCTTTGGGAGGATGGCTCGATCTTCGACCTGAATACGCTCATTTCGCCCGGGGCCTCTCTTCATCTTCAATGGGCGCGAGACATCAACGATCGCGGCGAGATTGCCGGCACCGGATTGGACGCTGAGGGGAACGCGCATGACTTCCTTCTAATGCCTTGCGGTGCGAACGGCCCGTCGGACTGTCAGGAAGAAATCTCAGGTGCTACCGCGGGGACTCAAGCCATTCGGGCGCCAGTTACGTACGGGCGTCAATTCACCAATCCCGGCAATTCGATTCGCCAGATGCTCCGTCGGGGGCTGGGTCCTATGCCGCATATCCTCACCCCGAAGGCTGGTGTCGCTAATAACTCACAAATGCTGGTCACGAAAATCAACAACTCGACTGGGCAACGATGATATCACCGGGGAATACGTGGCAAAGTAGCGCAAAGCGCCACGGTCCGACACCCCAGAAGCGGATCTCTCCGATGAGAATCCGAGTCGCAATGCGACAGCGTACTTGTGCGGTAAGCGAGATCCCAGATGCTCCGCACCCAGGAAAGTCTCCTTGCCTTGTTAACTAGCTCAGCGCTGTGATCGATTCCCATTCTGCTTTCCGCATGTGTAAGTAGAAGGATCGTTGGGCGAGGACGCCCGGGGAGATATCACATGAAGTACCTGCTGGTTTCTTTATGGCTGTTTGGTTTATCCCTCCTCCAAGGTTGTGGTGGAGAGATCGTCAGCAGCACCACGGCTACACCGCCCTCGCCTCCGGCATCACTGGCGATCACCTCCAGCACTCCGCCTTCTGGAACGGCAGGCGCAGCTTACGCAGGAAGTGGATTTCTGCTTACCGCATCGGGCGGAGCGGCGCCTTATCAATGGAAGTGGGTGCCCGCATTGGGTTCATCCTTGCCAGAGCCAGACTTACACTTATCGCCTTCGGGCTTGATCTCCGGCACGCCCCAAGTGGGCGGAACCTACGACGTTATCGTTACAGTTACGGATGCCTCGTCCCCGGCCGCCCAGGTAAGCACCAATTATTCGATTGCCATCGCCGGCCCACCGACGTTCGCGATTACTTCGGGCACTCCGCCGAACGGAACAGTTGGAGTGGACTATGGCCCGATGACAACCGAATACTTGAGCTGTGTCTGGAGTCCGGTTCTGGGGTGGCATTTGGTTTGCACTCAGTGTCCCTCCTACGCATCCTGTGCGTCCCTTCCGCCCTGCAGAGGAATTTCGCCGACGCCCTGTTTGCTCACCAAGCAGATCTTTCTCGGCTTCACGTTCACAGCCGTTGGCGGCGTGCCGCCGTACACCTGGAGTGGCTCAGGTCTGCCTGCCGGACTCGATGTCGATCCAAGCAGCGGGCAAATCACCGGTACCCCAACAACCGCGGGCAGCTACAGCTTCACGATCACGGTCAGCGATGCGGCATCACCACCGGCTCAGCTGAGTGCGACCTACATTATCGATATCGCGACGTCATCAACGGAGGCTTCACTGAGAAAGTCTCAGTAATGTGCCCCGCACAGCATCTTCGCCGGAAGCTTATGACCTCGTCTTTCGCGACCTTCCGCCGGTAGCGTAGCCGATGGGGCCAGCGACTTGGAAAGGGGAGAACATGAAAAGAAAGCTAATGGTTGCTATTTCTGACGTCACATTGATATTTGCGCTGGCGCTCCCGAGCCACCTGGCGGCACAGGAACAGGAAGGCGAGATGGCGATAACGAGCACCGAAAATCCTGTACCCTTGATCAATCAGCCGCTGGTACCTGACGCCACGAGGCCAGGGGGGGCAGGATTCTCGTTAACCGTAAATGGCACTGGTTTCGTCTCGGGTTAGGTAGTGAAGTGGAATGGCAGCACCCGGGCTACTACCGTCGTGGGTAGGTCACAATTAAAGGCGACCATTTTCTCCACAGACATCGCCAAGGCAGGAACAGCATGGGTGAAGGTGGCCAATCCTAGCCCGGGTGGCGGTACTTCGAATTTAGTTTTCTTTGAAATTACTAGACCGACTTCCTCGGTCGCACTGAGTGCGTCAAGCGTCCATGCCGGGTCAAATCCTACGTCGGCGGCAGTGGGAGATTTTAACGGCGACGGCAAGCTGGACCTGGCCGTTGCGAACGCTGGCAGTAAGAACGTCAGCGTGCTACTTGGCAACGGCGACGGGACCTTTAAGGCCCCGGTGAACTTTGGTGCGCCAGGACCCCAGTCAGTGGCTGTGGGTGATTTCAACGGCGACGGCAAGCTAGACTTGGCGGTGACGAACGCGGGTGTCAGCATTCTTTTGGGCAATGGGGATGGTGCCTTTCGAGCACCCGTGACCTACGCAACAGGAAATAGTCCCTCGTCGGTAGCCGTGGGGGACTTCAATCGCGACGGCAAAGTGGACTTGGCGGTGGCCAACAGTGGCGCCAGCAATGGCGTCGCCAGCGTGAGCGTGCTCCTCGGTAGAGGCGATGGCACGTTCAACCCCGCCGTGAACTACAGCGGCGGGTTTGGATCGCTCTCATTGGCGGTAGGAGACTTCAACCGCGACGGCAAGCTCGACCTGGTCGAGGCGAACTTTAGTACCGGCAACGTAACCATTCTTTTGGGCAACGGCAACGGAACTTTTCAGGCTCCCAGGAGCTATGGGACGAATGGGGCACCTACCTCGGTGGCGGTGGGAGACTTCAACAGGGACGGCAAGCTCGACCTGGTGGTGGCGAACCTAGTAAACAACAGCGGTGGTGCCGGCAGCATGGGCGTACTGTTGGGCAACGGAGACGGGACATTCCAGCCGGTCGTGAACTACGGTCTAGGATCAAATCCCGACTCCGTGGCCATAGGAGACTTCAATGGCGACGGGAAGTTGGACCTGGCCGTGGCGAATAGTGGCGGCTACGGCAACCCGGCCAGCATGAAGTTGCTTTTGGGCAACGGCAACGGAACCTTCCAACCTGCTCTGGAATTCGTCGGCGCCGGATCGCCAAATCCCTCCTCGTTAGCAGTGGGAGATTTCATTGGCCATGGTAGGCTCGACGTGGCCGTCGCCGATGGCTCGACCGTCGCCACACTTCTGCAGCCCCCGTTGGTTTCAGGTGTCAACGCTTTTCTACCTGCCAGCTTGATGTTCGGGACTACCCAGCTTGTGGGCACGATTAGCCCGGTGCAGCCTGTTCTGCTGGTCAACTATGGCACGCTGACACTGAGCATCACGAGCATCAGCACAAACGGTGATTTCATCCAAAGCCACACCTGCGGTTCAAGCCTCGGCGCCGGATCTAGCTGCACGATCTACGTGGCGTTCAAGCCGTCGCAAGGCGGAGCACGAACGGGGATATTGTCGGTGACGGATGACGCGCCCGGTAGTCCGCAAACCGTCTCCGTCACCGGCATGGGTACCGTGGTGGAGCTTGCCCCAACCAGCCTCTCGTTTGGGTGCTACTTTGCGTGCCACTTGATCCTGGGATGTCATTGTTACTGTTCTGGATCGAAGACGACGACGCTGACCAATGTCGGGCGCGCGGCCCTCAACATCACCGATGTCATGATCTCGGGACCTTTTTCTCTAGGGAACGCCTGCCCAGCAAATCTAGGAGCGGGACAGTCGTGTGGCCTCACGGTCGGTTGGCAACGTGTTTCTGGCAACGGTGAAATCTCCATCAGCGACAATGGCGGTGCCAGCCCACAGACTGTGTTTTTGTCCGGAACCAAACAGTGCTCTCCGTAGCCTGGGCAGCGAGTGGTACAACCGCAGACGTAGGATGCCTGGCTTAAGACAGACATCTGCCTGCCGTGCGTTAACGCGATTACCTTATTCGCCGCATAAATCCCTCGGTCGGCGCGGAACATATAAGTCAGGCTGCTCCGATTCGATATTTTTCTCATCCGACTTTTGCTTGGCGTTGCAGAGCAACAATTGATCTGAGAAGGGCAGCGACTTGGAGCGGGCCGATGCCTCTTGCAAATACGCGAGACCTGACCGACGCGCAATGGAGAATCCTAGACGAACTTATTCCTGAACCGATACGTCGCAGAGATAGGCGAGGACGACCATGGAAGGATCGACGTGCCGTCTTGAACGGTATTCTGTGGGTGTTGCGCACAGGCGCGCCCTGGTCGGATGTTCCAGAGCGTTATCCGTCGTATCAGACTTGCCACAGACGATTTCAGCAATGGGTCCGATCTGGAGTGATGAAAGGAGTTCTGGAAGCTCTTGCCCTAGATCTCAAAATCCGCGGTGCTCTGGATGTGGAGGAAGCCTTCATCGATGGTACCTTTGCACCGGCTAAAAAAGGGGAACGAGAGTCGGGAAAACAAAACGCGGCAAGGGAACCAAAATCATGGCGATCGCAGACCGCCACGGTCTTCCCGTTGCCATATGCATTGAAAGTGCCACTCCTCACGAAGTGAACTTAGTCGTTCCCACCTTGATTCAGATGGTGATCCCAGAAGCTCCTCAGAATCTGATCGGCGACAACGCTTATGATTCCGACAAACTAGACACAGAACTTAGTCGTTACGGGATTGAATTAATTGCTCCACACCGTATTAACCGAAAGAACAAAACACAAGATCTGCGGCGCTTGCGACGGTATCGCCGACGTTGGAGGATTGAGAGGCTGTTTGCTTGGCTACAAAACTTCCGCAGGCTGGTTGTCCGTTATGAACGATATGCTGAGAACTTTCTTGGGATGCTTTATCTTGGCTGCTGTGTAATCCTGCTGAGGTATTTGTGAGATGCCTTGTAGCGTATATGTCTCCTGAGCAGGTCCGTGCCAAGGAATTGGACTCACGAACGGATTTGTTCTCGTACGGCGCAGTGCTCTATGAAATGGCGACGGGCGCACGGCCGTTTCGGGGGCAGAGTTCAGGCCTAGTCTTCAAAGCCATTCTGGATGGGACGCCCACGGCGGCGGTGCGCCTGAATCCTGACCTGCCAGCGGAATTGGAACGCATCATCAACAAGGCCTTG
>DATEPX010000010.1:0-17993 GCA_035272945.1 Terriglobales bacterium
GGATCATCACACGGCGATTGGGTCGCTATCACTTCCGGCTTTGCCATGGCCATCGCATCCGCCGTGTGCGGACTGGCACAGGCGCGGGCGACGGCGGCGGCCGCGGAAGGCCTGGCCCGCAATCCATCAGCCCGGCCGGGAATTCAGCTGGCGCTGATTCTGGGCCTGGCACTGATTGAATCCCTGGCTTTGTACACCCTGGTTATCATTTTTGCCAAGGTGTCGTAGCAGTTCTTTCAACCCTTTGGGGTTGATCCCGTTTGCGCCTGAAGCCCACGGCTTACGCCGTGGGCTTTATTCTGTGTGCCGCGTCGCGGCTTGCGTAAGGGGGGTTTTGCTGGCCAGACTTCGCGATCGCGGCAAACTACGCACCGGCGGCGTGTACCTTCTGGAGTCCTTCTTCGCGTTCCAAGTCCTGGCAAAGCGCTTTGATTCTCACGAAGCGGAATTCGTAATCGCGCAACTCCGGTTTGGTGAGGCGCGGAAACGTCTCCTCTTCGAGGCTATCGAGCTGCCGCTGGATAAGAAAGTCTAATTGCCTACTAATAGCAGTAATGCGGTCGTTCGCCATACTGTCCTCCGGTTTGCCGATAAGAAGCAGGAGGCCCAATTTGCTAAGTAGATTTTGACCGAGGGCGGGGTTCCCGGCTGTAGGCGGCGTCACCAGTCGTTGTGACGCGGGTCACAGGGCGGCGGAAGGCAGGTTGGGGAAATAAGGCCCTGAAATAGGAATGGCAGACGCTAGATGTTTGGATTACCCAGCGTCTGCCTCGCTTCGCGTCGGTTTATGCGCAGTGAGTACTTTATACAGGTTTAGCGCCGTGGCTAACAATCAAGGTAATACCGTAGACTCATAGGGAAAATCATGTAGAAAATCCCTCCCGACGCTCCCGGAGAAAATACCGCGTACCTATTCCTTATTCTTGATTCTTGCTTCTCTCCGCCGAGGGAACTCTCCATGCCTGAAAATTGGCTGTTCCTGGCGGGTCTCTTGAGGCGAGAAGATCGGGAATATACGTTCGATCAGACGGGCCAGTTCTGCTCTTCTAGACTTCTAGAATAGTCAGCTATGCTTATACAGGATTGTCCGTATTCAGTTCGAGACCGGTTTATGAGATAAGAAGCTCAAGGCGTTGAGAGCAAACTAACTTTTCGTTGAGGCCCCCCGATGGTGTCCAATTGCGCCAACCCGGCGTGTGCGACCCCCCTCCGGTATCTCCGGGACGGTAGGCTGTATCAATTTGAAGTGAAGTCGCTGGAGAAGCCGGGCGCTAATCCTGCCGCGTCGGAGGATGAAGTCAGCCCTAAGAGGAAGTCCCGGCACATCTGGCATTATTGGCTTTGCGGGCGATGCTCGCCTAACCTTACACTCAAATTCGATCAACTGCAGGGCTTGAAGCTCATTCCTTTGCGTGCAGTATACTCCCGCCTGGCCTTCTGAGAAGATACCCTGACGCGGTCCGAACTAAGAAAAGCAGATTCCCCGCTCCGCTTGAATGACAAGACCTTGTGGTTTATAGGTACTGGCCGGCCTCCGGAAGGGGCGTGAGAGCCGGAGATTGTTCCTGTCCAGAACCCGCCAAGGCTGCTATGGATTCTCCAGCCTCAAATTGTTCGTCACCGAGAACACGCCGGGGACGCTCTTGGCCTGCATCTCGGCTATTTGCTTATCCATCTGGCGAGAGACGACGCCTTCCAGCGTCACATGCCCATTATTCACGATGATGTGGATAGGAGGCACGGCGCGCAGCTCATATTGGCTGAGCACTTCATTGCCGTAGATGGCCCGGTATACGGCGCGCCGAATGCGATCGTCATTCGGGGAGACGGGGAGAACCTGGATCTGGTTGACTACTCTCTCCACGCCTTCGATGTTTTTAACGGCATTCTCGGCGTCGGACTTCAACGTCGGATTGACCACCTGGCCGATCAAGGTCACGGTCCCACCAGGGGAAACCTTGTAACCGAGGTTGTCGAAAACACTGTAAAAGGGAAGCAGCACCAACTGGTGACGGACTTCTTTGGTGATCCGTTCCAGGCTCCTTTGACTTAGGGTGCTGCTCTGGCTGGTGCTCTGGGCTGCAGGTTGTTGGGTGGAGGAGTTAGATTGGCCGACCGCACTGGGTAAGGACATGGTCAGGGCAATCGCAAGGGTGCAGAGAGCCGTACTCGACAGGTCTTTCATTTTCATTTTTCCTCTGCGCTTCACCGGAGCAGGTACATCAGCAGGTAAAGGTTGTTTCGTGCGTAGGTAAGTATAAGACTCGTCCTAGAACACCAGCAATGCAGCGACGGACGTACTCGTAAAGGCGAGTTGCTCTGCTCCATGGCTTTTCCAGCTCCGGTCGGCGGCCCCCAGTAACACGGGGACACAAGGTTTATTCAGGGTTCTTGGATGTAAGTAGAAGAGAGAATGCTGTTCCGGGAACTCAGGACGATTTCGCGGTAGTGGTCGATAAGCCGCGGATATTCGGTGGTGCACGCCAGATTCCTGGCGGACTTGCGTCCGCTCAGAATGACGACATTGGTTATTGTGCGGCGGCGTAGTAGCCGGTTCGGGCGTAGACCTGAAGGGGCGGCAGGCCCTTAGGAATATGCAGCTTCACTTTGATCTTGTGCCACTTGCCATCGTGCTGAACTTGACTGGGGCGATAGCCAAGGACGTACTGGTTTCTAAGCTGCATGCCGATTTTGCTGGCCACATCGGGCAGGTCGTTTGGGTTATCAATAGTAAAGCTGCGGCCGCCGGTGACCTCCGACATCTCGCTCAGGAGTTCGGGACCGAGCTTCTCCTCGATCGTAGGGAAGGAATGGTCATAAATGCCGATCGAGTAAATCATGACGTCAGCTTCCTTGACCTGAGATTTGATCTCGCTTTCCGTGTAACGGCTGTGATTGTCACCGCCATCGGAGATGATAAGTAGAGCCTTTTTCTGGTTCTTGGCCTCTTTCATTTTGTGCATGCCCAGGTAAACCGCGTCGAGCAAAGCCGTGCGGCCCTTGGGAGCGGTGAAGACCAGCTTGTTCTGGATCTCATCCACGTTACGAGTGAAGCCGGTTAGGAGACGAGGCGCGTCGGAGAAGGTAATCATGAAGAACTCGTCCTGCGGGTTGGCGGATTTACAGAATTCAACCACCGCTTCGCGAGCGCGCTCGATTTTTGAAATCATGCTCCCGCTCATGTCGAAGATGATGCCCAGCGAGACCGGAGCGTCCTCGGTCGAGAAATGCCTGATTTCCTGCCGCTGCTTACCCTCGAAAAGCTGGAAGTTGTCTTTGTCCAGACCGGTAATGAGGCGATCCATCTGGTCGGTAATGGTGACGGGAACGAGCACCAGGTCCACGTCCTTCTTAATAGGAGCGGTGTGGGTCTGGAGCGCTGGATCGATGGAAGTTGCGGGTTTTTCCGGATTGTCGGCCAGCGAGCGCGGGACGACATGGACATCGTCGGTGCTGAGTTGCGCAAAACTCGTGCAGGTTATAACAAAAACGAGGGCGAGGAGGGCCACCACGGGGTACAAAATTTTCACGGGGACTCGCATGCTTTCACCGCCTGGTTTCGGAGGAAAGGCCATCCTCCATGTTCTGGTCTCCTTTTAACTCTGAACGAGTATGTAGGCAATCCTTTAGAGTCTGTACGTAATTACGAAAGTTTGCCGAAATCACCCGAGGAAATGGGGCAGAGAGCCGGTTTTGGAACTTGAGTCGCGAATCTTATGCAGAAAGCACCGATGGAGACCCCGCCCCGCGTGTTGAGAAGTCAAGCAAGGGGGCTACATTGGTTCCGAGGCTTAGCGTACAGTAAGTACCTTATGGAACCTCGCACTGGCCATCCCTACAGTCAAGAGCTTGCTTGGCCACTTCGATAGAGAATCCGAAATCAGCGGCTCACGGGTGAACTTCGCTCTGGAGCTCTTCGCCCAACGCACGACTCCGCAAACCCACACCGTGAGCCCGTAAGAATCCAGCCCGCCCGTGCGAAATCAGCCGTAATCGAGGAAGACGAACTGTTTGTAAACACCAAACCCGTCGTATGGCCCGGACGGCCTTATCCCCTGGGAGCAACCTGGGATGGCGAGGGGGTGAACTTCTCACTTTTTTCCGAGCACGCTGAAAAGGTGGAGTTGTGCGTATTCGATCCCCGAGGGCGGCACGAGTTCTTTCGTATCCCGCTCCCCGAGCAGACAGACCAGGTCTGGCACGGTTACCTGCCGGAAGCCCGTCCCGGTCTGCTTTATGGTTACCGGGTTTATGGGCCCTACGATCCCGCGCGGGGTATGCGATTCAACCATCACAAGCTGCTCCTGGATCCTTACGCCAGGCAGATTGAAGGGGAGCTGCGGTGGAGCGACGCGCATTTTGGATATCGGGTCGGGAGCAGGCATGAGGATCTTTCCTTTGACCGGCGCGACAGTGGGGTCGGGATGCCGAAGTGCAAGGTCATTGACCCGGCTTTTACCTGGGGCGCCGATCGGGCGCCGAAAATTCCCTGGCATGAGAGCGTCATTTACGAAGTGCACGTGAAAGGCTTCACCATGCGGCATCCGGATGTGCCGGCCAATCTGCGTGGCACGTATGCAGGTTTGGCTACGGCGCCCGTGATCGAGCATCTCAAGCGACTGGGAGTGACGGCCGTGGAATTGATGCCGGTGCACTATTTCATCGACGATCGTCACCTGCTCGACAAAGGGCTGCGTAACTACTGGGGCTATAACTCGATTGGCTATTTTGCCCCGGAACGCCGGTACGGGGTGCTGGATCCGATCAGCGAGTTCAAGACCATGGTGAAAACGATGCATTCGGCGGGAATCGAGGTCGTCCTCGATGTGGTTTACAACCACACCGCCGAAGGCAACCACATGGGCCCAACACTTTCCTTTCGCGGTATTGATAACCCCGCCTACTACCGCCTGCTCTCCGACAATCCGCGCTATTACATGGATTACACCGGCACGGGCAACAGCCTGAACATGCAGCATCCACGCGTGTTACA
Source organism: Terriglobales bacterium (assembly GCA_035272945.1). Lineage (GTDB taxonomy): Bacteria > Acidobacteriota > Terriglobia > Terriglobales > Acidobacteriaceae > Gp1-AA122. The sequence continues at coordinate 4,994 of DATEPX010000010.1, forward strand.
GCTCATCATGGACAGCCTGCGGTATTGGGTCCAGGAGATGCACGTAGACGGCTTGCGCTTTGACCTGGCAGCCACCCTGGCCCGGGAACTGCACGAAGTCGATCGTCTGGGCGCCTTTCTCGACATCATTCAGCAGGACCCGGTGCTCTCGCAGACGAAGCTGATTGCGGAGCCCTGGGACTTAGGGGAAGGCGGCTACCAGGTTGGCAAATTTCCCGTAGGGTGGGCCGAGTGGAATGACCGCTATCGCGATGCTGTGCGTTCTTACTGGAAAGGCGACGGTGGCCTGATCGGCGAGCTCGCCTATCGCATGACGGGATCAAGCGATCTTTATGAGCGCAGCGGGCGCAGGCCTTATGCGAGCATCAATTTTGTGACCGCCCATGACGGCTTCACGCTGTGCGATCTGGTCAGCTACAACCAGAAGCATAACGAGGGGAACGGAGAAGAAAACCGTGACGGCAGCGACAACAACCGGAGTTGGAATTGCGGAGTGGAGGGCCCGACGGACGATCCGGCCGTGAATACGTGTCGCATACAGCAATCTCGAAATTTTATTGCCAGCCTGATGTTCTCCCAGGGCGTTCCCATGCTGCTGGCCGGCGATGAAATCGGGCATACCCAGCAGGGAAACAACAATGCCTATTGCCAGGACAACGAGATCAGCTGGTTGAACTGGGAGGCGGCAGATCGCGATCTGCTAGCGTTTGCGCAGCGCATGGTGCGGTTGCGGAAGCAGCATCCGGTGTTCCGGCGGAGGAATTTTTTCCAGGGCCGTCCCATAAAAGGCGCGGGCGTAAAAGACATTCTCTGGTTGACGCCCGATGGCCACGAGATGACTGATGAGGAATGGAAGCAATCATCCGCGCGCTGTCTGGGCATGTTCCTGGCAGGACAAGGACTGTTGGAGTATGGCGAACGGGGCGAGAAGATCACCGACGACAACTTCCTGCTGCTCATGAATGCCCACAGCGAAGAGATCCCGTTCACTCTCCCCAGCGCGGCGCAGGGCGCTAATTGGCGATCGATTGTGGATACCACGCGGAGTGATCAGAGCCAGCGCTCGGTGCACAGCGCCAGTCAAGTCTATCCGCTGAAGGGGCGCTCGCTGGCCTTGCTGATTGAGCACCAAGCAAACGAGAGGAGAAATGGCTTATGAGGCGGTTGCACACAATGCCGTTCGGGGCAGAGTGTCTTGCGGACGGCAGAGTGCGATTTCGGCTCTGGGCACCAAAAGCGAGAGAAGTGGGCCTCTGCCTGGGTGAGGCGAAGCGTGGAGGCTCTTTGCCGATGCAGCGGGTAGCCGGCTGGTTTGAGTTGGTTACCGATCAGGCCGGTGCCGGAATGCGCTACAAATTCCAGATCGACGGCGGACCAGAAGTTCCTGATCCAGCTTCCCGACTTCAGCCACAGGATGTACAGGGCCCGAGCGAGGTGGTCGATGCAGCCAGTTTCGAGTGGGAGGATCAGGAGTGGGGCGGGCGGTCCTGGGAAGAGGCGATCATTTATGAGGTTCACGTGGGGACCTTTACTCCGGAAGGGACATTTGCAGCGGTGGAGAATCGTCTCGACTACCTTGCGGAACTCGGCTTCACTGCGGTGGAACTGATGCCTGTCGCTGACTTTCCGGGTAAATGGAACTGGGGTTACGACGGTGTTCTGCTCTTTGCTCCTGATAGCCAATATGGCCGGCCGGATGACTTGAAGAGGCTGATTCAGGCGGCTCACCGCAAAGGGCTGATGGTTTTTCTGGACGTGGTCTACAACCACTTTGGCCCAGAAGGGAATTATCTGCGTACTTACGCGCCGCAATTCTTTACCGACCGGCACCAAACGCCGTGGGGCGAGGCGATCAACTTCGACGGTCCAGACAGCAGCGTGGTGCGCGATTTCTTTGTCCACAACGCACTTTACTGGCTTACGGAGTACCACTTTGATGGGCTGCGGCTGGATGCTGTCCATGCCATGGTTGATGATTCAACACCGGACATCCTGACCGAACTGGCGAGCCGGGTGCGCACGGTGATCGAACCGCAGCGGCACGTGCACCTGGTGCTGGAAAATGACAACAATACGGCACGATATTTGAGGCCCAATCCCGCGGGCAAGGCCGAGCTCTACAACGCGCAGTGGAATGATGACATCCATCATGCGCTGCATGTAGCCCTCACAGGAGAGAAGGACGGATATTACGCGGATCATGCCGATTGCCCGGTGCAGCGACTGGGACGGTGTCTGGCGGAGGGGTTCGACTACCAGGGACAGGTTTCCTCCTTTCGCCAAGGCGCTCGCCGGGGTGAGGCGAGCCGGGGCTTGCCCCCGACTGCATTTGTTTCATTCCTGCAAAACCATGATCAAATAGGCAACCGCGGCTTTGGGGAGAGAATCTTGAGAGTAGCCGATTCTCGGGCCGTGAAGGCTGCGATGACGATCGTGCTGCTCTCGCCTTCGCCGCCCTTGCTGTTTATGGGCGAGGAATTTGGCGCGGAGACACCCTTTCCGTTCTTTTGTGATTTTGGACCGGATCTGGCCAAGGCTGTGACGGAAGGGCGCAGGAACGAGTTCTCGCGGTTTGCACGGTTCAGGGATCCGGCCGCGCGCTCCCAGATTCCCGATCCGAATGCGGAGAGCACGTTTCAAGCGGCCAAACTGGATTGGAGTTCGGCCACTGAGCCACAGCATCGCAGCTGGATGGGGTTTTATCGGAAACTGCTGGAGACTCGGAAGCGGGAGATTGTTCCCCTCGCAGCTGAAATTCTTGCCGGACAGACGACGTTCGAGCCCTGGGGCCAACGAGGGCTGCTTGTGAACTGGCTTGTGAATAGCCGGTCGGGGTTAACCCTGATCGCGAATCTGGGGAATGAAGAGCTTCCGGAGGCACCGCGTCCGATCGGAAAACTGGTATTCGCCAGCGACGAGAGTGTGACTCCGGCGCTGGAGAGCGGTTGGGTGCCAGCTTGGTCCGCGGCCTGGTTCCAGCGATGACAGATCAATTTCCGCTCTCGACCTACCGCCTGCAGTTCAACCGGGAATTTACTCTTCGCGACGCAGCCAAGCTGGTTCCGTATCTGGCTTCTTTGGGCATTACGCATTGCTATGCGTCGCCCTATCTGCGAGCCCGGCCGGGAAGCATGCATGGCTACGACATCATCGATCACCATTCCTTAAACCCCGAAATTGGCGGCCCCGAGGACTACGAAGGTTTTGTGGCTGAACTTCATCGCCATGGCATGGGACAAATCCTCGACATCGTGCCTAACCACATGGGCGTGATGGGCAGCGACAACGCATGGTGGCTGGACGTTTTGGAAAATGGCGAGGCGTCCACTTATGAGCAGTTTTTCGATATCGATTGGGATCCGATCAAGGACGAGTTGCAGGGCAAAGTCCTGATCCCAATTCTGGATGATCAATACGGCGGCGTGCTGGAGCGTGGCGATCTCAGGCTGGTGTTCGATGCGGAGCGGGGGGAATTCAGTATTTTTTATTACGAGCACCGGTTCCCGATTAATCCGCGAGAGTATCCCCGCATACTAGGGTTCCGGATCGAACTGTTGGAACAAAAACTAGGGGCGGTCGACGAGGACGTTCTTGAGCTGCAAAGCATTAAGACGGCATTTGGCCATCTGCCCACGCGGCATGAGATGACTCCAGAAAAAATCGCAGAGCGAAATCGCGAAAAGGAGGTCCAGAAGAAGCGGCTGGCATCGTTGTGCGCGCGAGCGCCCGAGATCATGAAGTTCCTGCTCGACAATGTTGCCAGTTTGAATGGAACCGTGGGTGATTCCAGGAGTTTCGATGCGCTGCACGAACTAATCAAGACGCAGGTGTATCGGCTGGCGCAGTGGCGAGTGGCTGCCGACGACATTAACTATCGCCGGTTTTTCGACATCAACGATCTGGCTGCGTTGCGGATGGAGAACGATAAGGTCTCTCAGGTGACGCATCAGTTCATCGTGGAGTTGGTTGCACAGGGCAAGGTGAACGGGCTGCGCATTGACCATCCCGATGGACTTTATGATCCGGCCAAGTATTTTCGTGACCTGCAGCGCGGGATGGGGAGTGCCAACTCGCCAGCGAACCAGGAAGACAAGCCGGGTTACGTGATTGTTGAAAAGATTCTCATTGGCGATGAGCGATTGCGTAAAGAATGGCCGGTTCATGGCACCACGGGCTATGAGTTTGCGAACCTGGTGAATGGGCTTTTCGTCGACCCGACGGCAGCAACTCGCCTGGAGCGGATTTATCGGTCCTTCGTCGGCGAGACACTTAACTACGAGGAATTGGTCTACGACTGTAAGAAGTTGATTTTGAAAGTTGCCCTAGCCAGTGAACTAAACGTGCTGGCCAACCTGCTGAGCCGGATCGCGCTCTCCAACCGCCGCACCTGCGATTTCACGCTGAACAGTCTGCGGAGTGCGCTGGCGGAAATCATTGCCTGTTTTCCGGTTTATCGCACCTACGTGAACGACAAGGAGGTTTCCCCCGAGGATCGGCGGTACATCGAACAGGGAGTTGCCGCAGGACGGAAGAAAAGCAATGCGGCGGACCTTTCTGTTTTTGACTTCATCCGCCGTGTACTACTGGTGGATGTGAATGGCGAGGAGCCGCAGTGGTATCGGCGGGCCATCGTGCGCTTCGCCATGAAGTTCCAGCAGGTGACCAGCGCGGTGATGGCCAAAGGCCTGGAAGATACCGCCTTCTATCGGTACAACCGCCTTATTTCATTGAACGAGGTGGGCGGCAATCCGGGGCGGTTCGGGGTGAGCGTCGAAGAGTTTCACCGGGCCAATCAGAAACGCCTGCAGTGCTGGCCACATTCTATGCTGACGACTTCTACTCACGACACGAAGCGGTCCGAGGACGTGCGTGCGCGTATCAATGTGCTGTCAGAGATTCCAGCGGTATGGCGACTTAGTTTGCGGCGTTGGCGAGATGCGAATCGAAGCAAAAAACGATGGGTTGACGGCAAGCCCGCGCCTCATCGCAATGACGAATATCTGCTTTATCAGACGTTGGTAGGAGCTTGGCCCGCTGAGCCATCGACTAGCGAAGGATGGAAGGAGTTTACGGAACGCATTGAGCGATACATGTTGAAGGCGGTGCGCGAGGCGAAAGAGCACACGAGTTGGGCTAACCCGAACAATGAGTACGAGGCTGCGTTGTCACAGTTTGTGCGAGCCATTTTGGACCGGGGCCGGAAGAACCGCTTTGTCGATAACTTTACCGAGTTTCATGAGCGGTATTCGCGGGTGGGCATGTTCAACAGCCTGTCGCAGATTCTCTTGAAACTGATGTCGCCCGGCGTGCCCGACATTTACCAGGGCAATGAGTTCTGGAACTACAGCCTGGTCGATCCCGACAACCGGCGTCCGGTGGATTATGGACGCCGCCAGAAGGCATTTCAGGAGTTGCGGAGCTCGGCGCAGTCCGCAGATGACAATTTGCCTGCGTTCGCGAGTGCGCTGCTCGATCACATGCAAGACGGCAGGATCAAGCTTTACACGACGTGGAAGGCATCCTGTTTTCGCAAGCAACACGCAGAGCTGTTTAAGGAAGGGGCATACACTCCGTTGGCCGTAAAGGGACAGAAGGCCGAACATGTGTGTGCATTTGCGCGCGAGAGAGAAGGATCCGTCGCCATTGTTGCCGTGCCGCGCCTGTGCGCAATGCTTCTCGCGGACCGAAAAGATCGTCCTACTGGCGAGGAAGTTTGGGGTGACACTCGGATTGAGCTTCCGCCGGAGATTCGGAAAGCGAGTTATCGAAACGTCTTTAGCGGGGAAGGAATTGTCACAGCGCAGAACGGCGATGGACCGGCATTGGCGCTGTCATCCCTGTTGGCAAATTTTCCCGTGGGTCTTGTGTATTCGGAATAGGCTCGTGGCAGGCCACAACATGTCGACCGATTAGGCCCAGGCTCTCCTTGTCGCCATTTGTAATTCCCGGCGATCAATGCGCAATCGACCCGCTGACAAGAACGCGATTCACAAGAGAATCAAACCTGGGATCCTACCGCAGCGGGTCTACCAACGGCTCCTTCTTGAGGTACAGCATGTGCTTGGATCGATCTGATAACTTTTTTGAAGCCACGAAAAAGCTTCGTCCTTGTCTCCGATGGCAATATAGAGGACTGCCACCCACGAGGGGGCAATATAGCGGGTCCGGGACGCGGTCTTCAGGATTGTCATTTCTTTCTGCGCACCGGAGATCCGGCCCGCCTTGGCGTAAGCATGACCGAGCAGGGCGTGAACCATCGGTAAATCGATCCTCTTCTGAGGCGAAGAGTGTGAAAGCGTGTTCGCGTTGCTGTCCGTGACTGCATAGGCCCCGGCCTGATCGCGAGCGCGTTCGAGTTCGGAAATCGCTTCGTTGGCCATTCCTTTCTGCTCCAGGGCGAGGGCTAGTTGTATGCGCGCCAGGACATAGGCTGAATCGATTTCCAGACCTCTCCGGCACTGCTTAATCGAATCATCGAATCGCCGCGAGAGGTAGTACATGCGAGCAAGACCGTTGTTAATAAAAAGAGATAGGGAATCGAGTTCCAGGGCGCTGCGACTCCGCCAGACTCTCCTGAACGCGCCCTTGTTGCATAAACAGATGAGCGTACCAGTGATGGACGATGGAGTAGCTGGGATTCAGCTCGATAGCACGCTTAAATTCCAGCTCCGCTCCTTCCCCGTCCCAATAGTAGTTGTGAAGCACATGCCCCATGGACGCGTGGGCCTCGGAGAGTGCATCATCGAGTTCCAAGGAGCGCGTAGCTGCTGCCTGAGCCTTGGCCATGGCATCGCGCGGCGGCATGACCTCCGGACCGCCCAGCAGACTGAGAAAAGCGTAGTAATCCGCAGGCCCGGAGTAGGCGAGGCCATTGTTCGGATCCGCTTGAATCGCTTTCTCAAAATAGGAGCCCGCCTTCTGCAGGCCGTCGGCAGTCCTCTTATTCCGGTAATACCGACCGAGCCGGCGTTGACGCGATCTACAGTACGATCCCCATGGGTGTCAACTTGCAGCCGACCATTCCCGATCCCGAGCCCTGAGTATTGGATTGGAAAGCTGGCGACGCTGAAATCACAGACGCATGCCTTCGGGGGGAGCGCTTAGGTCCCCTTCAGTACTACACAATAGCCCACAAGAGTTTCGAAGCCTCCGTGAACCAGATTCTTGCATAGAGTCGCTGGCGCCACCAGCCGCGCGGCTGATATTCGGGACCGGCTACGCCATCCACTGCTAACTGAATTGAGGGATCGCGCCTGGGCAGAGTTTTTCTCCAAATCATCCCAGCGCGACGACTATGATAGTTTGAGGTCACCAGAGCAATCGTTTTCCAGCGATGCTCCTGGATGCATAGGCTGAGTTCTTGGGCCTCTTGCTCGGTGGAGTCCACGTCGGTCGCGGTTTCGCAGAAATCCACCTTGCCAGCCAACTCGGCGCCATAGTTTTTTTCGAGGTACTGTCGTGCAACGGGCACGACCTGTTCACCCCAAAGAGATTCCTTTGGAACGCTGAGCGCGACTCGGCCGGCAGAGCTCCGTTGCAACAGCGCCATGGCTGCGGCTATCCGAGCTTTCTCGCTGCTCACAGAACCCTGGAGGACAACGGCTGCATCCACGTGATTGGGCAGGGATTCCGGTGCTACAAGCAGATATCCGCCCCAGTGCAGCAAGCACAGAACGAGGACCACAAAAATAGCAGCCAGCCACAATCTCCAATAAGACCTCTTCTTCCTGGTCGCATGGGGATCTTCGATGTTGATAAATGTGTATCCCAAGGCATACCCCCGGGGCCAGAGATCTTCAGACGAGAAGCGCGTGCAGCTTCAACCGAGCGAGCGGCGTAACCTTAGATGCTAACCGGAAACAAACGTCATTGGGTAGCTAGAAGGGCATATGGGCCAGCCGGAACGGGTTGATGAAAATCTTGGCCTGATCGTAAGGGTGGGCGGGATGAGGACAGGCAAATTACACGCAGCGAGGTCACGACGGTTTGACTGCGACTTGTTCTTACCAGCTTCCAGCTACATTGGACCTTGGTGTTCTTTATCTGCCATCGGGGATAGGACATAATGCCAGTTGCCCGATCTCTTCGGGATCGGAGACAATCCGCCATGAAAGCCTTCCTTCTAGGCGCCAGCCTATGCCTGCTTCTTCCGGTTGTCACCAGCGCGCAACAGAACAAGAGTGCCAGCGACGATTTGTCCGCCGTGCGTGCCACGGTCCGGGACTACATTGAGGCCTATTACACCGGCGATTGCCGTCGGATGGAGCAAACGCTGCATCCTCACTACCTAAAGCATGTGATTCATGGAAACATCCCGATGAGGGAAAAAACAGGTTTGCAGATGGTACAGGACGTACGTTTCGAGGGTCCGACGAACCTTCCGCGAGCAGAGCAAACCGAAGAGATCAGCGTGTTGGACGTCTCGGGAGACATCGCTTCCGCCAAACTTGTCACACCCCACTGGGTGGACTACATGACACTTTCCAAGGCGGATGGAGAGTGGAAGATTCTCTCCGTCGTACAGCGCATCGACAATTAGAGTCAGCGTGGCAAGAAGCTCGTTACTCATACAACGAGCTTTTTTCTTCGGTTAACCCTCACGATTTCGCGGACACCAAGCTGTGTCGCAGCCCTCTTTCGCCCCTGCGGGGCTGGTCCAGGTCCCACGGAAATAGCCCCGGCTCGCGCCGTGGGCTTTATTCTTGCCGCTTCGCGGCTTGGAAACGACGATCCTGTTTCCAATTCGTCGAAGGGAACGAATCATGACAGGCTTCACCCACGGGACTCGTTCCAATTTCCCGTGTGCGTGAGAACTGTGTCGCCCCTGCGGGGCTCGACGGTTTCTTACGTACTTTACCCAGCGTTGACACGCTGGGCTAACAGATTCCGCCCGTTTTGCGGGATGAATTTACGTAATTTGGATTACTCGATCACACGAGAACGGTCTTCACAGGCACGCTAAAGCCGCGGCTATGAAAACGGTTTTGAAAGCCGCTCTAGCTCAGCTAGAACGTAGTGTGGAACTTGCCGTCGACGGCAAAGCCGCCATTCTCGTTACGTGTCACAGTGGCGGACCACCTCCTGTTGAACTGATACTCGCCTTGAATGATCTCGCGCTGGGCGGAGGTCACGTCGGTCGAAAACGTGAAGAGGAAGCTCTTGGACAATCGTTTCTGGAGAGCAATGCGGGCTCCGGGGTTGGAATCATTGCCGCCCAGGGTCGGGTCGATTGAGAAGCTGGAGAATCCAGCTAATTTTTGAATTCCGCTGCTGACGCCGCTGGCCGCGCCCTGAGCCAGCAGGGAACTAGCGCCAACATTGGATGGTGCGGCTTCGGCTTGCTCGACGGTTTGTCCCCGGACCAGTAGGTTGATGACATCGGCGGTGGCCAAGGGTGGATCGGAAATGTAGTTGGTACGCAACTTGTCGAGCGGGCCTATGAAATGCAAAGTCAGGTCATACTGATTGACAGTAGTGCCCAAGCTCACGTTGAGCACCGGTTCGGTCCGGCTCGGGTTGTCCAATGAGACGACACTGCCGGGTTGAATGTGGAAGCGACGGCTCATCAGGAAAACCTCGCCTCTGTCGAAGCTGGTGCGGCCGACAATTACCGTGTCGGCGGCGGTGCCAACCACCTTCAGGTGGACGCTGCCTTCCAGATTCAGCGCCGTGCTGGCCAAGCTGAGGTTTTGAGAAGACTCGACCGAGATGTTCAGCTTCAAGTTGTTCGCCATGCCTTGAGATGGCGCGGTTTCGCTGCCGGTCTGAAAAGCGCTGGCCAATTGGGTGAGATCGAGATCGGACTGGGTGAAGCCTAGGTTTTCGATGATGACTCGTCCGTTGAGAGTCGAGGCTTCCGAGGTGCCTTGGAGATTGAGATCGCAGTCGAGCACCGTGCGAATCGCATCCTGGTAGCGCACGCGGACACCGGCGGCTTTCAGAGCGACATTCATTTGCAGCTGCGGACGATAGCCAATGATCCCAGTGGCCGAAATTCGGCCGCCACCGGATTGCCCGGTGAGCTGGGTGATGGTTATCCGCTCGTTGCTCACGTCGAGCACTCCGTTCAGGTGTTCTACGCCAACGGGAGCGTCGGGTGGAAGGACCGTGACGTCCTGGACGCGAAGTTGCCCCTGCAACGTGGGGTGGCTGACAGCGACCGTGGCGCGGACATCCAGCCCCAGTTTGCCGGAGCTCTGCAGGTCCGACTGGAAGAAGCGGAGCAGCTTCATGTCCACGGCGCCGACAGCCGCGAGTGTCACAGGGGCATTTCCACGCAAGGGCATCTGGCCCTGGAGGCGCAGATCGGTGTCAGTGCCGGCAATCTCGGCAGGCTCAACCACTGCGATCGAATTTGCGTAGCGGACCCGAATCGGATTCTTGTTTCCAATCTGTAAGCCCTGGTAGCTGGCGTTCAGAGTTGGAATTACCAGTTCTGCCTGGAGGCGGTCCCGGTTCTTCAGCGGCCCGTTCAATGAGGCGTGCATCTCCAACTGGCCGGTCGGGCCGTTTGCCTTCACGGGCTGAAAAAGGGCGATCAATCCCTGGATGGGGAGAGCTTTCGTATCGAAGGTGGCACGGGTGTAGTAGCCGTCAGCAAGGTCAACCGTGCCGCGTGCCTGAAGGGAAGATTGGGCAATTTCCGAATCCAGCGCGAGCTGAGCCTTGCGATCTGCGACATCCAGTTGCGCCTTGATGCCCGACAGCGAAGCCTGGCACACCTGCAGCTGTGGTATCTGCACGGTTGCAGTCAATTGCGGATTGTCGAGAGTTCCGCGTCCGCTGGCGGAAGCTGTGAGCACACCCTGGAGCTGCAGGTTTTTTTCCAGCACCGCTTGCAGTTGCGCCAGCCTGATGCCGGGCACATTCACTCGCACTTCGTAGCCCTTGTCCTTGGGATAGAGGACCAGGTCCGCCTTAGCTGCGCCCGCCGGCATGTTGGCCGTGAGGGAGGAATTCACGGCGTTCCCGTCAGCGGTGAATTGCAGAGAGACGGTTTGCATCGTCTGCCCGTAAATCCTTGCCTGCAGCAGGCGGATGGAGCCCTTGCCTACGGGATTTAGTTGTGAACCATGCAGGGAGATATCGGTCGCCAGGTTGCCGGTCACCGGGTAGTTGAGATTGGCAAGCTCCAGGAGCTGGTTGATCGCGAGACCGCGAGATGTCACTTGCAGATTGATAGTATTAGCGGGCTCATAGTGCCAGTTCGTAAGCTGCGCGCTGCCGTCAAAATTCAGATATCCCTGGCGCGCATTGAGCAAGGAGCCACTCTGAATCGTGATCCCTGATTTGCTGGCTTGCAGAGCCAGTTGCAGGCTGCGCCACTGGCTGTTCTTAACCTGTAGATTGCTGGCCTTGATTTGACCACGGATCTGAGGATCGCTGCTCGTACCTTGCACAGCGATCTGCGCATCTGCGGCCCCCGCCAAGTTGATGGAAGGGGTGGGGGTGGAGTTGCCCGTAGACCGCGGATTCGTCTTTTGCAGGGCAGCGGCCAAGGTATCGAGCTCGCGAAGGTCGGCGGCATGCGCGACAACACGCAGGTTCAGTCGCTGCCCGGCAGTTCCGTTCAAGTCAAGGCGCGTGCGCAGCGTGCGGATGAAGCTGTTCGTCAGCGTGGCCAGATTCGGGGCCTTGGCATAGGTGAGGTGAACCGCCCCGTCCAAAGGGACCGGAGTAGAGCCTGCTTGGGAGCTGGCAAGAGCTGCTTTCAAAGTGATGTCGGAATGGGCTTTCAGGTTTGATGTGCTTCCGACCCAGGACGCGTCCGCGGTTCCGTCAATGTGCCCGGTGATGGGGACCTGGCGAAAATTGTCCGTCTTCATGGCTGCGCGCGCTTCGGCGAGCGAAACTGCCTGCAGAGTAGCGCGCACCGTAGAAACCGCCTTGGTGCTGTACAGGTTCTGCATGTTCGCGTCGGCAATCAAATGTCCGCCAAGGACGTCTGCCACAAAACTTCTTGCCACGAGATTGCCGTTGGCCAGGCGGAATTTGCCCTCGAGATTACGAATCACGGTGCGAAGGTCGGGAGAATTGACGGCCAGCTCACGGCTGTTGAGCTGCCCGTCCACGAGCAGCGTGCGCAGCAGAGGGCGGTTGGCATCGTATTGATATCGCATCGAACCGGCCAAGGTGATCTCGCCAGAGGGGATATCCTGATTGTTGAAGGCCGAGCGCAGGTCTTGCGGATACAGGGTGATCTTGTAGCGTCCGTTCACGGTTGGGTTGGAGAAATTCTGGACACTGCCGTCCAGTTGAATGGCCGAGGACGCCACGCGCAGCACCAACCGCTGCAAATTAAATTGTGAAGGATTCGCTGTGAAGCGGGCGTTCAGAGCATGAGGCAAGGGCTTAAAAGTTCCATATTTGAGATGGCCGTCGCGATAAGACAGCGATCCGCCGTAGGTATGAGTCCATCCTTGAGAGCTGGTTTCGAATTGCAGGTCGTGGAGGTCGGCATCGAGCGGAGTCTTTACATCGTTGTAGGAAACCTCGCCGTTGCTGACAAGAACATGTTGAATTCCGAGATCCCAGATACTGGTTGAGCTGTTGCTCTTTTGGGGAGCGTGCGGCAGGTTGAGAGTGCCATCTTTTCTGGCCAAGAGATTGACGACCGGATGCCGAAGGATGATTTCTTTCAGGTCTACTCTCTTGTAACGCAGGGAGACAATCTTCAACGTAATCTGCAACTGGTCGGCCTGCAGCAGAGGCTTGGCAGATTGGGTCTCCGTGCCGTGAACCGTGATGCCGTAGGCGTTAGCCGTCAGAGTGGGAAAACTGAATGTGTAGCTCTGGATTTCGACACGCCCGCCAATTGACTCGCTGGCGGTCTGCTTCATCTTAGCGAGCACCCACTTATGGAAGCCAGTGCTGCGGAGCACGAGGATGCCCGCGAGTCCGATCACGACCAGAAAAGAAACCAGGATTATTGCGGCCCAACCGAGTTTTCTCTGCCATGACATAAGTAATCCCAATCAGCGAATCTCAATCAAAATGCCTG
>DATEPX010000011.1:0-37293 GCA_035272945.1 Terriglobales bacterium
ACTCTACCCCCACAACTTGCTACGCAGCGGAGCTGAAGCGTTAGCATGGCTGCCACGCTGGCGACGCCAATGTAAGTCTTTTGGTCTCTTGGAGGTCCTCAAATTATCGGCGATTCTGCAAGTTAAGTTTAAGAGCAATTGGTCGGCCTTAGCAGACGATTTTCGAATGCGCCCTGCAAGCTACTGGAGTGATTGTCTGGCGGAGGTTTTCGGCCAGACCTGTTGTCCCATCGACAGTACCCCTCAGAGTACGGCGGCTGGGGACGAGCCGTCTAAAAGCCCTCCGACAACGTATCCCATGACCGGACGGTTAACGAAGTGTTCGACCCGAAGGTTAGCACTGCACCCGCGAGGTTGCAATGCAACTGCCAGCAACTGCCAGCATCAGGCGGTGAGGGGCCAGGGTTGGTAATACGGCCAGCACATGCAAACTCTCGTTAAGCGTCGTGACGTCTCAGGAACCAAAGATGCTGATTGGTTCCTCACAGCGGGGTACGGAGGTTTCGAAATCTTCCGTCATGGGCGATCCAACGCTGTCGGCGTATCGAGAGGGCCTACGTTACCGCGTCTCTCCAGGGGAACAGGGTAAACCCGTACTTCTCCTCCTAAGGAGTTGAGGAAAGGTCCCCGCAAGGGAACCCGATGGAAGTGCGGGCGACAGAGGAAGGAAAAGCGAAAGCCGCCCTGCAATCGGGCGGATACCTAGCTTCTTGGGTAATTAGTTTTCACAGCATATGATGTTTAGTGATAGTATTTCAAGATTGGTGAACTAATTTCACATTTTACGTTATTTGGTGAATATTAATTCAGTGAAAGCAATTCACAATTATTAGCGATGAGCGAACATAAATCAGAAACGGTGAAGGATTTTCACGGTCGCCCACTTCCCGAGCCTGGACGGCTTGCTGGGTATGGTGCCCTAATTGAGAAGTACAGGCTCACTGTCCCATTGCCCACGCAATTGGCTGCTATCGGCGAACGCCACGTGAAAACCTCCAGCGGCGAATGGCAAATCCTGACACCGAGACATCAACCAGTGGACACGCTTGCCGGGCACTTAACCTTTGCTCTCAAGTGGGAAGGTGTTGATCTCGGCGTTTTAAGTGCGCTGTTCAAGGTTGTTCCAGACGAGGAAATCGCACGTTTTGTCCTCGAGACACCGACCGGGGTCTATTCACGTCGGCTTTGGTTTCTCTATGAATGGCTGACTGGCCGGCGACTCAAAATCGACGATCTGGGCAAGGTTCGAGCCGTTCCAGTGATTGATTCCGAATTGCAGTTTGGCTTATCGGAAGGCATTGCAATCGCGCGACAGAAGGTAACGAACAATTTGCCTGGCACACCACAGTTTTGTCCTCTAGTTCGGCGCACGCCAGAGCTGGAACGAAATCGACAATCTGGATTTGATGAGCGAGCAAGGGAGATTTCGGGACGGACGCATCCGGGCATTCTTGCGCGCGCCGCTGCTTTTCTTTTACTGAGCGACAGCAAGTCGTCTTTCCAAATCGAAGGTGAACAGCCGCCAGCACAGCGCATCGCGCGTTGGGGACAAGCGATTGCGGAGGCCGGGCAGGTCGAACTGAGTCGCGCAGAGTTAGAACGGCTGCAGCGCATTGTTATTGGAGACACCCGCTTTGTGCATCTCGGTCTGCGCGTCGAGGGGGGCTTTGTCGGTGACCATGATCGGCGTAGTGGTGAGCCTATCCCGGAACACATAAGCGCACGGGCGGAGGATTTGCCGAGTCTCGTGGACGGAATCGTTGCCTTCGATAGCCTAGCGGTCAAGGCCAAGCTGGAGCCTGTTGTTGCGGCGGCGACGATCGCGTTTGGATTCGTCTATGTGCACCCGTTTGAAGACGGCAATGGACGTCTGCATCGATGGCTCATCCACCACGTGCTTGCTCGTGGTGGTTTCAATCCGCCAGGGGTTGTGTTCCCCATCAGCGCGGTCATCCTCCGAAAGATCGATCTGTATCGACGCGTTTTACAGTCTTATTCCAAACCATTATTGAAGCTCATTGACTGGCGGCCGACACCTACCGGGAACGTTGAGGTGCGCAATGACACTGCAAGTTTTTACAGGTATTTCGACGCCACGCGGCACGCGGAATTTCTGTACGAGTGCGTTCGAGAAACTGTCGAGGAGGATCTTCCGCGCGAGGTGAAGTACTTGGAGTCGTATGACCGCTTCGTCGGAAGAGTGCAAACGTTGTTCGATATGCCCAACAGCAAGCTGGATCTTCTATGGCGATTCCTGCAGCAAAACGACGGAAGATTCTCCAAGCACGCGCGCGCGAAGGAGTTTGCAGCGTTGACGGACGACGAGGCAGTGGCCATTGAGTTAATGTTTCGCGAAGCGATTGGGTAAGCCCACTTGAGGAACGTATCGTCGTGGACTTCTTTGTCGTGTGCTGGAAACCACTCGAGTGGTTTTGCATTGACGGGCAGCATGGCGGCTCAGCGCCGACTTCATACTGCCACCGTTTTGACTGATGGAAGCGTTCTGATTGCTGGAGGCCGCAATGACACGAACCCGATCCACGCATGCGGACCCAGCCAAAATTGCGTCATTCTTGGCAGTGCGGAGATAGACAACCCCCTGACCAAGGGGTTCTCGGGCACGGGAAGCCTGAATAACAACCGTGCTGGGCACACCGCAACACGATTGAATGACGGAACGGTTCTGGTTACGGGAGGGAGCAATGTCGATTCTTCAGGTGTTGAGTACGCGCTGTCTACGGCGGAGACTTATTCTCCGATCAGCGCCTCCTTTACCTCCACCTGCAACCCTATGAACACGGCACGTTACGCTCACACGGCAACTCTGCTCAACAATGGCAAGGTACTTATCGCTGGAGGCATCGACAGCAACAATAGCTACTTGAAAACTGCGGAACTGTACGATCCCGCGACGAGGACGTTCACACCAATAACCCCTGGAATGAATGCGGCACGTGCCCGCCAAAAGGAGAACGGTGCCGTTCGGCAAGAATAACGATGCAGATCGTCCAAAAAGTAAGCCTTGGGGACCCTGACTGCACCCTAATTGTACTCATGCCAAGGTATCGATCGATACTTTAGTCCAATACACTCGTCTCTTCAGTTATGGCTTAATCGCAACTGCCATACCGTCTGAATTCAAGCTGAGAGGTTCGCATGCCTGAAACGTGGAATGAACGAAGCGCGGACCTATTCGAATATTTTCAATCTCGTATAACATCCACTGGACGAGGTTCACAATGACAACGATCGCAACCTCACTGCAAAATGACGTAACCACGGTGACCCACCAACCGCAGGCAGCAAACGGTCTGGCAATCGTGCGACTGACGATCGGCGCGATGTTCGTGTGGGTCTTTATCGAAAATCTGGGGAAGGGTCTGTACCGTCCCGCGGGATACGCGGGTCTGATCAACTACTACATCAAGCAGGGTCACTCGCCGGCTGCGTGGAAGGCGGTGATGGGCCTGGCGGCAAACCATGCCGCGATGGCGGCTGCCATGCAGGCCATGACCGAGATCTCTCTCGGTATCCTGCTCGTCATCGGTCTGCTTACCCGACCGGTCGCATTTGTGGCTTTTCTGTATCTCGGCAGCCTTTGGATTTCGGAGTGGGGTACCGCGTGGATCTGGGAACTGCTGGTTCCGGTGCTCGCATCGCTTGGGCTCGCTATTGGACGCGCCGGCCGGAGATGGGGCGTTGATGCGTGGCTGTCACAACGGTGGCCATCTTCTCCGTGGTGGTGATCGGCCAAGTTCACGTGCGAGTGTCCGTCATCATCCCCACGCAGAATGAAGCGCAGGCGATTGGTCGCGTGCTCGCTGACCTGCCGTCCGATGTTGTCACCGAGGTCATCGTTGTCGACAGCAATTCGACTGACGGGACGCCCGAGATCGCCGCAAGAATGGGAGCCCGCGTCGTTCAGGAACCGCGCTGGGGCTATGGGCGAGCGTGCCTCACAGGTCTGGCCACGGCAAATTCCCCTGACCTAGTTGTGTTCCTTGACGGGGACTACAGTGATCGCCCTTCTGAACTGCCGATTCTCCTAGCGCCAATCTCGGAGGGACGTGCAGACATTACGCTTGGCTCGCGCCTCCACGACCGGCGTGCGGCAGGCGCATTGCCTGTGCATCAGGTGTTTGGTAATCGTCTCGCCGCCACCCTGATCCGACTTCTTTACGGCCTCGAAATCAGTGATCTCGGCCCCTTTCGCGCTGCCCGCGCAGATGTACTACGCACGCTCGCCCTCGAAGAGACCACCTATGGCTGGGCGGTTGAGATGATCCTCAAAGCCGCCCTGGCTGGATTCCGCGTGGTTGAAGTTCCAGTGAGCTACTACCCGCGTATCGGAAAATCGAAGATCGGCGGTACGCTCAAGGGCACCGTCGGTGCCGCTTGGTTCATTCTCAGCCTGATAATGCGATATTATTTCCGGCACCTAAGGACCGGGACAGCCCGACCAGCGTAGGTCCGCGTCAAATCTTATGAAATCTTCAAGCGAGACTATGGTGCGTCCGTCGGGTAGTGACCGTGTGCTGGTAATCATGGCGAAAGCACCGAGGCCAGGTGCGGTCAAAACCCGCCTCGCTGCCACCTTTTCTCCTAAGGCTGTCACTGCTTTCTATTGCTGTCTGCTGGACGACACCCTCGCCCTGGCCAGGTCATTAGACGATGTGAAAGTTGCCATCATGTGCCCGGACTCGGACGTAAACGAATTGGCGCAGGTGGCAGGCAACGAAACGACCATAGTTGCGCAGAAGGGTGAAGGTCTTGCTGCAGGCCTCACTTCGGTGTTTGTGCACTTCGCGGAAGGTCATCAACGACGCACCATTGCCTTCAACAGCGACAGCCCACACCTGCCGCGCTCTGTTCTCGAAGATGCATTCGAAACGCTGGCGGCACATGACGTAGTCGTTGGACCAACGCATGACGGAGGCTACTATCTCGTCGGGGCAAAGGCGTTTCATCCCACCCTTTTCGCAGGCGACGGAATGGGCACCAGCAGTGCGCTGGAGAGACTCCTATCGCGCGCACGGGCTCTTGAGCTTTCGGTAGGTTTCGCGACTCCTTTTTACGATATTGATGTAGCTGACGACGTGACTCGTCTGGCAGCCGAGTTGCGTCTGGCTCCGACAAGGGCGCCACGCACGGCGCGATGGCTTAACGAGTGGGAGCTTGTGGCGGCACAGTTGCGGACGGGCACGGGAAAATTGTGAAGATTACCCCCGAGTGGAGAGTGTACATACTCGGCGCCACCTTGTGCGTGACGCTAACGATCTGCTCACTCAATTTCGGCGATAGGGGTGGACCGTCCTTCATGGCCTCTTTGACGCTTGCGGGCATCGCGTACCTCTTAGCGATCCGTGAGTTCTTCGCCACGCCGAGATTTCCGCGGCGCGTCGTTGTCCTCGGGCTCGTCCTCGCTGCGGTATGGCACGTTGCATTCCTTCGGCTGCCCGCGGGCGCCGATGATGATATTCATCGCTATGTTTGGGATGGCCGCCTGCAGAGGCTCGGCTACAACCCTTACATTGTCATTCCCAGCGATCCTGCCGCTAGGGGCCTACATACTCCCGAAACCCGCAACTTGAACAACCCGGACTTACCAAGCCCATATCCAGCGGGCGCACAGCTATTCTTCCGCGCCGTAACTGCAATTCACGAGTCTACATTCGCACTGAAAGTGGCATTTGTGGTTTGCGAGTTGGCAATTGTTTTCGTATTACTCGATGTTCTGTATCGTGGCCGGCAGGCAGCGCACCTGGTTCTCGCGTACGCCTGGAACCCGTTGTTGGCCATTGAGGTGGCGGGAAGCGGTCACATTGACATTGTTGGCGCGCTATTGTTGGTGGTGTCCGCCGCTGCGCTAGTGCGCCGATGGCGGGCGACTGCGGCCGTCGGACTTGGGCTGGCCATAGCAGTGAAGTTGCTGCCAATCGTACTGTTGCCCCTTTACTGGAAGCGGGTTCGCATTCGCGATGCCACGCTGGCAGCAGCCGTGGTCGGACTCCTGTACGTGCCATATCTTAATCACGGCCGCATTCCGATCGGCTCTCTTGGTACGTATGTGCAGAGTTTCCGCTTTAATGGTGCCGTGTTTGCGACACTCGATCAACTCGCGCCTCCGAAGTTGCTAGCTGGGCTGGCTGTCCTGGTCGGATTAGTGACTGCAACCTGGCTGAGAAGGGCAGCGGCCGAGTGGTCTCCGGACGCATTCGCCTGGCCGATGGCGGCATCTCTTGTATGCGCACCCGTCGTATTCGCCTGGTATCTTCTCTGGCTGCTGCCATTTCTGACGTCGGCCTCGACCCTGCTGATCATCATCTGGAGTGTGAGCATTATCCCCACATACGTCATGTGGCACTTTCGCACACTTGGGCGTCCGTGGGGGACGCTTCCTGGTTGGGTAATGCTGCTGGAATACGGATGCGTGGCAATGGCTGCCGCAATTATCGCTTTGCGCCGGATCAGACGATCGGCCACACTAGAATGCTCAGCGGACCAGGTAGAGTGAAGCCAACCCACCACTCGCAACTTGTCATTCAGCACTCTTTGTGCGTCACCATCGATTCGCCTCATACCAAGGTATCGATCAATACCTTCGTCCAATACACTCGTTTCTTCAGTTATGGCTTAATCGCAACTCTAGCACGGTCTGAAGGAGGACCCTACATGACAAAGTTGGGCCGCTCAGCAACCATTTGTTGTCTATTTCTTGGGGTGCTGGTCCTTGCTCCAAAGTCCTGGACACAACAGCGTCCGCCAATTCTCGAGAAGGTCGCTAAAACCTACGGTCTCGATTCGTGGGACAAGATCGAGGCGATCCGCTACACCTGGAACGGGGAAATACCCGGGCTCTTCAAAGTTGCTCACCAGTGGGAGTGGGAGCCCAAGACCGGCAAAATCACCTACGCGAGTACGGACAAAGACGGCAAGCCGGTCAAAGTAGCCTATATGGCCTCGGAGCTGGGCAGCCAATCCGACCTCGTGAAGAACCAAGTCGAGCCCGCTTTCGTCAACGATAATTATTGGCTTCTGTTCCCGTTCCATGCATGCTGGGACACCAGCGCCACTGTCACCGATAAAGCTGCGCAAAGACTTCCGATCGGCGCCGGCTCGGCCACGCTGGTCTCGGTGAAGTATCCCGCGGAAGCCGGCGGTTACACGCCCGGCGACACTTGGGATCTTTACGTCGGTAAAGATGACCGCGTTCAAGCGATGGTTTATCACCGCGGCGGGCCCACCAAGCCGAGCCTCGTCACCGCGACGTGGGCAGGCTACAAAAAGGCAGGTCCTCTGCTGATTTCGACGGAGCACCGCGGCACTGCCGACGGCAAGCCCCTTCACATCTTCATTACAAATGTGGCGGTCAAGCTGACGGGCTCAGACAAATGGGTGGATGGGCAATAACATCGGAAAGGTTCATTTCGCCCGATTTGATCGTGGGTTTCACAAGTCGGTCGGACGACCCAGTCCCCGGAGCCTTGTCGGAGCTGTAAAATGCACCGATTCGATGAAGGCTGACATCGATCTCGATATCGGGCGAAAGACTTTCGCATCTGGCCTCCTGCCGGAGTTGATCGCGGTGCTGCGCCGCAGCCGGCCGGGCGATCTGGTCGCGGTAATCGGTAACGAACAGAGCATTGGACCTGAGTTGGAAACGTGGTGCAGGTTCACCGGGAACCCACTGTTGGAAGCTAGAGTCGAAGAAGGCCGTACACGCTGGGTTTTCCGCCGTGGGCGTGTTGCGATGCCTGCCGAAGACACTCGGCCGGTGGGGTCGCGGATTTGGCTCTACACGAATTTCAATTGTAACCTGCGTTGCGACTACTGTTGTGTGCGTTCCTCGCCCACCGCGTCCCGACGAGAACTGGGGCTTGGGCGTATACAGAGGATTGCTCATGAAGCGGCGGAGCTTGGTGTGAAGGAGATCTTCGTGACCGGAGGCGAGCCGTTTCTGCTGGAAGATATTGGCGAGATTCTGGCTTCTTGCGCAGCAGCTGCTCCGACCACAGTACTGACCAATGGAATGTTATTTACCGGGCGGCGCGCGGAAAGCTTGCGAACGTTGCCCCGCGATCGAATTGTCCTGCAAATCAGCCTGGACAGCGCGACGCCAGCCCAGCACGACCTCCATCGGGGGGCCGGAACATGGGCGCGAGCGCGCGAAGGTATTCAGCGCGCTCGTGCGCAGGGGTTTCGGGTGCGATTCGCAGCGACCGTTTCGACCGATGCCGAGGCCGAAGAGTTCCGTCAATTCCTCGATGAGGAGAAGATTGCTGCAGAAGACCGAGTCATACGCCGGATCGCGTTGCGTGGCGCTGCAACCGAAGGTGTTGCGGTAGCTCGCGCCGATCTTGTGCCGGAAGTCACCATTACTGCTGACGGCGTGTACTGGCATCCGGTGGGGGCCGAAGATGCCGACCTGCTGGTTACGCGCGACATTTTTCCTCTCTCCGAGTCCTTCGCTGCCGTCCGCCGCGCGTTCGACCGCGAAGGCGAACACGCGAACAAGCTGGCAAGAATTTTTAATTGTGCATAAACCGTGTCCAGAGTCAGTTTGCGGGTTGCCAGATGGTTTACTCCTCTTGCCAATGAACAACCCAAGGAGCACGCCAATGACGACTGAACAGGAGCCGCTTGGATCGGGATTTGGCGCGCAGACGACCGGCGAGGAAGCGCTTGGCGACCGCGACCTTCGGGGAAAGGTTGCACTTGTGACCGGCGGCCACTCCGGCATCGGCCCGGAGACAACCCGTGTTCTTTCGAACGGGGGGCAGCCGTCGTCGTCGGCGCCCGCGATGTCGAAAAAGCGAGGGCCAAGCTGGCAAAAAGCGGGAACGCGGAACTGATCCCGCTCAATCTCGCCAGCCCGAGATCCATGGACAGCTTTGCCGATGCGTTTCTGAAATCGAACCGGCCGCTGGATATTCTCATCCACAACGCGGGCCTTTCCGGGCCACCGCTGACCAGGGACGAGCGCGGCTACGAAATTCAGTTTGCGACGAACCACCTGGGACACTTCCAACTGACCGAGAGACTATGGAACCCGCTCAAGAAATCCGGCAATGCGCGCGTCGTAGCATACTCTTCCATCGGCCACAGGGTCGCCGCAATGGACTTCAACGAACCGAACTTCAATAATCGGCCCTATGACAAGTGGGTGGCTTACGGTCAGTCGAAGACCGCCACATGTCTATTCGCGCTTGAATTCGACACGCGCGCGCAGGCACACGGCGTCCCGGCATTTGCCGTGCATCCTGGAGCGGTCCTCACCGATCTGATTCGCTATATGTCAGGTGAAGAGTTGAAGGTGTGGGGCGTCTACCGGGAGAATGGTGTTCTCAGAGCCTCGGGAGGCTTCAAGAGCCTGGAGGCTGGGGCAGCCACGGCAATTTGGTGCGCAACAAGCCCGCAGCTTAATGACAAAGGCGGCGTATATTGTGAGGACTGCGACATTGCTCGCGTGGTTCCGGCCGATGACAACAGCCCAAGCGGTGTGCGGCCCTATGCAGTTGACAAGGCGGCGGCCGAAGCCCTTTGGAGACTGAGCGAGAAGCTCACCAACCTGCAGTTCAGAGTCTGACCACATGGCTAGTCGGTGTGGTTAGGGCGTGTGCACCCTCCGCAATTGACAAAGCACTCACGCCAGAAGTGTTCAAGAATCGGTGGCCAGCTAGAGTACGATTCGGTTCGATTCAATCCTAAGTTGTTAAACGCCTGGTCGAAAATATCGACATCCAGCAGAAAAGTTCGAAATCGTCCCCTAGCTGGCCGCCAATAAAAGCCTGATCGCCTCAATTTCTCAGGCCGTTTTGGCAAATAGCGGCTTGAAAAATCCTTGTTCGGACGCGGCTTGCCGCAACGCAGCGTAACCATCGACGTGAGGTGGCAGCCAACGCTGAAGTCCTTCGGCTTCGAGTATTGGGCGATGAACCGGGTTGTCGTAGCTCATGCCGAAGAGCGCCTTAACGAACCGATGCTCCCGTTCGAGGTCGAAGTCGGGCCTTGCCGTGAACATGCAGTGATTGTAGGCCGGAGAGGACCATATCTCACGAAGGCCGCCTTCGGGCACCAGGTGCTCGTTGCACACAGTGTTCCAGAAGGGGCTGCCGATAGCGCCCGCGTCGACTCGCCCGTCGAGGACAGCGCGTATTACTTCCACTTCGCTGGTGCCGGTATCGCCATGTTTGCCTACGTCGCTGTCGAAGCGCAGCGTCCGGTAGTCCCTTCCCTCTCGCATGCCTTGCTGCTCCAAAAAGTGAACGGGAAGAATCGCTGCGTGTCCACTGTCCCGGCTGCCAAGCGCGAGCATCCGGTTTTTTAAGTCTGCAAGCGTAGAAATGGGGCCGCCGGTAACCGCGACGACCTTGGTCATCCAGCCGAGATCGGTGTCGCGCATGGCGACCGCACGACAGGCATGGCCGCTCCACTCATCGGCCTGCAAATAGGCAAGATTTGTGTTCCAGGCGATGTCGATACGCGGCTCGGTGTCGCCCGGTTGGGCGAGGAGCGCGAGGACCTGGGCCTCGTAGCTCTGAAATAGTACCACTTCAATGGGAAGATGCGCTTCCTCGTGAAAATAGCGCCGGATCCCCTCCCAAATCGTAACCACCTTCGGATTGTATGCAACAGCTCCCAGCCAGATTGTTTTGCTCATTACGCCTCCACGGTTCCTGTCAAAGAGTTTGACAAAAACACTTTCTCGGTTTTCGCCGGCGCGTGGTCTCAGAAGAGCGGTATTCCCAACAGCGACTTCCCGATGAACTCGCGCAAAACATCACCCGTGGGCGCCATGACAGCACCCGCGTGCGCATCGCGGAACAGGCGTTCGATGCTCAAATGCTTTGAGAACGCCGCACCACCGCAAACGCGCATTGCTGTTGCGGTAACGCTGATCGCGACATCGCCTGCGGCGGCTTTAGTCTCCAGCACGCGCAGCATGGTCGTCTCGCATGGCTTCTCAAGATGCTCGACCAAATTGTCGATGCGCGCCGACAGTCCGTCGGTGTCAATCAGCATGGCCGCGAGTTGCGCGCGGAGAGTAGGCAGGCTCTCGCCGAGGCTCTGACCGAGATGCTCGAATTTCGCGTTTTTGAGGTGCGACACAGTACCAGCGACTGCCGCTCGACACAATCCGAGGGCCACTGCTGCCGTCCCCAAATTAAAGAGTGGCAGCACCACGTTGAGCATGGCCGGAAAGCCCGCGGCGTCATCCGTAAGCTGAAAGTCGGGTGGGACCTGGCACTCGTCCAGCGTAATCGGCGCAGAGGCGTTGGCCCGAAGTCCCAAACCTTCCCACGGCCCCGCAACTGAAAGGCCGTGTGTCTTGGCGGGAAGAAGATAGAGAGTGGAATCGGTAGGTCCCGCCCCCTCCGGGGCAAGCGCAGACACGACATAGCTCTGCGCATGACCGGCGCTGGTCACCCACGATTTCTTGGCGCTTATGCGCACGCCGTTGCCATTCCGATGTGCGCGGGAAATAGGCGCCCAGAAATGACTCCGCGAGCCGGCCTCACTGAAAGCGAGAGTGGATAAATGTCGGCCCGCACCAATCTCCTGCAGTATGGGCGTGAGTGCGCGAGCCGCGCTTGGGCGCGCTGCCGAGATTGTTGCGGTGCCCAGGATGTGCATCAGATAGACCATAGCCACAGAAGCGTCCGCCTCGGCCAGCGTCGCCGTCACAACGGCAAATGTGCGGGGACCTAACCCTGAACCACCTAAATCCACGGGTAGCAACAGCCCAAGCAGTCCTGACGCACCAAGCGCTTCGACAGCCTCGGTAGAGAATCGTCCCGCCTTGTCGTTTTGTCCTGCGGATGGCGCCAGCACGCAATTCGCGATCTCGTGGGCTTTCAAAACGGCCGCGTCATGAGTCATGATCGCACCTATCGTTCACAAATTACCGGAAGGGACCTGGATTGTCGCCGAGAATGCGCGGACGGTCAAACAGACGCCGGTCTCGTAAAATCCGGCGGCGGCGGCGAGCAAATCGACTCAAACCATCGGCTAATGTATACCTGCGCATGGGCTTCTCCGCAGAAGTGGCGAGCACCGGCGGCGCTCGCGGCATTTGCATTCCACTTAAGCACAGTGAGCTCCGCATCGCTGCATTGAATCACAAACCAGTGATTTGCGTTGTTGGTGATTCGTCTACAGATTTCGCATCGGAATTCCTGAAGAGTTGTCATGCCGTCGCCTTTTTTTCGTAGGCTTCCATAAGGCTCAGGATCAGGCGAAGGGCCGCCTCATCACCAATCGAAGTACTTAGCATGGCGTGGTAAATCGCACGATCCGGCCATTCGACATTGAAGTATTTCTGAATAAAATCGGCGCGTTCTCGATCGACCGTATCCACCAACTCTTCGGCTTCTTTCTCACTCCTTCCACGGGTCAGAAGCCGTCGAATTTTGTCTTCTCGCGGGGCATAGAGAAACATACGCAAAGTGTCTGGCCGGTTCTTTAGAAACTGTTGTGCGCCTCTGCCCACGATGACACAGTTCCCGCTCTGCGCGGCGTTCTCGACCACGCGCCTCGTGATTCGGAGTATCGTCTCGCTATCAACCAGGTTAAGTTTGGGAGCGTTGATACTGCCCTCGTAACTTCCCCGCAGGAAGGATTTGAAAAGCCGGTAATACAGTGGATCATTCCGTTCCTCGCGGGCTTCGACCACCGCCTTCGGGCAATTCGCCAGTCTCGCGATCTCCTCCGTTAGCCGCTGGTCCCAGAGTTTCCAGCCGAGGCGGTTTGCCACCGATTGAGCGATTTCGCCCCCTCCACACCCGTACTCGCGTTCAATGGTGATGATTTTGACCATACAATCCAACTTCCCTCTGCAGGCCCATCAAGTATGAATCGCGAGAACCGGGCAGGGTCCCAACTGGATCACACGATAGGTTGTCGAGCCGAAGACTGCGCGGTCCAGAGCATCGGCGCCGCGCGCCGCCATGGTAATCATGTCCGACTGCTCTGTGAGAGCCTGCTGAACAATTTGCTCATACGGTTTTCCGACCTTTACCACCGTCCATACCTTCAGCGCCTTGCGGGTCTCTGCGGGAATCAGTTTATCCAGTCGTTGCGAACATGTCGCCATCAGTTCGCGCGCCTTGGCCGACCGTGGGAGGTGCTCCACGACGTGCAGCAGTGTGACATCACCGTCATGCTCGGCCGTCGCCGAAATCGCGTAGTCCAGAGCTCTTTCGGAATTCTCGGAAAAATCTGTACGGTAAAGAACCCGGCTTAGACGATGGACCTGGCGGCCTTCAGGGACGGTTGCGCCGGCCTCCCGTGGTTGCCCGGAAATCACCAGGACCGGGCAGGACGCTCTGCCCATCACCCGGTGGGTTGTAGAGCCCAGCACCAGGCAGTCAAATCCGCGCCGGCCGTGGGTTCCCATAACGATCAGTTCGACGTTCCGCGCTTGCGCAACCGAGAGAATCGAGTCGGCGGCATTCCCCAAATTCACCACGAGCTCTGGCCGAATTCCCTTATGAGAGTGCTCCTGAATGAATTCCCGCAGTCGCACCTCGCCACCCTCGCTCAGCGCTCTGGAAATTTTCGCGTAGTCTGCCTCATAGGCGGCATAGTCGGCAAATGGATACTTCCACAATTCGACTACATGCTGCGCAACCACCGTTGCCTTGTAGTGCTCCGCAATCGACAGCGCGTGCCGGTACGCCCCAACCGAGAAATCCGAAAAATCAATCGGGCATAAAATAGACTTCAACTGCATAACCAGCCTTACTCTGCCACTCTCACCCCACCACCGCCTGGATCATTTTTCCTCAAAACAAAACTCAGGCAGAACATAATTGCTGCGCCTACGGAAAGAACCATGAAGGTGTCAATGTAGGCGAGGCTTGCGGCCTGCGCCCGCAACGTTTGAT
Source organism: Terriglobales bacterium (assembly GCA_035272945.1). Taxonomy (GTDB): domain Bacteria; phylum Acidobacteriota; class Terriglobia; order Terriglobales; family Acidobacteriaceae; genus Gp1-AA122. The sequence continues at coordinate 13,887 of DATEPX010000011.1, forward strand.
AAATCCGCGCGTAGGCGGTTGCAAGGGCGTCGTGCCGTCCAAGTCCAGCATTCGCAAAGCGGTGTGCTAACCCCTGCGCCGCGTTGGCAAAATTTGGATTGTCGATCCTTGCCTTCTCCACAAGTCTTAGCTGATGGAACTGGGAGCGCCTGGCGATCAAAGTAGTCACCAAGGATGTTCCCACGCTGCTTCCCATGTTGCGCATGAAATTCGCGATTCCGGCTACAGCGTTGTTTTTCTCCGGCGCAATCCCGATGTACGCCACGAGTGTAATTGGTACGAACAGCAAACCTAGGCCGACGACCTGAGCGATGCGCAGCCATACCGCTGCATTAAAGCTCATCTGCAGGTCGATTCTCTTCGTGGAATAGAACATTGCAATCGATAACGCCAGCCAGCCGAAGGCTATCAAGCGGCGCGCTTGAACTTTTGTGGTCAGTTGACCCACAATTGGAGTTTCCAACAGTAAGACAAGGCCGCCGGCAGAAAGAGCAAAGCCGGCCAGTTCTGACGTGTAACCTAAAAGCGTTTGCAGAAACTGCGGCATCAGAACCAGGCTACTGAACAGCAGGATGCCCAGGGTAAATAGCATCAGACTCGCGCTGGCAAAATTGAAGTTCTTGAACATTCGGACGTCGATGATCGGCGCCTTTTCAAACCATTCCCACACGACCAGAGAAATGAGGCACACCGCCGAAATGATGACAAGACTGGTGATGAAGCGCGATCCGAACCAGTCGTCTTCCTGCCCTTTATCGAGCAGAATCTGCAGTGCGCCTACTCCAATGGTCAAAAGGGCGATGCCTACGTAGTCCAGCTTGACTCCCGCGCCTTTGAGCCGCTGTAAATAAGGAGGGTCCTCGACGAAGCGCCGCATCAGGAACCAGGCCATCACGCCGACGGGGAGGTTGATAAAGAAAATCCATCTCCAGGAATAGTTGAACGTGATCCATCCGCCCAGCGTGGGGCCAATCGTTGGCGCCATAATGGCGGTGATGCCATACAAAGCAAATGCAAGGCCACGCTTTTCTGGAGGGAAAGTATCTGCCAAAATGGCTTGTGCCATTGGCTGCAACCCGCCGCCGCCCGCGCCTTGCATAACTCGGAAGAGAAGAAGAAAGCCCAGAGTGGGCGCGAAGCCGCACAATAGTGAACTGACGGTAAAAATGCTGAGGCAGCTCATGAAGAAGCGCTTGCGGCCAAATGCGCCGGCGAGCCAGCCGGTCATCGGCAGGATGATTGCGTTCGAGACCAGATAAGAAGTCAGAACCCAGGTGCTCTGATCATTGCTTGCCCCCAAATTCCCCGCCATATATGGAAGCGCCACATTAGCAATGCTGGTGTCAAGCACTTCCATGAACGCGGCGAGAGCAACGACAACGGCAATCAACCATGGGTTGTACCGTGGCCGCCAGATGTCTTGATCAAGTGTGAGCGCGGCGGTGGTCATCTGAGGTATATGTCTGGAACTACATTCATACCTGGCCGTAGCCTTCGGTCTCGATTCTCGCCAGGCTCAAGAACAATTTTTACCGGCACTCGCTGCACAATTTTTACGTAATTTCCAGTGGCATTCTCGGGCGGAAGCAAACTGAACAGCGGCCCAGTCGCACCGGCAATACTGTCAATATGGCCGTGCAATGTCCTGCCGCTTGAATCCACGTGAATGTCAGCTTTCTGTCCGACTTGCATGTGCTTGAGTTGCGTTTCTTTGAAATTGGCTGTGACCCAGACTTCGTCGAGAGGCACAATAGTGAGTAGTTGCTGCCCGGGTTGAACGTTCAATCCAACAACGACTGTCTTATTTATCTCGCCGCTGACCGAGGCAATGATCTTCGTGTATTGCAGGTTCAATTCCGCCTGCTGTACGAGCGCCCGTTTTTGCTGAACATCGGCAATTGCGGCCTGTACCCTTGCTTTGGTGGACGACACTTGTTGTGGACCTGTTTGCGCGTACTCGTGATTGGCGGTGGCTTGCGCTAATCGGCTCTGCGCCTGTTGGACGAACAGCTGTGCGGCAGATTCAGTGGCCTGAGCGGCTGCGACGTTTGCGATGCTGGACCTGGAGGAGGCCAACGCCTGATCATAGATCTGGGGTGAGACTTCCCGCTTATCGACGAGTAATTTGTATCGACGCAGATCGTCTTGGGCCTTGACGTCGTTCGCTTGCGCAGCTTCCACCTGTTGATGAGCGGCGGCAAGCTGCTTTTCAGCTGCGCTGACTGCAGCACGCGCATCCTCGATTCCCGAAGCAGTGAACTGCAGCTGGCTCACTGTGTTTACGGACGTGATGGGCACGGTGATGTTGAGGGATCGCGCCGTCGCTTCGGCGTTGGCCAAATTTGCTTGTGCTTGTGTCAGCGCAACCTGATAATCCGTTGGATCAATCTCAACCAGAACGTCGCCTTTGTTAACCCATTGATTGTCATTTATGTTGACGCGAATAACGTAACCCGAAATACGGGCACTGACTGGATATAGATGCACATCTGCCTGGGCGTCGTCCGTCGATTCATAGCTGCTCAAATAGCGCCACAATAGCAGGCCTGCGGCGACGGCCATGACCGCGGTGATCAGAATGATGAGATTCCTGCGGCGCTTTCGACGGGCCTCTGGAGAATACCTTCTTTCCGGCGCTGGAGCTGAATTTGCCGCCGTCTCAGAAGCCGAAGAAGATGCAATTTCGTCCGCCATATTATTTTCCTGGGAAGTATTCCTTCACGCCCTGCTCGCCAGCACCCAGGGCGCGAATGAGGGAAATTTTCGCGAAATTATAGCTGTACAAACTGGAGATGTATTGCTCGTGCGCGCTGGCAACCGCCTCTTGCGACTGCACGACCTCTACCGTGTCAGTAACGCCGGCGGAGAAGCGGTCGCGTGATTGTGTGAGCGTTTGATCGGCCAAATCGATGTTGCTGCGTGCAACCTTCACCTGCTCTGCGGAAGACTCGAGGATGAGCAGCGCTGTGCGCACGTCGGCCTCGATTTGCGCTCGCAAGTTGTCGAGCCGCTCGCGGCTCTGTTCGAGCCCTGCATCGGCTTGCCGAATATCACCGTGAACCCTGTTCCCAGTGAAGATCGGGATGGAAAGCGTCCCGCGCACATCGTATACCTTCGTTGCGTCTGACGGATGAGCTCCTCCTGTCCCGTAGTCTGCGTCGAATGAAAGCGATGGAAAGTAGCCGGCGCCTGCTGCTTTGCGTGACAATTCCGCCGCGCGGAGCGCGCTCATAGCTGCGCGATAATCAGATCGCGATGCGTACGCGCGTGTTAGAGCTTCGTTAATTGTCAAATTTCCCAGTGGCTGATATGGCGATTTATCCGTGAGTTCGAAATCCTGACTGGGAGCCAAACCGATCACGCGTGCCACGGTGATCTTCTGAATGGCAAAGTCGTTTTTTGCCTGGATCAACCGTTGCTGTCGGGTTTGCAACTCGACCTTGGTGCGCAGGGCATCAATGTCCGCCGTAGTCCCAGCGTTCACTTGGTCGGTGGCTTGATCAAAGAGTGCCTGTGCCGTCTGGACCTGAGCTTCATCAGTTGCAATGCGGGCTTCGTCAGACACGGCTTGAAAGTAAACGTATCCGACGGTCAGGACGACTTGGTCGTGAGCATCTAGAAGCGTATAGTCAGCCGACTTCACATTCTGGCCTGCCGCACGAGCGGCGTTGATAGACTTCCAATCGAAGAGTGTCTGGCTCACCCCTGCCCGCGCGTCGAAGTAAGAAAACGGCCCGACGGCTGGTGAGATGTGAAATAGGGCGCTTACGCCAGAGAGGCCAGCTTCCTCAATGTTGACCTTCGATGCCGCGACGACAGGAGCCGCCGTTACGTGCGGCAGCAAGGCGCTCACTTCCTGCCAGCGCTGTCCCCGGGCGGCGCCAGTGTCAGCACGCGAAAGCAGCAGTCCGAGATTGTGCCTCAGCGCGAGATTAATGGCATCTTGCAAAGACAGCGGCATGCGTCCGGCCTCGAGTTTTGTCGGCACGCTGCCAGCAAACGGGTTCGCTCCCGTTCCCGCAGGAATGCTTTGACCCGAAGTGCTCGAAACGGAAGTCGAATACGTTTGCGCCTGACAAATGACTGCTCCACAAATCAAGGCTTTCGCGCAGAGAAGACGCAGCGCGGTTCCTGAAGGAACCACAAAAACCTCCTTGACTTCGGATGTCTCTCGTATCAGTGCTTCGGTTTGACTTTCGCCGTAAACGCTTGCAATCGAATGCTTCCGTCCTGAATAACAAACGTATCGCTGGCAACCTCATAGGAATTGTCCGCTGTTTCCGAGGTCCAAACGATGTGCGCGTATTCCCCCTCGATTAATAGCTGCTTTCGGGCAAAGGACGTACCAGGTTTAGCGAACTCGGCGAACATGGTTGCAAATACGGGTTTAATCGCACTCGGTCCGCGCAGTGCTCCTTCAGGCCCAAAAAATACCGCGTCCGGTGAGTAGTCTGCCAGTACACCATCAAGGTCACGATCGGCGAAGCACTTCAGGTGGTGATCGAGAACTTCCGTTGTTGATCTCATGGTGATCTCCTAATCAGCAGATAAGCTCTGAGTCAACCGAACGTGAAATGAAAGGGGCTGAACGACTTCATTCGTGGTCACAATGGCGCTGGCGTAGTTTGGGAGATAAGGGAAGGCTTAACGTCCAAGTGCCCGTCAGATGTGCGCGAAGCTCCTCCGTCCCGTCCACCCGTCGTGTGGGCTTTTGCGGTGTAGAGCACTCTTTCGATCTGGGTAATGCTCATTCGGGTTCTCCTTAGATTAGAAAATTGCGCTATCCGATTCGTTCGGGTTTGATTCAGTACCCGGCTTGCGATTAAGCCAGAAGAGTTGCCTCGACTCTATTAGACGAAGGTATTGATCGATACCTTCGTATAAGTCGGCCGCATTTGCTGGTTGAAGGAACCGACTCCGGAACCTCGGGCAGGAATACTTGGGCACGTACGACATTGCGCTTAAAGTGGTATCCTGAGTCCCATCGTTCTTGTCCTCACCCTACATCGCGACGGTCGAAACTGGGCAAGTCAATGTGACTAGAACCTCTCGCGCGACCACGTAGCGCGTTCGGGTCTATTAGGAGGAATCCAGAATGATCTCGGCTCCCATCCGTTTCGCTGGCTCAACTCTTAGGGATCGAGCTCACATTTGTGCTTTCTTCAATAGCCCCGGCGAGGCGTACCGCGTGCTCCTTCCCTTCCTCAAAGAAGGCCTGCCTTTCTTCGTACCGCCGGACGAGTTCCTGCGTGAACTTCGTGAACCCAGGGATCATCCAAGTAGCGCAGCCGCGGCGGCCTGATATGGAAGGGCTACTCGAAGATCCAGCCCAGGACATCAAGCGCCTTCAGCGCTGCATTAATGATCTGATCAGCTTGCTTGCTCTGCCGGCTATGTGGAGCAGTGACCAGCCCTCGCAGATTGTTCATATCCTGCTCGACGCTCTCCTCCGTATGCTCAGTCTGGACTTCACTTATGCACGGTTGAAAGATTGCGTGGCCATAGTTCCGATCGAGATCCTGCGCATCGCTGACTCGTGCAAATTGAAAGTGACCCCGCAAGAGATCGGCGGGATGGTCAGCAACTGGTTCGAAGGCGATGGCCAGAAACCGTTGCCGTCCATGCGGGACCGATTTCGAGATAAAGAATTCTCGAGGCTGCCTGTGCCACTGGGTGTACATGGTGAGATCGGCATGATCGTAGCAGGTTCTGGCCGTGCGGATTTCCCTAGGCAGACCGAAAGCCTTCTTCTGAGCGTAGCCGCAAATCAGGCCTCCACCGCAATGCGAGAGGCAAGGCTCCTAAGCGAACAGAAACGCATTGCCAACGAACTCGATCAGCGCGTAGCAGAACGAGCCAGTGCACTTGGCCAAGCGAACGAGGAACTGAGGAAGGAAATTGACGAGCGGAAGAAAATCGAGGAGCGGCTGAGAGAGAGCGAAGCAGCCCTGCAGAGAGCATTCAATGAAATCAAGAAGTCAGAGGCCAAATTGCGGCAGGTGATTGATACCATCCCCACACTGGCCTGGTGCAATCTGCCGGATGGTCCGAACGAGTTCCTCAACAAAGGTTGGCACGAGTATACGGGTCTGTCTCCGGAAGAGTCGCATGGTTGGGGCTGGCAAGTTGCGTTCCATCCGGAGGACTTACCACCGTTAATGAAAAGATGGCAAGAGTTGTTGGTTTCAGGAGAACCAGGCGAGATCGAGGCGCGTCTTCGCCACTATGACGGAGTCTATCGGTGGTTTCTTATTCGCGCGGAGCCATTACGCGACGATGCAGGCAAGATCGTCAGGTGGTACGGAACAAGCACTGATATCGAGGATCGCAAGCGGGCTGAGGAGGCGCTGAAGGCCAGCGAACGCGAATTTGGTCTAATCATTAACACAATCCCGGCAATGGCGTGGTCGGCGCGCCCTGACGGATATGCGGAATTCTTCAACCAGCACTATCTAGCCTATGTGGGACTCCCCTTGGAACAGTTGCAGGGATCAGGCTGGACCGTTGCGGTTCATCCGGACGATCTAGACGCTGTGGCCGGAACCTGGCAGTCGATTATGGCCTCTGGTAAGCCGGGAGAAGGCGAAGCTCGATTGCGGCGTTTCGACGGTGAGTATCGATGGTTTTTGTTCCGTGCCAACCCCATGCTCGATGAATCGGGCAACATCTTGAAATGGTATGGGACTAACACCGATATTGACGATCGGAAACGGGCAGAAGAACAGTTGTGGCGCAGTGAGGCCTTCCTCGCGGCAGGTCAGAATCTGAGTCGCATCGGCAGCTTCTCTTGGAAGGCAGCAACGGACGAAATCACGTGGTCAGAGCAGCTCTATCGCATCTACCAGTTTGAGATCGGAGTGCCCGTGACGCTCGAACTGATCCGTACTCGTGTGCATCGGGAAGACCTCACCTTGTTAGAGAAAATGATCGAACAGGCACGAAACGGCAGGAACGACTTTGAATGGCAGTACCGCTTGATGATGCCGGACCAGTCGATCAAGTATCTACATGCGGTCGCTCATGCGACTCGGGACCAGGATGGTCAGCTGCAGTACATCGCGGCGGTTCAGGATGTTACGGCGCGCCGCATGTCGGAAGAAGCTCTCGGCAAGGCGAGGTCGGAACTCGCTAAGGTAGCAAGGGTAACGAGCCTGGGAGTGTTAACCGCGTCAATCGCACACGAAATTAATCAGCCTCTTTCCGGCATCATCACCAATGCCGGCACGTGTCTGCGGATGCTCTCTGCCGACCCCCCCAACGTTGAGGGCGCGCGCGAAACTGCCCGGCGCACGATTCGCGATGGCAACCGGGCCTCTGACGTGATCACGCGACTGCGAACGCTTTACAGCAAGAAGGACCCTCAACCCGAATTGATGGACCTGAATGAGGCTGCCCAAGAGGTCACGTCGTTGTCGCTGAGTGAGCTACAGCGAAACCGGGTCATTCTCCGCCAAGAATTCGCAGAAGACCTCCCGCCCGTGAGAGGAGATCGAATCCAGCTTCAGCAGGTCATGCTGAACCTGCTACGGAATGCTTCGGACGCGATGAGCGCCGTTGACGATCGCCCGAGAGAGTTAGTTATCCGAACTGAACGGGATGACGGCGACCGAGTACGCCTTAGCGTGAAGGATGCGGGAGTCGGTTTCCCGCCTCAAGCCTCGGACAAGCTCTTCGAAGCTTTCTATACAACGAAAACCGATGGTATGGGAATTGGCCTATCGATCAGTCGATCCATTATCGAAGCTCATCATGGACGCCTCTGGGCGACACCCAATGATGGACCCGGAGCTACATTTTCGTTTGCTATCCCTTGTAGACTCGAAGGTTGGGCGAGCGGCGGAACTGGTGTCAATCGGTCTGATCCGGCAACGAACGCGGCATGATCTGGGCCGTTGCTTATAATCGGCGGAAAACAATACTAAAGTACAATGGACGCCCTTTATGGAGTCGAGCATTATTTTGTCATGGAGTTCCATCAGCGAAGCATCGCCACCGAACGTCCGCTTCTATCCGTAGTTGATGATGATGAATCGGTGCGCGAGTCGCTGCCTGACTTACTGAGGGAGTTCGGTTTTGCTGCGCGTGCGTTCTCATCGGCAGAAGAATTCCTGGCATCCGACAGCGTCGGCCAAACAAAATGCTTGATCCTCGACGTAGCGATGCCGGGCATGACTGGACTTGATCTTCAACAGGAATTAAGGCGTCGTGGACAAAGAGTTCCGGTCATCTTCATCACCGCCCTGAAGGACGAAGCCATCCGGGAGCAAGCGCTCCAGCAAGGAGCCGTGAGCTTCCTGTACAAGCCCTTCAGCGACACGGCTTTGCTTGAGGCGCTCAATGCGGCCGTTCAGGTGAACTGAACGATCCTCCGCTCTCAAGGATCTTGGGGATATACTATGAGCCTTGCACAGCCACTCAGCTATCAAGTGGGGTCGGCGCTCATGCAGCCCGCATCACCGATCGTATTCGTCGTTGATGACGATGTGTCGGTGCGCGAGTCGCTGGAACTGTTGATCCAGAATGAAGGCTGGCACGCCGAGACCTTCTGCTCCGCACAAGGATTCCTCGATCATCCGCGAGCTGCTCTTCCAAGCTGCCTCATCCTGGACATTTCTCTTCCGGGCCTCAACGGCCTAGAACTGCAGCGGCGTGTAGCCGCCGAGCGGACCGACATGCCGATCATCTTCATCACAGGGCACGGCGATATCCCGATGACAGTCCGAGCCATGAAGGCCGGCGCGGTTGAATTCTTAACGAAACCTTTCAGTGATGAAGTGCTGCTGAACGCCATTCGGCAGGCGCTCCAACGCAGCCGCATGGCTCTTAGCCGCGAAGCGGAGATACAGGAACTCCGGAACTGTTACGCGTCGCTCACTCCTCGCGAACGGCAAGTTATGGCGTTAGTGGTTTCCGGCCTGTTGAATAAACAGGTTGCTGGCGAACTCGGCATCAGCGAGATCACGGTTAAGGCGCACCGTGGCAAAGTGATGGAGAAGATGAAGGCTGGATCTCTCGCTGACCTGGTCAATATGGCCGCTAAGCTGCGCGCGGCACGAGTGTCGGCTGCTAATCTATACAAAGAAGCAGTAAAGAACACCAAAGCGTGAGGGTCGGGACGGTGAAAAAGTCCATTGCGGCAATGGCCTCGCGATGGTTCCGCAAAAAAAGGTCAGCCAACGCTTGCCCACATCCGGACTCCTCGGCGCCGGTCGCAGCCAGCGTGAGACCGTTGGCTCCGATACATTGAAGCCCAGCTTTAGCAGCTCGCCGTGAAACCGCATGCGCTGGGCCAGCCAGTGGTGCTGGTTGAGTCCTCATCGGCTGGATTGTCAACGCCTTGGGTTCGCGCAGGGACCTCGTCCTGGAAAATCTTGCGCTTCGTCAGCAACTCCTCTCGTTGCATGCCAAGCGCCCCCGCCGTCGATTATCCGCAACGCACAAACTTGGGGTCGGATGTTCGTTCGCCTGTGTCCCTACTTCCCTTTTTCCGCGCGCCTCTGCTAGCTAAGCTAGCTGGACCAACCAAGTAACAACGGAGTACGGCGTGAAATCCTCCTTGCAAGGCTCCATCCCGGAAAGAAAAATGCCATTTTCTTGCTTAGGCCGTGGACTGAACGACCGAACGAACACGCTGGCTCAGTCATCGGCGTCGTTCTTCCAGAGGCTGCGCTGCACGAATGCAGCCGTGTGCTCTCCCGAGCGGGGCGCACTGCGGCGCACACCGACGAAACCGGAAGAAAAGGTAAGAGGAGACCCGACGGTGCGGTAGGTCGCAGTGCCGTCACTGTAAGGAACTTCCCAGATCAGCTGCTTGTGCGCGACCTGCGGATCGTGCTCCAGGTCGGCATAGCATTGGACCGGCGCACACCACACATCGTTGGCCGAGAGCAGATCCATCCAGTAGGCAGTCGGATGAGTTGCGAAGTGATCTGAAAGCCGTTTGTGTATCTCGTCTCGGGCGGCAAACATTTTCTCATTGGTATCGTATTGCGCTAACCAGTCCACCTTCAGAATCTGGCCGAGCTTGGGGCACGGAAACATCGCCAGCATCAGGTATCCGTCGCAGGTGGCATACACTCCGCAGGGCCCGGTAACGCCCGGATGTCCGATGTTTTCCCCCGGGCGCTCCATCGACTGATGATGGTTGAGAAATACGGTGATCTCCTGTTGCTGCACGGCCATCATGCAGGACAGCAGATCGACATCGACGCGCTGCCCTTCGCCGGTACGGTTGCGGTGCTGGAGCGCGGCCAGGATCCCGATGACAAGATACAGACCCGTAAACTGATCGGCGATTGCCACGCCGAACAGCAGCGGCGGATCGTTGCGCCGGCCGGTAAGCCACATCGCGCCGGTGAGTGCCTGCACGAGGTAGTCCTGTCCGGGCCGGTTCGCGTACGGACCGGTTCGTCCATATCCCGAAGCGCCCGCATAGATCAGTCGCGGATTCCTCTGGCGAAGCGTCTCGTAGCCAAGGCCTGCGCGTTCCATAACGCCCGGGCGAAAGTTTTCGACCACGACGTCGGCCTGCTCAGCGAGTTCGAGAATCCGCTTTCGATCCTCAGGATCATGCAGATCCACCTCCACGCTGCGCTTGTTGCGATTGAATGCAAGGTAGGCATCGGTTTCGCCGTGGGTACGCGTCATGAAAATCCCCCATTGACGCATCCACTCCCCACCCTTTTTCTCCAGCTTTAAGATATCGGCGCCGCAGTCACCCAGGATCTGGGTGGCGAGCGGCCCTTGCAGAAGGGCAGTGAAATCCAGAACTCGTATGCCGGACAGCGGTCCGGCAGCGTCATGCGTGTGATGGCCCATAACTCCTCTTCGTCAGGACTTCGGCTCCGCAGCAAGCCAATCCGGCAGGAGTGATTCGACCAGCCGCCCGTACTCAGAGAGGCAAGCCTCGGCAGAGAGCTTTCCCGACCAAATGCACTGGTGGATCACTTCACCTGCAAGAGGCTGAAAGCTGCGGTGGCCGGGCACTCGCGGGCGAACGAAAGCCTGCTCCATGCTGTTGCGCGTTGCCGCAAAGAAACCTCGCGTTTGTTCATTCACGACAGGAGAAATCCACGCGGCCGCATGACCGGGCTGACCGCCGGCGCGGGCGTACAACCCCGACTGCACTTCGGGGGCGGCAAGATACCGCGCCAGGTCCGCAGCCAAATCCCGATGCGCCGAGCGCGCCGACAGCGCAAGACCGACCCCGCCGAGAACCGACCCTAGTATTCCGGACGACTGGCGGGGCGCGTTGTGAAAGCTCAGCCGATGCGGCCGGAATCCCGGCCTCGAGTAATTCGAGTAGCCGAACATCAGTGGAACATAGAGGATGGCGTCGGATTGAGACATGCGGTCCGACATCGCGATCGGGTCATCAATGCGGGATCCGGGGTGGACTAGCTTCGCCAACCGGCGTAGGAACTCCAGTGACTGAAGGCCGGCGGCTCGGTTCACGGGTCTGCCCATCGGCCAGAAATCCCTTCCGGCCAAGCTGACCCCGACGGAAAGAAACGCGCAATACGCATGGTTTGGACTGAGCGGAAGCGCAATCTGATGGGGACCTCCGCTGCATTCCGCAGCCAGTTCGGCAACCAGTTCCCATGTGTCGGGGAGTGAGCCCAGACGCGCGCCAGCCCACAGATCTTCACGTACAGCGCTGACCTGGCAGGCCGCGTCAATAGCGAGTGCCCACTGCTTCCTGCCCCACCCGTAAGACGGATAACTGGGTCCGACACTGTGGGCAGCCTGGTCTTCCAGGTAAGTTGGGCCCACCCAGTCATCGACGGGCACGATAAGGTCCGAGGTCGCCGCGAAGCCGACAAAGGGATGGTCAATCAGAACCAGGTCGTAAGCCGTGGCGAGTTCCTCGAGGGGCTGATCCTCAAACTGCTTCAGCGTCCGGGCGTCCCACTTGACCGCGATCGCGTGCTGCGCGGACCACTCCGCAGCAACGGCCTCCAGCGGGTCGCGCGCCCGGGGATGGTCCCATGCTATCCCGTGCAGTGTCGTAGGTTCACTCACAGTACGCCGTGGGCCGACAGGGTCAAGATCGGCCGCCCGTTCATCGCTGGGCCTGCCGAGTGGCTTGGATCTTCGCGGGATCGCGATAGAGCACGGTCTGAAGGTGCTCGCAGTAGAGCACCAGCTCGCCCTCGTTCTTGAACACCTCGTACTTGGCGCGCGTGAGGCCCCGGTCCGGGTATTTCGGCTCCTTCGCCAAGTTTGTGCGGATGGTGTAGATCGAGTCGCCAATGAACACTGGCTTGATGAAGCGCAGGCGATCATAGCCGTAGGAAAAGGCCTGCAGCCAGTTCGTGGCTACCAGTCCGATCCCCGCGCTGAATACGAAAGCGCCGGCCACCAGCCGGCGCCCAAACAGGCCCTCCTCTTTTGCGAAGACTTCGTCGGCCACGTAGGGATGCAGGTCCACAACGAGGGTGTTGAAGGCCATGCTTTCGCCTTCGGAGATGGTGCGCCTGATGGTGCGAAGGCGCTGGCCAATCTCGAAATCCTCCCAGTAAAGGTCTTCACAGCACCACAAGGGTATAGCTGCGTGCTCGGCAGGGAATTTGGCTTCGTACATGGTGTTTTCCGTTTGCTTGAACAAGGTTATTTTCCCGGATAACAGCGATTCAGGCCTTCCTTCAACGACCCCCGGCCAGCAGGAAATTCGTCTTGCCTTGTTCTGTATGTCAGAATATCTTCCTGCAATGCGGTACTCTATGCGCGCGCCGGAATACTGTCAAGCGCGCTCCGTGGAAAGGACTTCTGCCATATGGCATACTTTGAATCTTCGCCCGCGACCGCGATCCCGGTCTGCTTCCTCGGCAACTTCATCCCCCTGGGCACCAGGGGCGCAACTCTGCGGACCTGGCTGGCGCTGGTAATCGTGTCTTGCATTCAAGTTGCGGCCGCCCAGGAGAGTCCCTCCGTTCCGATCGGTTTGGATTCCCTCACCCAACTGGATCGTCTGCCACTGCTGCGCCGCGGGGTCTGGTTTCACTCGGTGGGCAGTCAGGATGTAACCGGCGGAAACAGCGATGGATTCAACGCAGAGTTCAGTAACCAGCATGTCGAAAATGGACGTTACGTGTTCCTCGACACTCGAGGTCCGAGTTGCGTGCAACTCTTCTGGGCTTCCCGCGTCAACGTATTCACGGATGAGTTGGGTTTCGACGGGGACCTGGCTATCGAGACCCGGCGGGGCGGAAAGCAGGCAACCTATCTCCTGCCTTTTGGCGACCTGTACTCGGGAAAGCGCGCGCCCTTCCTGCCGCCGCTCGTTCAGGACGAGCGCGGCGGCCATGGTTCCTCCTGGAGCTTTGTGCCGATCTGTTCGGAAGATGGCATCAAGATATCCACGGACAAAGGCGGACCGATGTTGTTTTATGAAATCTATTATCACAGTTTTTCTCGAGGCACAGGGGTCAACGCCTTCACGCCGAAGCTGGAGCTGGGACCCGCCCTGGAACGCTGGGCGGCAGTCGGCCAACCGCTGGATCGTCGCCCGTCAAGATCCGTGACTCGTGAGCTCGAGCTGCCGGCCGGGGCGATTGTGCCGATTTGGACATCATCCGCGCCGGGCACCGTTACCGCGATCTATCTAAAGCTCAGCCAGCTCAGCTATCAGGCTCTGCGGCAAGTGAAAATAAAAGCGTACTGGGATGGCGAGCTGGAACCCTCAGTCAACTCGCCGCTCGGTCCGTTCTTTGGCACAGGGTACTGGCCGGTTCCTGATCCTCCTGGAGCAACCCCGCGTTATGGGTTCACTCCCCTCGCCTCGAAAACCGGCCCTGTCGAACTTGGCAGGGTGGAAACTCGGTCGCTGCCTGTGGGAGCTACAAGGGACGGCTTCTACAACTTCTTTCCCATGCCGTTCTTCCAATCGGCGCGCCTCGAGCTGGTGAACGAATCGGACACGCTGCTGTCTGGCGTCAAAGTGGCAGTGCACAGCGTAGCTGGCAGGCCGGCGCCGTCAAGCGCGCACTTCCACGCGCGGTGGCGGGAAGAGAATCCAACCCTGCCCTATCACGACTACACTGTGCTTGAAACTCGTGGGCACGGGCATTACGTGGGGGCGGTGGTAGTCATGTCCTCCATCAACTACGACCCCGGCAAGCGCGGCCAGGCGCAGCGCTGGCACCTGGAGGGTGACGCGCGCTTCTACCTCGACGACAAGCGGACATTCGACGGTGGCAGTACCGGCACCGAGGATTACTTCATGGGGGGCTGGTACGACGTCGGCACGATGGACAAGGTGTTTTCCTTCCCCGCCAATGGTTACCCCGTGCACGATATCGATTCACAGGACCACACGGTGATGTTTCGCTTTCACTTGACCGACCTGGTTCCTTATTACCGCTCGTTCCGCTTCGCGTTGGAGCATGGGCCGGAAGGGAACCTCCCCACGGACTATTCAGGCACTGCTTTCTACTACCAGGTGGATACACCCGCCTTGGAGTTCACCGATCAGCTAACCATAGGTGACTTGCGGAGCGAGCAGTCCCACGCCTACTTCCCCAGCAAGATCAGTTGGAAGGGTTGCCGCGACTTACCCTTCGAAGGCGATCGTCAGATTGTTTTCACCAATGCCTACAAGGCCGACTTGAAGGGTGCGACCCATGAGAGCCTCAGCGAAACGGTTCACGCGTGCGGCCAGCGCGTCCGGGGCGCCATTGAATTTACGGTTTCGGTGCCGGCAGCCAATCAGGGCTTGGAGCTCCGCCGGATGCTGGACTATGCATCCGCGGATATTGCCGGCCAGGAGATGGACAAGCGACCTAGGCTGCTCATCGCCCCCAGGGAAGCGGCACAGGTCTTTGTGGACGGCCAGAAGGTTGGCGAATGGTATGCGCCACCCCGGCACGCTCGGTTGGCGTGGCTCGAAGATGAGTTTGAAGTCCCTGGCAAGTTTACTGCTGGAAAACGGAAAGTCAGGATTCGGCTCGAAGTCATGCCGGGAACTTCCTGGAGCGCATTCCAGTATCGCGCGTACAGCTATCGCTGAGCGCGAGTGGCTCAGGAGTCTCGGACACGATCCTTGACAAGGGCTGTTTCTGGAATTGAAAACGTAATAACCTTGGCACGGTCTGCGGCCTAGGAAGGATCGAACGTGAGATAGTCAACCCCGGTGCAACGGTTGCTCTTCGCCTTGGAGGAAATTATGCTTCGCTCACTATTCCTGGTTGTTCTTCTCGGGATGTTTGCGGGACAGCTTCAAGCCGCGGTAAGAGTAGAAAAAATCGAATACAAGGGCTGGAGAAACTGCTATCGGGTCAGCAACGGAAATATAGAGCTGGTGGTGACGGCCGATGTCGGTCCCAGGATCATCCGGTTCGGCTTCGTGGGCGGCCAGAACCTGCTTAAGGAATTCGCGGACCAGCTCGGTAAAGGTGGCGAGGAGAAGTTTCAGCTGCGCGGAGGCGATCGGGTATGGAAGGCCCCGGAAGACGCAGTGGCCACCTGGGCGCCGGATAATGCACCCGTCGAGGTCATTCTCACTCCGACGGGATTAGTTGCTCGAGCTAGGGTCGAACCGCTTACCAAGTTGCAAAAAGAGATCGAAGTCAGTATGGCGCCCGAGGGTGCAACTGTTACGCTCTCCCATCGCATTACGAATCAAAACGTCTTCCCTCTGGAGTTTTCCGCATGGGTGCTCACGATGATGGCTCCTGGGGGCCTGGAGATCACGGGGTTCCCGCCGCGCGGCAAACACCCGACGCATCTGGCCCCGACCAATCCACTGGTGATGTGGGCGTACACGGATCTTGCCGACAAACGCTGGACGTTCACCAAGAAATACTTGACCCTGCAGCAGGACGCGAGCAGCCCGGAGCCGCAGAAGCTGGGAATGTTTAACCCGGATACCTGGTCTATGTATCTGCTGAACGAAGAAGCGTTTCTTAAGCAAGCGAAGGCCGAGCCTGCCGAGGCCTATCCGGATTTTGGCTGTTCATTCGAAACCTTTACCAACCATGAATTTCTCGAGATGGAGACTCTGAGCCCGCTGAGCAAGGTCCTTCCCGGCCGCACGGTCGAGCAGGTGGAGCATTGGAGCCTGTATCGCAAGGTCAAACTCCCGGAGCTGACAGATGAAGGGATTGACCATGTGGTATTGCCGCTCCTGCAGGCGGCACGGCCGAGCAACTGACCTGAGAACGCCTGCATCGGGCTTGTGCCTGCCCCGAGCCTCATTCGCAGACTGATCTCAACACTACGCCGGCTGCACCGCCGGGGCAGGCCGGTACCCGCGAACTGCGAAGTAGAAAATGAAAGCGTGACAAAGCAGCGGGAGGACAAATGCCCTCTGAATGTTTCCCGCATCGGACACCAGCCCCATCATGGCGGGATAGACCGCTCCCCCAATGATGGACATCACCAGCAAGGAAGAACCAAGCTTGGTATATGGACCCAGACCTTTCAGACTGAGAGCGAAGATCGTGGGAAACATAATGGAATGGAAGAAGCCGAGAAACACAAGCGCCCACACCGGAGCGCTCCCCGAGGCGGCCAGAGCGATGGTGAGGCAGGTCAGTGCGCTGCCAGCAAACACGCCCAGCAGTCTGGCGGGGGCAACCTGCTTCATCATCGCCGAACCCGCCAGTCTCCCCAGCATGAAGCCGAGTACATGAAGTTGCAGATAGCGCGCCGCCACTTTTTCGTGGGTGCCAGGAACCGCAAATTCGGCAAAGCGAATCATGAAACTTGCCACCCCGACCTGGGCGCCGACGTAGCAGAACTGGGCCACCACTCCTTTGAGAAGGTGCGAGAACCGCCAGATTCCTCTCAACTTCACATCCGCGGTTGGAGAGGCTTGGGTTGGTTCGCTTTCTCGAATCTCCGGCAGATGCACGCAATAAATAAGGATGGCAACAAACAGAAATATGGCGCTAATCACCAGGTAAGGGCCCCTTACCATGTTAGCTTCCAGGATGCGGTAATTGAGCAACTGCTGAGGAGTCATGGCGGCGAGTTCGGCGGGCGTGTGCTCGATGCCGGAAAGGATGAATCGAGCGCCAAAGAAGACGATCATCACCGCCCCGACAGAATTGAAGAACTGTGCGAAATTGAGCCGCCGCGCGGAAGATTCCTCCCGGCCCAGCACGGTGATATAGGGGTTGGCCGCGACTTCCAGAAACGAGCCGCCGCAGGCCATCACGAAAATGGCGAGCAAGAAGAATGCGTACACCCGAATCGAAGCTGCGGGGATAAACAGAAAGGCGCCAGAAGCGTACAGGAGCAATCCAGTCAGAATTCCCTTCTTATAGCCCAAACGCTGCATCAGCCAGCCCGCCGGCAGCGCGGCGAGAAAGTAACCGCCAAAAAAGGCCGACTGCACAAGCGAAGATCTGAAGTCACTGAGGCTGAACGCCTTCTTGAGGTGCTGGATCAGAATGTCATTAACATTGACACCGATTGCCCATAAGAGGAACAAACTGGTGACCAGGATGAACGGCAGCAGGTATCGCCGTTCGGTGATTGACGCCGATGAACTCACCGGTAGCCTCCTTTAAGTAAGGTCGCGGTCCAGGTGGACGTATCCGCCATCTACATGCGGATGCTGGCCGGTAATGTGCCCTGCGCCCGGCGAGAGCAGGAATATTACTATCGCGGCAATTTCTTCCGGAGTGGTTATTCGTTTCCCCGGGGGGATCTTGGAGACCATCATTTTCAGTTTCTCTTCTGGATTCGGAAACGAGTTGAGCCACGGCTGGTATAGCGGGGTCATAACCTCGGCGGGAAGAACGGCATTCACTCGTATGCCGTAAGGCAACAACTCAGCGGCCCACTCTCGAGTTAAGGCCAGAATTGCGCCCTTGGCGGAGGCGTAGCCGGACGTCCCGTCTTGTCCGGTGAGCGCGACTTTCGAGCCGATGTTCACAATGCTTCCGCGAGATTGCTTAAGGTGCGGCACCGCGAAGTGTGCCATGTTGAAATAGTGCAGAACATTGCGCCGCAGGGAATCCAAGTATTCTGGCGGACTGCCGTGCTCGAGTCCGATCCGGTCATTGACTCCAGCATTGTTCACGAGCGCATCAAGCCTCTTGAAATCGCGGACGGTTTGGTCTACGGCTCGGCAATTCTCGGCTGCGGTGAGGTCGGTCGAGATGAGAAAACAGCGGTGGCGGCGCTCTACCAACTCGCCGGCCAGAGCCTCTCCCGCAGCCGTATCCTTATCAACGAGCACCGCGATAGCTCCTTTTTCGCACACTCCGCGGGCTATCGCCGCCCCAATACCCTTCGCACCGCCGGTGATCAGGATCATTTTGTCGTCCAACTGCAGATTCATACGTCGCCTTTCAAGCGATAGCAATCGAGTGCGTTCAAGCCAAAAACTTGCGCCTGCTGGTCAAGGGAAAGGCTTGAGGTGTACGTCCGAATCACCTCACCGACCTGGCTGTAGCTGCCGGCCAGCAAGCAGGCTGGCCAATCCGATCCGAACATGAGGCGCGCGCAGCCGAATGCGTCAAAGACGACATCAAGATAAGGAGTAAAATCACGGTTTTGCCAATTGCGCCAGTCAGCCTCGGTGAGGAGGCCAGATATTTTGCAATAGACATTCGGACCGGAGGCCAGCGTCCGAATGTGCTGGTTCCAGGGAGTTAACTCAGCGCTGCGAATGTGCGGCTTGGCCAGGTGATCGAGGACGAAACGTTGCCTCGGAAACTTGGCCACCAGTTCGATGGCGGCGGGCAATTGTTTCGTATAGATAAGAATGTCGTAGGTAAACCCGAACCCTTCGAGATTACCGATTCCGCGGCAGAATGCCGGCTTGAGCAGGAAACGATCGTCGGGTTCCGACTGTACGATATGGCGGAAATCGCGCAGCTTTTCGAATTGTGAAAGGCGCTCGAGATCCCGGGGCAAATCGTCTGCACACAAGTCTACCCAGCCGACGACTCCTTTGATCTCGCGATGCGTCCTGGCGAGTTCAAGCAGAAAGGTCGTCTCCTGCACCGATTGATCCGCCTGAACCGCCACGCAGCCGTCCATGCGGTTTGCCTTCAAGATTGGCAAGAGATCATCGGGCATGAAGTCTCGCCTGAGGACGGACATCTCCGGCGTCATCCAGCTATCTCTGCCTGGGTCATACCGCCAGAAGTGTTGATGGGAGTCGATCGTCAAACCGTTCCGTCACCCAAAACGATATCTAGTGGTTCCTCTAGCCAACCGTGTTAACCAACGTCCCGATGTCGCTGATTGTGATGCGAACCTCATCCCCGGCCATTAGGGTGAACGCGTCGGGTGGCACAATTCCAGTTCCGGTGAGCAGATAGCATCCGCTGGGGAAGCTGTTGTTTCGGAACAGATATCGGACAAGGGATGCCGGATCCCGTTTCATCTGAGCGAGAGTGGTGGCGCCGATAAACGCCTGTTCTCCGTTGCGAATGATCTCGAGGCGGATTTCCGTCGAGGAGTGCGGCGGCTCCTTCGAGACCAGCACGCAGGGCCCCAGAGCACAACAGCCATCCCAGATTTTGGCTTGGGGCAGATACAGCAGGTTCTCACCCTCAATGCTGCGCGAACTCACATCATTTCCGACCGTATAGCCGACGATGGTGCCCTTGGGCGTGATGAGCAAAGCCAACTCAGGTTCAGGCACCGACCAGGTTGAGTCATCGCGAATCGCAATCTTGGCTTTCGGCCCGACCACTCGATGAGGTGTGGCTTTGAAGAAAAGCTCGGGACGATCCGCATCGTAGACCCGATCATAAAAATCGCTGCCGCCCAGCAGTTGAGAGTCCTTGATGCGAGCTTCCCGGCTGCGATGGTACGTCACTCCCGCTGCCCATACTTCCTGGCTTCCGATCGGAGCCAACAAGTGACCGAGCACGTTCGGGCTGGTGTCCCGTGCCTTCCCGAGACCCTGCGACAAATATTCGCAAAGATCATCCCGCCCGGCCAGAGAGTCCCACCATTCGTTGCTGAGGTCAGTGCCAAGACCGCAGAGCCGACCATCTGCTTCCAGAACCGGCCCCCATTTTGTCCGATAAAGCTTCATGGTGTCTCAACCCCAGAGAGACAGTCGCGACCAGCGGCCTAATTTCGACCGCAGATTCTCTTGACAAACGGCAAAGAGAGACGATTATATCTTAGCTTCCGTATTGCGGTAACGTGTTCTGTTATACGGGACAACCCCAGAATCGCAGGATCGAGCGAGAGCCAGTGACGGCCATCCGCATTTGCTTTACCGGCGACTCCATCACGCTGGGCACGGGTGATGAAACCACGCTGGGCTGGCCGGGGAGGCTGGGCCGGGCGGCCTGGTCACAAGGACACGAAGATACGGTGTACAACCTGGGCGTACGGGGTGAGACTTCCGCGGACATCCGCTTGCGCTGGAGAAACGAGGCCGCCCGGCGCCTGCCTTCGACGATGAATTGGGCTCTGGTGTTTGCCTTCCAATCTGAACGATTGTGCGGTGGAGAACAACGTGAAGCAGAGAGTAGCCCTGGAGCATCTGTTCGTCGGACCCCTCCCTTTGAAGGGAGCGGCGTGCGTACCGTAGTTACATTTCCCAATTGACCAGACTTCACCAATCCGGCGTTCCGGATCCACCCCGCGGGCACGCGCAGCAGCCTGCTTCCCCCGCACTCCCCCCACAGGAAGCGACGATGCGGTCTCGGCTGGCCTGGCTGCTGCTGGCTGTTCTGTTTGCCGGGTCAGTGCTGAATTATCTCGACCGTGCGGTGTTGGGAGTGGTCATGCCCCAGGTGCGCCACAGTCTCTCCCTTTCCAACAGCGACTACGGCCTGGTGATTCATGCGTTCCTGCTCCTCTATATGATTTTCTACGTTGTCGGCGGAGAAGTGGCCGACTGGTTGGGATGCCGCCGCAGCTTTGTGGTCAACGTCATCGCCTGGTCCACCGCGAGTGTACTGCAGGCGCTTTCCCAGGGGTTGGCCAGCTTGTGCGCCTTTCGCGGCTTGTTGGGCGCAGCCGAAGGCGGGTTCTATCCCACCGCCATGCGCGGCGTTTCCGACTGGTTTCCCACTTCGAATCGCGCCAAGGCAGTGGGCATTCTGCTCTGCGGTTTGAGCGTGGGGAGCCTGGTGGCTCCGCCCGTGGTAGCTGCGATCACTCTCCGCTTCGGATGGCGGGCCGCGTTCTTGGTCACCGGAGCCTTGGGGTTCCTGCTCTTGCCACCATGGCTGTTCTTGCAGGCGCGTGCGGAACGCTTTTTCGGCAGAACCACGGCAATCCCGGCCAGGCAGCAACCATCCGGTTCCCGCCGTGGCGGCCAGGTTGAAACCTCCATCTGGCGCGCGGTCCGACAGAAGAAGTATTTATTCCTGCTGGCTGCGCGCAGTATCACGGACGCAATCTGGTTCTTCTACCTTTTCTGGATACCGGGCTACTTCCAGGAGGTTCGAGGATTCAACCTGGCTGCGGTGGGACGCTACCTGTGGATTCCTTACTTCTTTGGCGACACCGGCGCGTTGGCCGGAACCTGGATCAGCAGCGCGCTGGTTAGGAGGGGAGTCAGTCTCGACGGCAGCCGCAAGGCGGTCTTGGTTCCGTCCGCCCTGCTCGGCGCCTGCACCGTCTCCACCTACTACCTGGACGGCCAGATGGCGGCGCTGGCGGCTTTGAGTATTGCGCTGTTTGGCGTCTTCTCCTGGGCGGGCAATCTGCAAACCGCCATCACGGAAGTGATACCCCCTGAGCACGTCGCTGTCCTCTATGGAATTACGGGCGCGGTGGGAACGCTGACCGCCGCGATCTCCCAGCTACTCATCGGACGGGTGGTCGATCGCGTGGGCTACGAACCCGTCTTTATCGCCCTGGGGATCGGGGTTCTCGCAGCCCTGGGGCTCGTTTTTGCAGCCGGAGAGATTGTTCTGTGGCAGCCTGCTCCACCAGGGCAGAAGGAGACAACTCATGATGTCGAGGGGCATGTCGGTGATCCAAAACCAGAGTACGAAGCTGACCCCTGAACAGCAGCGGCGGTACGGGGAGCGGGGATACCACTACCTCCGGTTGCCTTCGGCGAGGCAGCGGCACGGGACCTGGGAGAGAAGTTCCTCGCTTATATGTAAGGAGAATGAGGAGCGCTTGAAGCATCTGTTGCCGCGCGAGAAGGTCGGCTATCTGGCCGAGACTCATTTTTTCCTGAAATGGGTGTACCGCATCGTGTCCCACCCTCGCGTGCTGGATGCCGTCGAGTCGGTGCTTGGTCCCAACATCCTGGTGTGGAACTCGCATTGGTTCCCCAAGTTTCCCAGAGATCGAGCTTATGTCTCCTGGCACCAGGACGCGACCTACTGGGGCCTGTCGCCGGCCAATGTGACGACCGCCTGGATCGCGCTTTCCGCGAGCACTCCAGAGAACGGGTGTCTGTGCGTGCTGCCGGAAAGCCATAGGCCGCCTTTGCTGCCGCAGCGGGAGACCTACGCCCCGGACAATATGTTGTCGCGCGGCCAGAAAATCGCGGTAGCGGTGGACGAAGCGCAGGCCGTGGACCTGCCTCTGCGTCCGGGTGAGTTTTCCCTTCACCACATCGGCGTGGTTCACGGTTCGGGACCAAACCGATCTGCGGTGGATCGAATCGGTCTCGCGGTACGGTACATTTCGCCGGACGTGGTGCAATCCGGATCCGAGCGTGAGCTGGTTCTACTGGTCCGGGGCCAGGACGAGTACGGCAACTTTGAGCTTGCCGATCCACCACAAGAAGACATGGCCTACGGCGAAAGTCGGGTGCACCACGAGGCCATGAGGCGCAAGGTCAGCAACCTGATGCCGCGGAATCAGCAGGCAGAAAAATGAGGGGCAGAGCCAGGTCCGGCCCACTCGGTTTGGAGACAAGAACTAATGAGAGCCGATAACTTCCACCAACCACACCTCCCATTGTGCCTGGGTGCCGTTCTGGTCGTTTTCTTACTGACCCTGTCCATGGGCACCGCTGCAGAAGAGCCGTTGCGCTCCCCTGCCGCCAAAGTCGAGACCTCCGCCATTCTGGCTTTTACGGAAGGGCCAGTCTATGCCGAAGACGGTAGCGTCTACTTCACCGAGATCGTAGGTAACCGCATCATGCGCTTGAAGCCCGGCGGCGGCGGAAGTCTGTTCAGCGGCGGCCCGGAAGTATTTCGTGCCCCGGCGGGACGGGCAGCAGGCCTGGCGTTCGACCAGCTCGGGCGCCTGCTGGCTGCGGAAGGGAACGGAGACGGAGGAAACCGGCGCGTAACACGAACCGAAAGGGATGGGACGATCACTGTCCTCGCCGACCGCTACCACGGCAAGCGGCTAAACAGTCCCAACGACCTTGATATAGACGCGCAAGGCCGTATCTACTTCACCGATCCGCGCTACCTCGACCGCTCTGACCTCGAGCAGGACAAAGATGCGGTCTATCGCATTGACCCGGACCGCACCCTGACGCGAATCATTGATGATGTCGAGCGGCCCA
>DATEPX010000012.1:0-20323 GCA_035272945.1 Terriglobales bacterium
AGCTGCCGGACGCTTACCGGACCATCTTCATACTGCGCGACATCGAGGACATGAGCACGACCGATGCCGCAGATGTCCTCGAAATCACCGAAGACAATGTCAAGGTCCGCCTCCATCGAGCGCGGGCGTTGTTGCGCAAGAGTCTCTACGCGCGTGCCGGCATGGAAAGAAAAGAAGCATTCAATTTTCATGCCGTCCGGTGTGATCGCGTGGTTAAGAATGTCTTTGAAAGAATTCTGAAGCAAGCCTTGAATACGGAAGGCTCCGCGGCGAAGACCGAGTGACAGTCTGCCCGGTGCAGTAACTATAGACTGGCCGTAGCACGAAAAGAGTCGGCATGGACTGAAGAGGGGGCGCATGGCTGCCAAAGAAATTCCGATCGCTGGTTACGGACCCAGGTTGTTGGGTCGAGTCGAGGTTGCGGAAGGCACCATGGCCTTCCATTTCGAGAAACCACCGCAATTCGGTTTCAAACCAGGACAGTCCGCCGACCTGATACTAGCCAATCCTCCAGAAACTGACGCAGAGGGGAACACGCGCACTTTTTCGATTGCCAGTTCTCCATTCGAAAACCAGTTGATGTTTACCACGCGCATGCGTGCTACGGCGTTTAAGCGCTCACTGAAGAAAATACCTCTGGGTACAGAGGTGAAGATTGACCCGCCAATGGGTTCCTTCACCCTCCATTCAACTGGCGAGAAAAATCAAGCTCGCCATCTCAGAATAGCCGGGAAGTGGAGGCGTGATCTTCACTAGGGCCCATGGGAGGTGCTTGCTCCCATAAGCTCAAGCTCCGAAGGGGATTGCCCTCCTCTTCGGCGCGTCTTCTGTGTAGGATGGAACGCCGCTACTTTAACAGGGGACCGAACCGGCCGGCAAAAACCTGCTCACCTGGTCCTCAACTTGTCGGTGAGATTCACTACGGCTTGGGTGGGTCAAATCTGGGGCGGGTCATTTTTGCCAAGCGCCCGAGCGGACGGGGCTAGTTCGCGCATCTTGCGCTCGAACGCGACAATAGGCGCTCATTGGCACGCTGGCGCACTTTGTCGTGCCTAGTCAGAATTTGCGTGGTGAAGACGCGGAGCCTTCATTTTAGCTCAAAGCTCAGCCTTGACGAGGATCGCCAAAGCGGCAGGCCGTTTTCTTTCTCCCTGGATTTGTATTTCGCGACGCTACTGAAGCGAACTCGCGACGGCGGAGAACGCAGTGTTAGCGTGTTGGCCGATCAGCCGGATGGTGCCAATCACAATAATGAGAATCGTTGCCAACATCACGGCATACTCTGCGATATCTTGTCCTTCATCCTCCAGCCAAACCCGATGCAGAAAAGCAATCATGTTCCACCTCATGTGGATGCGATCTCAAGAATTTAAGGGAGTTCCTCCAGGTTCAGGCGGCCTCAGCGCTTAGTCGTTGTGCCAGACAAACATGTGCACGGGGGATATCCACTCACCCGGGGTCGTCCTCAAAGCACATCAAAAAACCGGCCGCTCCGGAGCGAACCTCCCGAAGTCCCCACACTCCTCGGCGCATGGGGAAAAAACACGCGAATCCTACTCTGCTTCCGCTCACAAGCCACTACGGACTTTCCTGTAGTAAGCCCGCGTAAATGCCTTACGGCACGATCCTGACCGAGTTTGCTTTTAGCGAGAGTGTATGAGGCCGAGGAAGTCCTTGGTAGACATAGATTTGCCCGGATTGGTGCGGTCACGATTTCCTGCCAGGATTTATCGCCACGCCAGAACCTTCCTTCAGAGTGTTAATCGTGTCCACTCGCACATTATCGAACTGCTCGACCAGTCCACTTGGCCAGCGCACCTGGATCGAGTCTACTTTCTCGACGCTACCCAGCCCAAAATGCACCCGCATATCGCTTTGCGAGATGTAGCTTCCCCCACTGCGAACCTCGTCTACCATTATCCGCTTGCTGATTTTCACCGTTATGCGGGCCCCGATTCCGTCTCGATTGGAGCGTGTTCCCACAGTCTTGAATGCGATCCAGTGATTGGGCGAGCGCAGGTCATTCATCAACAGACTCGGCTTTGCGCTCATATTGCTAATCACTACGGAAAGCCGGCCATCGTTCCATAAATCGCCCACGGCCAATCCGCGAGAGGACGCCACGGTCGTAATCCCCGGTCCGGAAGTCGCGGATATATCCGTAAACGTGCCGTTGCCATTGTTGTGATAAAGGATGCGCGGCTCCTGGAAACTGCTTCCCAGGTGGTGTTTGTCTACTTCCGGATACACGTGTCCGTTGGCCAGGATCAGATCGGGCCAGCCATCATTGTCGAAGTCAAAGAACATCGTGCCCCAGCCCAGGTACTGTGTATGCAAGCCCAGTCCCACGGCAAAAGTAGCGTCCGTGAAGGTGCCATCGCCGTTGTTGCGATACAGGGTGGACGTATCGTCCGAAAAATTAGTTTTGAAAAGGTCTATGCGGCCGTCGCCGTCAAAATCGCCAGCAGTGATCCCCATTCCCGCCTGCTCGCGCCCGTCTTCGTTGAAAGCAGCGCCGGCGGTGACGGCAACGTCGGTGAAGGTTCCGTCGTGATTGTTGCGGTATAGGATGCTGGGGGTGCTGTCGCACGCCACATAGATATCCGGCCAACCATCATCGTCAAAGTCGAGCGTAGTAACGCCGAGAGAGTAGTGGCCATCGGTCTGATCGATGTGCGCCTTGGCGGTGACGTCGTCAAAATTTCCGTTTCCCCGATTGTGATAAAGAATGTTCTTCGCGCGGGGCAGGCCGCGCGGTCCGCACATCACAGGAGTGCCTTTCCAGACGCAAGACGCCCGCTCCCCGGGCGCAGGTGCAGTGGAGACGTCGAAATCGACGTAGTTGGCGACGATCAGATCAAGCAAGCCGTCGCGATCGTAGTCCACGAACGCGCATCCCGAGCCCCAGGCCTTTCCTGATCCCGCCGCTCCCGCTGGCTCGCCCACTTCTTTGAACACGCCCTGGTCGTTGTGGTACAGGCGATTCTTGCCGTAATAAGTGACGTACAGATCCTCCCAGCCGTCATTGTCGTAGTCGCCCACGCAGACTCCTTGTCCCCAGCCCGAAGCCGCCAGACCCGCTTTGAGCGTTACGTCGCTGAAAGTGCCGTCATGATTATTGCGATAAAGTTGATTGGTAGGAGACTTTCCAGTGGGGAACCCTTCCAGAGTGGTGCCATTCACGATGAAGATGTCGGGCCAGCCGTCGTTGTCATAATCGAAAATCGCAACGCCGGTGCCGGTTGTCTCGATGATGTACTTCTTGCTATCAAGCCCGCCAAACACGTTGGTCACGGCGAGGCCGGCTTTTTCGGCGATATCAGTGAAGTGAGCGAGAGAGGGTGGATCTTTGGAGGGCGCGGGTTTTGATCCCTGTGCCGTCGTCAGCACACTCATTAACAGAACGATGGACCCAACCGCTCCGGCAAACTGCGTGCGAAGACAACGACCTGAATCCATGGCCCTCGCAGCATCCTAGTGGCGCACTCCGGCTTGGGTCAAGGTGGCCGTTTATTGCTATTCTTGGAGATCACATTTTGTAATCGTGAGTTCTCACGCTGCACAATGATCTACAAACCCCTCCAGGTCGGTATTTTGCTGGTGTGTCTCACTGGGTTGGCTACTTCTGCCCCACAGAGGGAGAGTGCGGCGCAGGTCGAATCGCTCTATCAAAAAGGTCTTGCCGCCCTGAAGCGGGGGGACCTCAGTTCCGCGCGCACGACTTTCGAGCGCGTACTCAAGCTCGATCCGCGCAGTCCTGAAGCGCACAATTCGCTGGGGTTTGTACTGTTTACCCAAGGCCAACTTGATCCCGCGATTTCCCACTTCCGCACGGCCCTTAAGTTGAAGCCAAATTTTCCACAGGCTGAAACCAATTTGGCGAGTGCGCTGGCTCAAGAAGGTGACATCCAGCAAGCGATTGCTGCAGCCCGCGGTGCCGTTCGCCTGGCCCCGAACGACGCGGAAACACACCGCACGCTGGGGCGTGTGCTGAGTTTCGCCGGGGATTCCGATGGCGCCATCGCCGAGCTGCGGCGGGCCACCGAACTTGACGCGCAGCGCGCCGATTTGCACGATGAACTGGGTTCTGTCCTGGCGCAAAAATTGCAACCGGCCGAAGCCGCTGCAGAATTTTCACAGGCACTGCGATTGCAGCCAAATTCAGCGCATGCCAACCTTCATCTCGGTGTCGTCCGCTGGCAGCAAAAATCTTTAGAGGAAGCTCAGGATCTACTCAGCAAGGCCGTGCAACTCGATCCGAAAAGCGCCCAGCCTCACTATTATTTGGCCCGCGTTTTGGAAGATCGAGGCGAGCGGGACGATGCCATCCGCGAGCTCCAGGCGGCCGTGAAATTGCAGCCCGACTTCGTCGAGGCCCAGAATCAACTGGGATTGTTGCTGCAGCGCGCTGGCGATGCCGACGGCGCCGTCTCCGCTTTTCAGCAT
The DNA here is from genome assembly GCA_035272945.1 of Terriglobales bacterium. Classification (GTDB taxonomy): domain Bacteria; phylum Acidobacteriota; class Terriglobia; order Terriglobales; family Acidobacteriaceae; genus Gp1-AA122. The sequence goes on from DATEPX010000012.1 coordinate 4,447, forward strand.
GTCGTACAGCTTCAGCCCGAGAATCCCGACGCGCACAACAACCTCGGTCTCGCGCTCATCCAGGCAGGCCAGGCCTCCACCTCCATTCCCGAATTCGAGGCGGCATTGCGCCTGCGGCCGAAGGACGCTTCCTACCGGGGGAACCTGGGGACCGCTTATCTGCAAAAGGCGGATTTTGACAGCGCCATCACACAGTTTCGCTCCGCTCTTGAAACCGCTCCCGACGACGCCACGGTTCACTACAATCTCGGCCTTGCGCTTAAGCTCAAGGACCAACTGGCCGATGCGACCGCCGAGTTTCAGAAAGCGGCGCAACTCGATCCCAATCAGGCCGACATCCACTACACCTTGGGCGTCACATACTGGCAGCAGGGCGATTTCCCACACGCTGCCGGAGAACTCCGCGCCGCACTGAAGATCAAACCCGATTATGCGGAAGCGCATTACACCTTGGGCACGGTGCTGAAGCAGCAGGGAAATTTCGAGGACGCGGCTGCCGAGTTGCGGGAGGCTATTCATCTCCAGCCCGACTTTGCCGGCGCACACACCACGTTGGCTGCCGTCCTCCGCCAGCTCGGGGACCGTGACGGTGCAGTGGCGGAGGCCCGGGCCGGAGAATTGATCGCTAAGGAAAAAACAAATCTACAGGCCGCAACCTTTGCCACCAACTCCGGGAAACGTTTACTGACGGTGGGCGATCTGGACGGAGCCGTCTCACAATTTCGAAATGCCATCCGCATGGTTCCCGCCTATGCTCCTGGGCACTACCAACTGGGGATTGCGTTATCGCGCAAGGGAGACAAAAGAGAAGCGGAGCAGGAGTTCAAAAAAGCGAACGATCTGGATCCTCGCCTCACGCCGCCCAAGGAATAGGATTTGGTCAATTCTCCATGACGCGAGACATCTTTCGTGCCTCGGTCGGCGACAACGTGGCAGGTGGGTGATGATTTTTCATAGAACCAAATCGAAACCTACGCGATTTCATATCTCCACGAGTTGTGCAAACTTCTCTTGACAAGTGAAAGCAAGGAGATTAGCGTGACCGTCACATTGGAACGTGAGTTGCGTCACACATTCGTGTGACCCCTGGGAACTGTCGAGAGTCCACTCTCTTGAGACGCACTTCCAATTCGACGCGTCGTGGGAACTGTGTATCTTTTTTCGACGGCGGTTTCATTTTTTCAGCCGTGGCCCATAAAACGAAGGCTCCCACCTCAAACACCAACAACAGTAGCTTCCATGGAAAACAGGCAGCCCCGGCGATGCACGCCTGAAAGACCTGCGGAGGAATTTGCGATGACAAGGCGATTGATTCTGGCAGTAGTCACTCTGGCATTCCTGGTAGTTACACTGGCCTCGACCTCGGCCTTTGCCCAAGCGGTCTATGGCAGCATCATCGGCACGGTGACCGATCCGCAAGGCGCCGCGGTGCCCAACGCCAAGGTGACAGTCACGAACCAGCGCAAGGGCGCGAGTGACCAAACGACTACAAACCAGGACGGCAACTATTCCGTTACGCACCTGATCTCCGATATTTACACGGTGCGAGCGGAAGCGCCCGGCTTCAAGACGATAGAGCTGAAGAACATTGTCGTTTCTGCCGACACCGGCTCTCGCGTAGATGCGCAATTCCAGGTAGGAGGTACTCAGGAGACTGTCGAAGTCACGGCTGAGGCGCCACAGCTGAAGACTGACCGCGCCGACGTGGCAACTACGTTTGATTCCAGAATGGTGGAAGGACTGCCGCTGCTCAACCGTAATTTCCAGAGCCTTGAGTTGGCGGCTCCCGGTACCCAGAAACTCGTTGGCTGGAGTCACGCCGCGACGGAGAATCCGCAGGGCAGCCAGCAAATCTTTGTAAACGGTCAGCACTTCAGCGGTACGGCATATGAACTAGATGGTACTGACAACCAAGATCCAATCTTGGGGATCATTGTCGTGAACCCCAACATCGACGCCGTCACCGAGACCAAGTTCAATCTGCAAAATTATGATGCCGAATTTGGCAAAGCAGTAGCGGGCATTATGACGGTGCAAACGAAATCCGGCAGCAACGATTTCCACGGCGACGGATTCTACTTCCGTCGCACCGACGCTACCCAGGCGCGCAACCCCTTTCAGCAGTTCAAGCCGGATCCGGTCACCGGGCGATTAATTCCATCATCCAGGTGGCAGCAATTCGGGGGCACCTTCGGCGGACCAATTCTGAAAGACAAACTCTTTTTCTTTGGTGACTATCAAGGTACCCGACAATCCGTCGGCACCACCAATACCCTCACGATTCCAACCCAGCGGGTGCTGCAGACGTGTATCGCTCCAGGTGACGGCAGCGGATTCTGCCAGCTCGATCAATATGCGCCCTTCTTCGGGAACGGCAAGGCAGGTGATCCTTCCACGTTCCTATATGATCGCACTACTAGCGCAGCGACCGATGGCAGCGGGCGTTCGCAATTCCTCGGGCCAGGTGGACAGCCCAACTGGATTCCCTTGGCGCGCATATCGCCAGTTGCTCAAAGCATCCTCAAGCTTTACCAACAACTGACCCCGAGCAATACGCAAGTCACCAACAACTTCGTTGCCTCCGGTTCCGGGCCATTCTCACAGAACAGCTTCGACACCCGCGTCGATTACACCGCCAGTTCAACCGTAAATGTCTTTGGTCGGTTCAGCTTGGCCAGGTTCAGTTTGTCGGGTGGGGGATCCCTAGGCACGCTGGGTGGTGTCGGCTTGGGGCAGTTGGGCTTAGCGGGCAGTTCCGTAACCCATAATTACAGCTTGGCAACAGGCTTTACCAAGACTTTTAGTTCTTCACTCTTGACTGACTTTCGTTTCGGCTGGTTCAAGTACAACCCAACTACGCACAAGCCGGACGAAGGCAAGACTCCAGCCAAGGATGTTGGGATCCCGAACGTCAACTTTGGCGATCTGTTTACATCCGGTTGGCCGAGCTTCCAGGGTGACGGGCCGAACTCTCAACCTGGCGTGTTGAGCGCTTTTGGGGATGGTTTGAACGTCGGACGCTGCAACTGCCCACTAATTGAAAGTGAACAGCAGCTCCAGTTCGTGAACAACTGGACAAAGATGAAGGGCAATCATCAGATCAAGTTCGGTGCTGACGTTCGGCGGGCTTACAACCTACGCGTTCCCAGTGACGCCGACCGTGCTGGCGTCATGCACTTTGATTCGGGTACCACCTCGAACAAAGGTGTGGGAGGCAACGGCATCGGCAGCTTCCTGCTGGGCGACGTTCACAACATGAACCGCTTCATCAGCCGCAGCCTGACGGCGGCAGAGCGACAGAATCGTTTCTTCTTCTACGGCCAAGACACCTGGCGCATGACTCCCAAGCTGACCCTCAATTACGGTCTGCGCTGGGAGCTGTACATGCCTGAATCCGTAAACGGAAAGGGCAACGGCGGTTTTGCCAATCCACAGGAAGGAATTATCCGCATTGCCGGTTACGGTCCTTACGGACTAAACGGCAATATTGACAATGACTGGAAGGCGTTTGCACCGCGGCTTGGCGTTGCCTACCAGCTCACGTCCAAGACGGTTATCCGCATGGGGTACGGTCGCAGCTATGACATCGGTGTGTTCGGCTCGAATTTCGGTCACGCTGTGACTCAGAACCTGCCGGTACTGGTGAACCAGAGCGTTACGGCAAGCAACAACCTGGCTAACAACGGGTTACCTGCTGGAGTTGATGACGCCTATTTCCCGGCTTTCACGCTCTCGCAAGGGCCGCCAGTATTTACCTTCCCTACGATTCCGTCTAACGGCGTTCTGCCTCTGGGCGGACCCGGGAACGATGTCCAACCAAGGATGCGCCCGAAATTCCAACGACTCCCGACGCTTGACGCGTGGAATCTGACCGTACAGAGACAGCTTACGAACACCATGAGTCTGGAAGTCGGATATGTAGCCAACAAGGGCACGCATGGGTTCGCAGGTAACGGCCCGGCCTACAACGCGAACCAGGTGCCTTTCGGACCTGGAGCTGCCGTTGCGAGCGGGAAGGACGCGCTGGGTAATACAGTGGCAAACGGAACCTCGTGTTCAGCACCGGGTGTGACTTGCTCAGTCGCGTTTGTCGCCACGACCTCACGCGACCAGCGCCGACCATTCTATAACCACTTTACTTATCCGGATTACCCGGGCCTAGTCTGCTGCAACAACGACCAGATCATGGGCAACTACTTTGGCAATGACGCCAGCAGTAATTACAACTCGCTGCAGGTCAAAGTCGACAAGCGATTCTCCCAAGGTCTGCAATTCAGCGCATTCTACACCTTCTCCCATGCCAACAACTTTACGAATGACAATAACTTCCTGTACTCGGTTGCGCCGCGACAAAGTTACGGTCCTGACGACATGAACCGTAACCACGTCTTTCTAGTGGACATGGTCTATCAGCTGCCGTTCGGAAAGGGGAAGACGTTCGCAGGAAGTGCTGGTCGAGTGCTGGACCTTGTCGTAGGCGGCTGGCAAATCAGCAATGGCCTGAACTGGAGCGGCGGTTTGCCCTGGACGGCTAACGCGGGTGAGTGCGGCGAAATTAATGATACGGGCCCGTGCCTGCCGAACTACCACGGCGGATTCCACGTGGGCGCTGGGAGTCTGCAACATCCGGCAAGTGGACAGCCCTTTATTCAGTACTTCACCCCAGTCACCGGTCTGGCGTACGACCTGTCCGGAGCTACTGTAGGCGTAACAGACAGCTGTAGTCTGCCGCGGCCTACATCGGGGGCGTTCTCTTTACCCGCTTGCGGCACTGATGGCAATGTGGGTCGGAACAGCTTCCGAGGCCCTCATCACTTCAGTGATGATATGGGAATCTCCAAGAACTTCCGGGCCACTGAACGGTTCACGGTTCAGTTCCGGATGGACGCTTACAACGTGTTCAACCACCCAGTCCTGGGCTTCAGTTCGCAGGATTACGGCGCGACCGGCGGAACCTGCGTGGACTGCGGCGGCAACAACGGCCAGATTCGAAACATCGAGGATGGCACGACCATGCGCCAACTGCAGTTTGGGCTTAAACTCATTTTCTAGTCTCGATTGATGCTACTTCAGGAGGGAGTCTCGACTCCCTCCTTGTTTTTTGCTCGGAATTTGCCCCGGATCGCTAGTTTCAATCAATTCCCATGCTGCAGATGACCACAAGGGTACAAATTGTCTACTACGGAGCAGCCGATAAGTACGTCGGAGCCGCAGAGGCCTCGTTGACCCACTGACCTTCCTTTTGTGCTCTAATTCTGAAGACGCCTGACTCGCTGGTCCATCCATGTCACTACTGAGGCTGCTATTCCTTTTTGCGCTGATCACGGGTGGTTTTGGTCATTCCGCCGGTCAAACCGCGACGCCATCTGCGCCTGATAAACCTGCGGCCGCTGCGCAGTCCTCCGACTTCGATAAACCCCGTCGTCTCATGGACCAGGGCAAATACGACGAAGCCATTGCCCAGCTTCAGGAATTGGCGGCAAAGGATCCCGCCCGGAAGGGGTTAGCTCGTGAACTGGGTATGGCCTACTACAAGAAGGGCGATTACATGAAGGCGATAGACTCGTTGAAGAAGGCGACCGAAGAACTTCCCGCTGACAACGAAGCCACGCAACTGCTCGGCCTCTCGTACTACCTCAGTGGCCGTCCGGCTGAAGCCATCCCGTTGCTCGACAAGGTTCAAACCTGGTTCCCGCGCGCCAACGTCGACGCCTCCTACATCCTGGGCATCTGCTACATCCAGACCAAGAACTACCCCCAGGCGCGCACAGCGTTCGCCCGCATGTTCGACGTGACGCCAGACTCCGCCGCCGCTTATCTCTTTACCGCGCGCATGCTGCTTCGCCAGGAATTCGATCCCGTTGCCGAGGAGTGCGCGCAGAAGGCGGTCGCGCTCGACCCCAAACTTCCCTTGGCGCACTTCCTGCTAGGCGAGCTCTACTTGTACAAGTCGCGCATCCCAGAGGCCATCGCTGAATTTCAGAAGGAACTCGCCATCAATCCGGGCCATGCGGCCACTTATTACAAACTTGCCGACGCCTACGCCCGCGTTCAAAAATTTGACGATGCCGAACGTCTCCTGCAGCGCTCCATTTGGCTGGATGCCACTTCCACCGGCCCGTATATCCTGATGGGAAAGGTCCTGGGAAAAAAGGGAGAGACGGAGCTGGCGGTTCGCGCCCTTCAGCGTGCCCTGGCAATGGATCCCAATAACCCCATCCCACATCACTTGCTGGGCGAAGCCTATCGTCAGCTCGGCAGGGCTGACGAGGCCGCGCGCGAACTAAAAATGGCCGAGCAGCTAACTGAATCCGAGAACGCCAAACACTAGCCGGCGTAAGAGTCCGCGCCGATACCCGACTTCCCGCCGCTCTGTGAAAAACGGGAACCCCCTCCCGTTTCATGGAGCGCTCTTATACGGATTTCTGTAGAAGCGAAGGAGTGTCTTCTCTCGCCATATGACTGGGTCGGGTTGACTCAGGTACTTTCGATTCTGCAGTGGTATGCGCGTGAAAATAGAATGCTTATGCGCGTGCAGATTAGGCACGAGACGTGCGACTCAAATTGCTGCAAGCGCGCCACAAAAATGCACTAGGACTTGCATGGGGCCTGTCAGCTTTTGGGTGAGAGCGTTCTGAGCTGACCAAGGCGACTACCTCGGAGCGCTGATTCTCGTTCAAATCTGTGCTAAGCAATCGGCATAACGTTTGGTCTCGATCGTGATTTTCAGGTCCGGTCGGAAGAGCAGGAGGAGCAACATGTTAAACCTTCGATTTTTGCGATTCACCACCTTAGCCCTGGCTATCGGCCTGTTGTTGGCTGCACTGGGCTGCAGTAACACGGCCAAGCCAACTACGATGACGGCTGCCAACGCGCAGTTTAAGATCGGGGATGCACCCGCCGACTCCGTGTTGTCGTTAGTAGTGACCCTAACTCGGGTTGACCTGATGCAGCAAGGCGGAGGAACGGTCACGGTTCTGGATTCGCCCAAGAAGATCGAGTTGACCCATCTCGCAGGCACAGTGGAGTCCTTCGGGGCGGCGAACGTGCCGCCCGGAACCTACCAATCTGCCAAGGTCTCGATTTCAACCGTGGACGTCACCTATATTCCGCCAAACAGCACTACGCCCGTCGAGAAGACGTTTACGCTGAACACGACTGTCACCGTCATGTTCAGCCCTGCCGTTACCATCGGCAAAGAACCCAGCGTCCTGAGCTTCGACTTCAACGCCGCTCAGTCCCTCACGTTTGATTCTGCCGGCAACGTGACCGGTATCAATCCTGTGATTACGGTTTCCGTGCAGGTGGTCTCCGGCGAACAGGAAGATGACGAGGAGCACGGCGAAATCGAAGACATGGCCGGCACCATCAGCGCGGTCACGCCCGCCAGTGGCACTATGGCCGCGTCTTTTGACCTCACGCCGGAGTCTGGCAGTTCAGCCCAGGCTTTCACCGTGGACGCGAACACCAAATTCGAAGACGGCATCTCCCAGTTTGCTGATCTGAAGACCGGCATGCTAGTAGAGGTGGACGCCCTTACCCAAACCGACGGTTCCCTGCTGGCTACCAAAGTCGAATTGATGGAAGCCAGCGAGGGAATGGAAGCCGATGGCCTGGTTACTGCGACTTCCGGCGCTCCCGTCACTTCCGTGACTCTGCTGGTACAGCATGAGAGCGGCAACATGACCAAGGACATGGTTGGCGCGACTCTGACCGTGGATGTTTCCAATGCCGTGTTCAAGAGTCCGCTAAGCAATTCGAATTTCTCCAGGCTGCTGCGAAATCTGCCGTTCACACCGAAGTTCGACAATACGACGGTGGCAGTCGGGCAGCGCGTACAGGTGAACGCCCCTGTAGCCAGCCAGATGCAAAGCAGCTTCTCAGCAAGCCAGGTTAAGCTGCAGAAGCAGGCGTTGTCGGGAACGGTTGGCGCAGCGCCCATGGGTTCCAATACCAGCTTCTCGCTACTGCTGGATGCCGACTCGGCATTCGTGAAACTCACGGGTGTGTCCAGCGTGAATGTGTACCAGGGGCCCGGGACGCAAGAGATGAGCCCCGTTGCGCCGGGCACGAAGCTCCGCGTGCGTGGTTTGTTGTTCTTCGACGGGACTAACTATCAGCTCGTCGCCGCACGCGTCGCTAAACCGGACTAAAGCATTTGTAATTGACGGGGTGCCCGCATGTGTCCCTACTTTTGGGAGACATGGGGAAGATCCTCAAATACCAAGACTCGTATCAGGGCACGGCTTCAGCCGTGCCCTGATACAAATCGCTTAGTACGGAGTGAAATCCTGCCGGTAGCTCAGGTTCACGATGTCCTGGAACATGGGCGTACCTGGTGGCAGGTTCGCCGGATTTAGGAACAACGTGTCGAACTGGTAGTTACGAGCGGGCGGGCTGTAGACGAGCGAGCAGCACTTGAAGGTACCGGTCGCATACTGGGAGTAATAGAGGCTCACCAGGGAACCGCGATAACCAAGTGTCCGGCCGCCCCAGTTTTCGATGTAGCGGAGGAAGTTGTGCATTCCGCCGTCGGTCCCGAAGTCCTGGCCGGTCCCGCCGATATGTTGGAAGTTCACTCCTTTGCCGGCAGCGATTGCCATACGGTAATAGGTATTGGCTGCGGGCCGGGATCCCAGAGAACTGGGATATTTCATGCTCTCGAAGTCACTCCAGCTGGTGGAAAGGAAAGTGACTGCGTCGGCGATGACTGCGGCGGCGGCGTGGGGAACGTCGCTGGTGGTGTCCGGATTTGACCAGAAGGGGTCGGCGGCGGAGCTATTGTAATCCCCTTGCACGTAGACGGGGTTCTCGGAAACCACGGTAAATCCGCCACCACCGCCCTGTGCGGGTGGAATGGTGGGCAGATTACCCAGCCCGGCGTCCACTAACTTCAACACGTGGCGAGCGCCCGAAACTTTGTTGGCATAGGCATTGCCGTTGCCGCTGAGGCAATCGAGTCTTAAGAACGGGGCAGCGAGGCCTGCGCCGAGGTTCTTAAAGCCGCCACCGACACTGGCGGCTCCCCAATTGTCGAGCAGGTTGTTCTCATCGACGTCTTCGGGCGAGTAGCCATTGGAGTAAACGGGATCAAGCGCGCCATCGGGCGAGCCGTTCGCGGAGCCGGAATTGATGACGTCCTCCAATCCCGAGGCGCCGTTGAGGGCAACCGGCGTGACATTCGGATCGGCCACCATACCGCGGCGATCGGAAAAGTACAGGATGTAGCCGTTCTGATTTGAGAAATTGACATTGGGACCATTGGCTCCAATAGTCCCAAGGAGCCACTGCCGCAGGTTGCCCACATCGACCTCAACTGCGTTCATGACCCCGTTCGCATAGCAAAACGTGCCGGTCAGAGCGGTCGAATCGCGTGGAAAGCCTTCCCGTGCGTCGTAGAAATTGATCGGATACCAGCTGAACTGCGAGTTGGCTCCAGTGCGATTCGGAGCCGGTGTATCAGAACCATTGATTGCACCGTCAGCATTGCGGTCTGCCAGCTTTTGGAAAATCAGGACGGCATTCGGGTGTCCCGTAACATCGCTGCCGGGAGCGGTTCGCGGAAGAAGGCCGCGGCCAAATCCCAGGCCCAGCCACTCGTTCGTGACTCCGACCCAATTGCCGGTATTTCCGTTTAGATACTCCACCCGCAGATAACCGTCAACCAGATTCCAATTACCAGTACTCGGGAACCAGGATGGATCATAGCCGCCCTGGGCTTGAGCGAAGTAGCTGGTGGATCCGGCCGGTGTTCCCGGGACGTTAACGACGGAATTGGCGTCCAAGTGAAAGTCCTGTCCGTCGGGATTCGGATTTGCGCTTCCGTCGGTGTGGAGGTTGGCCAAAGTATCAGCCAGGATTACCCTGATCGCAGCTTTGTTGTACTCGCGGGAAGCGCCCAGCGGCGAAGTTGCCGATTCTCCGGCCGGCGGTTTGCGGACGATCTGGATCTGCGTCGCGCTGGCATTCATGCTGGCGCCGCCTACGAACGGAAGTGTCAGCGGAGTCACGCCCGTAGCATTGTTGGCGAGAAATCCGTTGTAGGTGTTGGTGGAAGTATTGAACCATCCCGGGTCCTGTGCACCGGCGGATGGAATGCCGCCACTCCAACTCGCCTGCGGCACCGTGAAGCTCAGACAATTGGTAGCGGGCTGAGCCGTGTTGCAGCCGCCACTCGCATTGGGGGCATATACCATCCCGCCGTAACCGCTGGAGGTGGGCCAGTCGTTGGCCAGACGGTCGCGAATAATCTGCCCGGCGGCCGTGACTTTCGAATAAAAGACCAGCGTCGAGCCGCTGGCGACGTAGAGGTTGCCGTTGCTGTGCACCCGTCCGCGAAAATCAAACCTCGGGCCGGCAAAATAACTCAGGTCGCTATCGGAAAAAACGCCGAATTGGAATACCGGGATCAGTGCCACTTCCACGTTGCGGAGCATGTTGACGTTCGCACCGCCTGGGCGGGTGGCGTTCACTTGCAAGGTGTAAAGAACCTTTTCTGCCGTCAACCCGGCGTTCGGTCCGGCGCTGATCGTGCCCCAAGTTGCCACTGGGTTCCCGGCCGCATCAACCACGGTCGGCTTGATACTCTCCACGTAATTCACGTTTGGAACCATCGCTGGAGTAGGCGGGTTGTTGGCCAGGTTGGCAATCGCGGCCGGACTGGGAGCAAGACTTACCTGATAGAGTTGGGCCAGGTCGGCTGTGAGTTTTTCCATGCCGGCTTCTGCACCATAGTACGCCACGTTGCTCTCTTTGCTGTTGCCGCCCATCCGAGTCTCGCTGGTGACCAGCATGATCACACCCACAGCGATACCCGACATCAGCACCAGGAGAAGTAGAGCAGCGATCAGTGTGAATCCTCGCGCGCGACTTGTGGCCTTACCCATAGACTCGTCTCCCCGAACTCTTAAGCCATTACCGGTAGCGGTCGCGGAAATTGAGATTCCGCGTACTGACTGAGCTGACCAGAGCCATGTTCTGGGCCTTGTTCCCTGACAACAGGCTCTGTCCCATCAACGTAATGTTCACCTTGTGAATCTGGCTAGGGGTAAAACCGGCTGCGATGGGGTCCTTGACGTTGGCGCAGGTGGGTCCGGCGGTGACCGAGTCGCACACGTCATAGGTAAACTGCAGGTCGATGATGTTGTCGGCTACCGGCACCGGCTCTTGTCCATTGACTTGGCGCATCAGGCGTGGGGGCCGATTGGCAGGAACGTCCACGAAATACGTCACCGCCAGGATCCGCCATGCGGTCGTTGGGCTGCAGCAGGTGAGGGATGCGATATTCCCCTGCGCCGCACCAGACTGGTTGATATTCAAGGGATCCAGGTTGCCGAACGTGATCGTGCCCCCGCCGGGGACAATGCCAGTCACTTCTCCAATGGCCCAGCCATCACCGCCCGCGCTATTACTCAGCATAATCAAATCGCCCGGTTTGATTCCGTTCGCCGGATCATCCACGGGCGGCGGAAGCGGAGTGGGAGCGGGCACAGGCAAAGCAAGATTGATGGTCGTCCCGGTGTTGTCCGGAAATGTGACTTGGTATTGGTTCAGCGGAAAGCTGTAATCGACATAGATGACCGTGATAGCGTCGGCCGCCCGATTGGTGGCTGGGATCACTCCCGGCCCACCTTTTTCCATACCATTGCCCGGTCCCGGAATCAGCCCGTACATGTAGTTGTTCACCGGCGTAGGCGGGGTTCCGATAGTGCCCGTGGGATAGCCGTTGTTATTCAACCAGCACGTTCCGCTCTGGTCACAGGCGAAGCGAGATAGACTCGCACCCGCGCCATTCGGCAAAGCCAAGCCGCCAGGACGCAAACCAGCCCCGGACATGCTCACGTCTTTGACAATCAGGTTCACGCCGGCACGGACGTTCTGCTGCATCTCAGCACGCTTCACCACCAGGGACGTGGCTTCCATTCCGCTTTGGAAGATCGCTGTGGCCGCTCCCAGAACCATCAAACCCAGGGCCATAGCGACGATGAGTTCGACCAGGGTGAAACCGCGCTCGTAGGTAGTCACTCGCTGCATCCTTGCCTTTTAACGGTAAGGCGAAATCAGGCCCTGGATCGTGTAGTCGCGCAGCCCTCCCGGAGGGGTTGCGTACGACACCGTCACAGTAATTTGCCGCAGGTTGGGGTTAGGGCCGCCACCCACGGCAGGCACGGGGCTAATCGTTATTGTCCGCGTGAAGTAGGAAAGGGACATGGTTACATCGTCGGCCGTTCCCAAGACACCGTCTGGCCCCGGCAAAATCACGCATTGATAGACGCCGGGACAGCCGGGTTGTGGGCCATCGTCAGCAGTGCCGTCCAACCCATCCGGGCCTGCGCCCATCAGCGGAGTCGGTCCGGCCGTGAATATGCCGTTGGGGACATTCTGAATCTGGGCATAGGTAATCTGGTTGGTGGCGCGTGCTGTAAAGATACTCTCAAATGCTTCGGTCGCCTTTTGCCGTGCGATTTCGTCTTGCTGGACAAGTCCTGTGGTTCCGACGGCCATGGCAAAGGACGCCAATATGGCCATCAGGCCAACGGTGATGACCACGATGGCAATCATTACTTCCAGGAGCGTAAACCCCTCTTGCCGCTTCCTTTTCTTAGCTACTGCTCGATCCATGTTGCTGCTCCCGCCTGGCTGACCAGGCGCCAGCCTCGAACTCTGCCCGTGCTCCCGAATACCGTGATTGCCTTCGAGCTGTACAGGTCGCCGTTGCGGGCCAGGTACAAGATTCCGTTGTTCAGATTTCCCAGCAGGTCATGTGCGGAGCCATCGGGCAGAAACATGACCAGGTTGGTTCTGCCCGCGCCGACGCCCTGATCAAAGTCAATCGCCACTGAGCCATTTCCGAACCCATCGGGCACCGCGCCGGTGGGAATGCCAGACAAGACTTGGAACTGAATGTCATACGGCAAATCAATGGTGCTGATTTGGACCGGTGCGGGAGAAACTGGTTGCGCTACGTCCCAGCGGAAGACCTGAATACTGGAGGGATTCGGCGCGCCTAGCGGCACGGGAGCTCCGGTTGGCGCGGGCTGTCCGAAAACAACGATGTAACGCTTGCGATCCGCAATCGCACGCTGGCGCGCGGCACGCAAGAGCATCAGGGCGTTATCATAAGCGCCGTTCACGCGGGCATCTCTCAACGCCGGCTGCAGGGTGATGAACATAATGCCGAGCACTACAATAATGATGCCCAGCACCGCAATCATCTCCACCAATGAGAAACCACCCATTCGGCGCAAGGCTTCGGGCCCTTTCTTGGAGGACGAAGATCCTCCATTCGTGTGGCAGGACTCCTGCCACGGCAGCCCCTCTCAGCGCCACCATGGGTCGGGGATGGCGATTGCCTGCAACGTTGTGCATCGCTGCCGGAAGCAGGTCAATCGAAGAGCTCTTCTATCGTAAGGGGCTGATAAGTGCCCTTCAAGATACGAAAGACGTAGGTGCCGCGCCGCTAATGGGCACGTTTCTTTAGTAAGTAATCAAGCGAGGAATTACTGTGGTAACGCGCCTACTGGTTCTCAGTGGGTGTTTTTTGCTTGTGCCTGTCGCTTTTCGGCGATGAAGATTGATTTCGAAATCATGCAGTGTACTCCTTTGCGGATATCCACGACCTCGGTCACGCGGCAATCTCCGACCATGGAAGTCAGCGCATAGGCTTCTTCGCGGCTCATTGGCGCCATCTTCTGGGTTGACAGCCAATTCACGGTCTGCTGGACGGCGATCTTCATCGCCTGATTCAGGTCCTCATCGAATCCGGTGAAGATCCAATTATCTTTTGTCTCGGCGCGCGGCCATTCGATCTTGAGATCCTTACGCACGATCGGCTGAATCTCGATCTCCTTATACGCGCACTCGAGGGCAGTGAGGTTGACTTCGCCATTGCCTTGGCGGCAATGCGCATCGCCAATCCAGATTAGGCCACCTTTGAGAAAGACTGGCAGGTAGAGAGTGGAACCTGCCTGCAATTCGTTGAGGTCCATATTTGACCCGTTTTTCCAGGGGCGCAGCGTGCTGGTTCGCCCTTTGGCATCGTGAATGGGGGGACCGGCCTTTTGTGGCGGCTCGTCCGGGTCCACCCCTACCGCCAGTATTCCTGGGAAGGGAGCGAGATCGAGAACGATTCCGGGCTTGAACTCGGTCTGCATCTTGGCCACATCCAGCTTGTAATAACGGACGAATCCTTCAGGGAATTCGGAGGCCAGTAACCCAACGGTGGGAAATTCCTTGCCGGGCAAGTTGAAGTTAAAACCATTGGCTTTGGGAACGATTTTGAGGATTCGAATTTCCAGGGCATCCCCCGGCTCAGCACCATTTACATAAATTGGGCCGGTGACAGAGTGTGGGCCACCGCCGTCGTTTTGCTTGCGGAGTTCCACCAATTTCTCCATCGGGACTCCCGGCTGTACCTGGTCGAGCGAGTGCATCAGGGTCTCGACTGAAATGGTGTCGCCGGAATCGACCGTGAGCTTGGGCGGTTCCTTGGGATCCAGCCAGCCCCATTGCACGGTGTCTGGCGTGGCAGCCAATGAGTGGTGTTTGTTTGTTGCAGCACTCGATGGAGTTCCAGAGTCGCGTTTCGTTTGCGCTAGAACCAGTATTGACGAGCACAGAATCAACACCATCCGAGATGCAATCCCCACTGCATGTCTCATAGTCGTTCCCCTCAGGAATATTCAGTGGAAAAGAGTGCGCGGATTCTAGCACAGAGTGCACGAACAAAGGAGGGCATGGGCGCTGGCGGCGCTGGCGATGAGCGAGGGCGCGTGCTGGAGAAGAAGCGGAGCAAAGCTTAAACGCCAGGCCTGGCGCCGCAAAAAATTGCTGGCGCCCAGGCCTTTTTGCGAAGGAGCCGAACACTTCTTCGTCGTTAAAAAAAGGTATAGCACTTCCCGTTCCAAGGGAAACAAACATGAAGGGGCTGGAAACATTAGGTACCGGAGCAAGTCGTGGTCTAGGTTGAAGGTGCCATGTGTCGATTGGACACACTCCGAGTCTGGGAATGTCTCGCCTAAGACGTGCTCAGAAAGACCACAGGTGCACTCAGTGCGGTTCGCCCTCCTGCTCAGGCTTGGTACCCTGGCGACTGTCCGGTTTCTGTTCCCTGCCGTGTTCATCGCGCTCAATGCCAGGTTGGCGGACGCGGTCTTCGGGGCTTTCGCGGAGATTCTGAATCTCATGTGGACTCTCGGGGTTTCGGTTTCTCTCCACCCAAGTCGAGAAGCCTGGTCTGATGACCACGGGCGGCCCCATCAGCCCTATCCCTTCCACCTCTACCAGGCCTTCAAACACGTCCACCTCGGTGCGCTGCTTTTTGTTCACCTCAACCGAAAACCGCGTTCCACGAACAGTGATCACTGCGGTCGGAGTGCCCATTCGGAACGATGGTGTACTGCCGAGACGCTTCTGAATCTTGTTGACGACCTTGCCGATCAACAGTTCGAGGGAGAATCCTTTGTCCTGATCAGGCGCCTTCAGCACCACCTGGCTGTGCGATTTCACGAGCACCTGGGAACCATCCGCCAGATTCAATAGAAGGCTGCCCTTGCCAATCTCAATCCTGCTGCCGGGTGTGAGGACGATGCCCGGTTGAGCGGCGACAGATTCACCTTGGGGGGATTGGATGGAAACCTCTCCCTTAAGCTCGCCTATGGTCGCTGAGCCGATTGCGAGCGTGGTGGGTTGAGCCTCGGGATTCTGCCCTGCTGCCAGGGTGAAGGCAATGACAATCATCAACAACATGGGAAGCGCTCGATACATTCTCATAATGTTTGTTTCGTCGTAGCCGCCACATTGACCTTGGCGGGAAGATGGATGTGGAAGCAGTTGCCAGTGGGCTGGGCTTCCACGGTTACCGAACCGCCATGTTTCT
>DATEPX010000013.1:0-4599 GCA_035272945.1 Terriglobales bacterium
CCAGAACTACCGTCTGAGGCGATATTAGACGGCATTTACTTTCTCGGCAAACATCTACTCGAAAATGGAATACCGGACCGAGGCTGTGGCACGTTCCGGCGCGTCGAAACTAAAAGCGATCAGTTATCTGCCGGATAGTCCCATCAAACAAGTCGGACCGGGCTTCGACCAACCTTTTCCCGAACATCTATCCTTCCCAAGCCTCTTCAATTGAGATGGAAACGGGAATTCTGGGGTGTGTAGGCATGTAGGCTGTGTAGCCTCTTTCCAATACTCTCTCGGGAAGAGGTCTCCATAAGAACTCTCTCAAAAAGCCTACACACCCTACATGCCTACACACCCAAACGAAGAAGATAGATTGCTGATGTGGGATTAAGGGTAGTCGATGAGAAGCCGGTGTTGCCGCTTGGAAACGCGCATGTGGGATAGCGAGCAAGGCTGCCGGGCAGGCCGAGACCAGTTGGCCGGGTAGTCTACTGTTCCACGATCTGGTTGTTTCCGAGTAAACCAGTCACAATGGCTGAGGTGGAAGGGCGAATCACAGATTGTTCTCGCCGACTGACATTGAGGGCATCCACAAGATACGGCTTCCGCGCGGTTGCAACCACCTTCGAAAACGCAGTCTTGGTTCCGCCATAGTTCTGGCATTCCAGGTACTGATCCAGCTAGATCGCGCCCGGTTTTGTTGTGGCTTTCCTTTACGCTTACTCTAGAATGGGCGTGCGTGCGAACGCGAAGTGGGCGGTGGGGGCATCTTCCGCATGACCAGCCGGCCGTCAGGCCCGGACTTAGCCGTCGGCATCAATCTGGGCCACTACCGTATCGCCGAGAAGATCGGCGCCGGCGGCATGGGAGAAGTGTATCGCGCCCACGACGAACATCTGGCCAGGGATGTCGCCATCAAAGTTCTTCCTGCCGGCACGCTGAGCGACCCATCCGCACGCAGGCATTTCCGCAATGAAGCGCTGGCTCTTTCCAAGCTGAACCATCCCGGCATCGCGACCATTTATGACTTCGACACCCAGGACGGGGTGGACTTTCTGGTGATGGAATACATCCCCGGGATGACGCTGAGCGAGAAGCTGGCGGGGCGGCCGTTGGCAGAGAAGGAGGTTCTTGCGCTGGGGGTGCAACTGGCGGAAGCTCTGGCGGCGGCGCATGCCGAGGGGGTAGTGCATCGCGACGTGAAGCCGGGGAACCTGCGAGTGACCGGGGACGGACGGCTGAAGGTACTGGACTTCGGCTTGGCAAAGCTGCGGCTTCCGGTGGTGCCGAGTGCCGCGACGGAGAGTATTGACCAGACGCTGGCGATGACCGGGACTCTGCCGTACATGGCGCCGGAGCAGTTACTCGGCGAGGAGGCGGACGCTCGGACGGATATTCATTCGGCGGGGGCGGTGCTGTACGAAATGGCGACGGGACAGCGGCCGTTCGGCAAATTGGAGCGCGCACAGCTGATCACGGCGATCCTACGGCAAGCGCCGGTGCCGCCCGCGCAGCTCAACCCCCAGGTGCCGGCGGAGCTGGAGCGGCTCATCGGCAAGTGCCTGGAGAAGGACCCGGAAAACCGCTACCAGTCGGCGAAGGAACTGGCTGTGGATCTGCGGCGGCTGGGCATGCCGAGTTCGGTCACGGCTTCCTGGAGGGTGGTCGAGAGGCCGCGGTCAAGATTACGGAGGAAGGTCCTGCTGGGGCTGACGGGAGTGTTGGTGGTAGCGGCGTTGCTACTCGGGCTGAACGCCGTGAGCGGATGGCGAGAGCGGCTGTTGGGAAAGGAGGCTGGAGCTGCAATTCACTCGCTGGCGGTGTTGCCGCTGGCGAACCTCTCAGGCGATCCGGAGCAGGAGTACTTTGCCGACGGCATGACCGAGGAACTGATCACCGACCTGTCGAAAATCGGGTCACTGAAGGTGATATCGCGGACCTCGGTGATGCGGTACAAAGACGCTAGGAAGCCGCTGCGGGAGATCGGACGCGAACTGGGGGTGCAAGGGGTGATCGAAGGCTCGGTGCGGCGGGTGGGCGACCGGGTACGGATCACGGCGCAGTTGATTTACGCGCCGAGCGACACGCACCTGTGGGCGGAAAGCTACGATCGCGACTTGCACGACGTGCTTAAGTTACAGGGAGAGGTCGCGCAGGTCATCGCGAATGAGATCAACGCCAAGGTCACGCCCCAGGAGCAGGCCCGCTTGTCGGGCAAACGGCCAATCGACCCGGCAGCGTACCAAGCCTACCTCCAAGGCCGGTACTATTGGAATAAGCGTACGGAAGAGGACATCCAGAAGGCGATTGGCTATTTTCAGCAGGCGATCAATAAAGACCCGAATTACGCTCTAGCCTATGCCGGGCTGGCGGACTCGTACCTGGTACTGAGCCTCTACAGCAGCGCACCGTGGCAGGATACTTACCGGCAGGCAAAAGCGGCGGCCGTGAAAGCACTGGAGATTGATGACAACCTGGCCGAGGCCCATGCCACGCTCGCGTCGACCCGGGCCGGCGAACAGTGGGACCTAGCGGGGGCGCTGACCGAGCTTGCGCGCGCCATTCAACTAAACCCCAACTATGCGACAGGCCACCAATGGTACGCCGAATATTTAATCTGCTCGGGCGACGCCGAAAAGGCGATTACCCAGATTCGGCGGGCGCAGGAACTGGACCCACTCTCGCTGGTGATCAATTCGACTTACGGTTACATCCTGCTCCAGGCGCGCCGCTATGACGAGGCGCTGGCGCAAGCGCGGAAGACGCTGGGAATGGATGCGAATTTCTATCTCGGTCATCAGCTTCTGGCCGAGGCGTACGAACAGCGGGGCATGTTCGAGGAAGCCATCACCGAGCGCCAGACGGCAGCGACCCTGGCGGGCGAGAGCGCCGAACAAGCCGGGCGGCGAGCCTTGCTCCTGAGGAACGCCTACGCGAAGAAGAACGCAAAGGCGTACTGGCAAGAACGGCTGCAACTGGCGATGAAGGATGCGAAGCAATCAAGAGATCTTCCTTACGAGCTCACCGATTCATCTCCGTATCGGCTTGCGGTCTTGAATGCACGGGCGGGACGGAATGAAGCGGCCATTGGTCTGCTGCAAAAGGCCTTCAATGAACGCGATTACGGTCTTTACTACCTGAAGACCGCGCCGGCATTGGATGGGCTGCACTCAGACCCGCGCGTGGCAAGTTTGATGTTGCGAATTGGGGTCGCACAAAACCGGTAACCGGGAGAAAGGAGAAGCGACATGCCGCATAGAGGTCCGGGCAAGAAGAAGAAGCCCCCGAAGAAAAAAACACCGAAGAAGACGAAGAAGAAGTAGCAGCAGCAGGGGAGATTTTCAGAAGCTGGGGTCCAGACGTTGTCGCCATGGCTCGCAAGGCAGCCTAGGGGTAGAGGTCTGCCCATAGCAACGGATGACGTTGATGTTCTTGTCGCCTTTTCGGGGCGCGTGAGTATCCGCATCGCCCAGGAGTTAATCCAGACATTGTGCGGAGAGCAGACTAGTGGATAGCCACGCAAGATTGGTGCGGCTCACCCCAGACTTGGTGCGGGAGAGGGCCCGCAGCGATCGCGCGAGGTAACGGCGGGCGATGCGCGTGCATTGCGCGATGGCTCCGACGTCCTGAATGACCTGCGCGGCCCGGCGTAGATCGGAAGCGGTTGGCCCGCCGTTGGTCAAGACGTGCTTGAGGAATCTGCGATCTTCGCCGCGGCTCATGCGAAGAGCAAGAAGGATAGGCAACTTCAGCCGGGCATTCTTAAGGTCAGCGGCGAAGTTCTTACCTGTTTCCCGGGGATTCCGAATCACGTCGACAATATCGTCAGTAATGAACAACGCCATGCCGTAGTTGTAGCCGTAGGCAGCGAGGGCCCGAACCTCGGAGGCTGGTTTCCCCGCTAAGAGCGCGCCGCAGCGGGCGAGGTTCGACATGAAATATCCAGCTCCCATCCCGATGACGCGGTAATACTTGGAGAGGGAAAGGCTTGTCCTCGCACTGTAATAAAGGTCCAAATACTGGCAGAGGTAGAGATCGCGGAGTATCTCATTCAGAATTTTCATCACCAGGCAGGGATGCTTGAATTGGCCACGGTCCAGTTCAGAGCCAAATGTCCTGAACGCAATGGACTGCATGAGTTCGGTGGCGATGATAGCGTAGTTAACGTTGTATTGCCGGTGGAAGGCCGGGCGTCCGAAACGCATGCTGCCGGCATCAAGAATGTCGTCGGTAATGATGGTGGATGATTGCAGCAGATGAACCGCGGCCGCCAGATTCTTGACGGTTGCGCTATCTTCCTCCTTCCTGCAGGCCGCATAGCGGAACAAGAAAGGGTAGTCCGAGGGCGTATGCTGGCGCAGGGCGAACAGCATCATTCGGCGCAGGTGACGGTCGCGCGGACTGAGGTTGTCAAGCACCAGTTTTTTCGAGAGAGACTCAACTTCCCGGAATTGAGCGCGAAAGCGTTGCTCGCAGATGTCCAAAACCGACCTCGATGAACGCCGGCGCCGGGGCGAACTGTGTAGAGCGGTCCACGACGGCAATAGGTTTGATTGTACTTGAGACGTGCTCCCAACTCCCGGATCGTTGGCGATACGGAAGCTATCCCAGCGG
>DATEPX010000014.1:0-7025 GCA_035272945.1 Terriglobales bacterium
CCCCATTTTCTCTTAGGGCTATAATTCCTCACGCTGCCAGTCGTATTCGTCGACTCTCCTGCAGGGGAGAAGTGCCATGCTGATCCGGCGCGTTCTACCGCTTGTTTTAACGCTGCTCCTGTCCGGCTCGGCGGCGGCACAGCAAAAGACGGTCAGCCTGCAAGTTATGGTGTATGCCGAAGGCGAGCAGCATCCCTTCGACGGTCAGATTACGGTTACGCTGCTCGATAGCTGGGGCTTGCCGGAAGGTGAAGCATCTACTCGGGACGGCATCGTAGAGTTCATGACCAATCCGGACCTCCACCGCCTGAAAATCACTGGAACGACTATCGATCAATACGATGGCGATTTCACGATTGAGCCCAACGAATCATCCCATACCGAGCGGGTGACGGTGTTACGCAGACGTGCCGCGTCCGCACCTGAGCAGAAGGGAACGATTCCCGCAGTTCGCCTTCACATGCCCAAAAACGCGCGTAAGGAATATGAAAAGGGAAAAGCTAAAGAAGGGAAAGACTGGGCAGAGGCGCGCAAACATTACGAAAACGCGGTGGCGCTGTATCCCGACTACGATCTGGCTTACAACAGCCTGGGCGTGGCTGCGCTGCGCACCGGGGACAAGGCAGCCGCTCTGCAAGCATTCTCCAAGGCTGTCAGCGTCAATAGTTCATTCGTCGAGGCCTATCACAATCTTGCACGCGTGCTGATGGCCGACAAGAAATATCCTGAAATGGAAGAGGCTTTGAAGAAAGCCGTGGCTGTCGGACATCTCGACGTTTGGGGGCTCACGTTTCTTGCCTTCGCCGAATTCCACACCGGCAAGACCGAAGATGCGATCGCTCACGCCCGGAAGGTGCACACGCTGCCACATGCGGGACTGGCTGACGCTCACCTGATCCTCGCGCAGGCGCTGGATTCGTTGCATCAGACGGAACAGGCGCTTCAGGAATACAAGTTGTATCTGGTCGAAGCTCCGAACGGGAGTAACGCAGGGTTTGCGCGTCAGGCTGTCGTCAGGCTCTCGTCGGTCGCAGCGAAATAGGGTCGCGGGCCGCTTGCGTGGTGTGACGATCCCAGGTCTCGAAAACCGAGTCAGTTAAGAAAACTCGTGCCGTCCGCTAAAGCGGACTCAGGTTGTTCCACTTTCGCGTTCCCAACGCTTACGCGCTGGGCTAATGGAATGCCGCCGCTGCGCGGCTAAAGCGTGTTTCCTCTCACCGTTCGGGATCGAAACCGAGGTTCGTAACAGCCTCAAGCCGCGAGACCCGGGGCACCCAACCTTCTTTCTTACATCCGCGCTGTCGTGCCGGCTTTCAAAATGCTGATCAGATCGTCGGGGTGGAAGGCCGCGATCAGCGCCTCCTCGCGGTCGATGTGACCATGCTTTACCAGTTGCGCAAGAGATTCTTCCAGGGTGAACGATCCTTTGTTCTTGGTCATCGTAATCTCTTGATGAAGATGTTGAAGCGAGTTGCGGCGAATGTGTTGTCGGCCAGCGTAGCCGAGCATCAGTAATTCGATCGCGGCAACGCGCCCGCCTCTTTTGCTAGGCAGCAGAATTTGGGTGAGCACGGCAGCCAGCGCCATGGCGAGTTCCTGGCGAACAACATTCTGGCGCTCGGGCGGGAAGGAATCGGAGATTCGAGAAACGGTGGAAGCGACATCCGTGGTGTGCAGCGTGGATAGCACCAGGTGTCCGGTCTCGGCGGCGCCCACGGCGATGCGCATGGTTTCTGAATCGCGCATCTCGCCGACCACAATTACGTCAGGAGCTTGCCGCACCGCGGCGCGTAAAGCGGTAGGAAAATCAGGCGCATCGAGCCCAATTTCTACCTGCTCGACTAAACCCTGTAGGTGCGTGTGCTGGTACTCGATCGGGTCCTCGATGGTGATGATGTGGCGCGCCTTACTGCGATTGATCTCGTGAACTAGAGCAGCCAGCGTAGTAGTTTTTCCCGAGCCTGCCGGCCCGCCAATCAGGACCAAGCCACGTGGGAGCTGGGCCAGCGAACCCAGGCCCGGCGGAAGATTCAGATCTTTCAGCATGGGCACGTTCGAAGGCAGAGCGCGAATGGCGGCGGCCGCAAGTCCCTGTTCGCGATGAAGGTTGATGCGAAACCTTCCCAGTCCCGAGACACGGTAGGAGGAGTCGGCGATATGTGTTTCCTGGTATTCCCTTAAGGCATGCGGCGTGAGAGCAGGCGAGACGATGGTCTCGATTTCCGAACCATCGAGCAGCGCATCCCCTATGCTTCGCACGTCACCTTCCAAACGAATCGATGCAGGCGCGCCAGGAACAAGCAGGAGGTCGCTGCCTTTTTGCGCAACCAGCGTTTCGAGCCAAGCGTCAAGGCGCGCCGTAAGCGACCGATCAGCTGCCTTCGTCTGTGTATGGTTCATTCCGATATGAGATGCGATGCGGGAGGTTCGAGACTCTGAACCGCTCTTCTGAGCGGAGGTAGTATCCCATGTCTCGCAAAAAACGCGAACCGGTTACGAAACTCGTGCCGTCCGCTAAAGCGGACTCAGGTTGTTCGACTTTCGCGTTCCCAGCGCTCACGCGCTGGGGCTAATGGAATCCGGCCGCTGCGCGGCTAAGGCGTGTTTCCTCCCACCGTTCGGGATCGAAACCGAGTTTCGTAAAGGCCTCAAAAAACGCGAGACGTGGGGTACCCGCGGGACGTAGTGTCACAGAAGTCTATAGGCCGTTCTTTTGCTGTTCGTAAGCTTTCTGCAGGTAACGGCGGGCTTCGTCCAGAGCGCCCTGGGTATTGTCGTTGGTTTGCAAGGCTTGGCGATATTCGTTGGTGGCTCGCTCGCGTTGGCCGGTGATGTCGAAGATCTTGCCGAGCTGGATGTGACTCCAGACTTCAGTCCAGCGCGGTTCACCGTCGCCGTTGAGCGATTCGCGGTAAGCGTTGGCCGCGGCCTGGTAATTGCGCTGTTGAAAGAACACCTCGGCGATGCGGTAGTGCGCCAGCGAGCTGTTCTGATTCACGTCGAGCGCTTTCTTGAACTCGGTCAAAGCGCCCGCCAGGTCACCCTGTTGCACCATGGCCTGTCCGCGAAGGATGGAAGAGCGCAGTTTAACGTCCTTGGAGTTTTTCAGGACGTGGTCGTCGGGATCGATGACGATCCGGCGCGGTTTGCCAAACGTTTCAACCGTGAACGGGGAGTTCGTTCCTACCACTTCCACGCGCTTGTTCTCGGTCTTGCCGTCGGTGTCAATCTTCAGTTCCACCGGCATGCGGAAAAGATCCAGGTCCTGAGCAATTTCGCCGACTACGCGAAATCCCTTGTTATTTTCGCCAAGGCGATAGACGGTGTACTTGCTCTTGAACTCGGGGGCACCCGTGGAATCGAGCCACTGAGAGAAAAACCAGGTAAGCTTGTCGCCATAATCCTTCTCGGCGATGGCACGGAAATCGTCGAGGCTGGCGGATTTTTCCATATATTGAGTGGCGAACGTGCGCATCGTCTGGTCAAACTTCGCCTCACCCTCAACCCAGCGCAACATGTGCAGGATCATGGCACCTTTGTCTGTAGTGAGCGACTGGAACTCGGGAGAAAACATATCGAGCTTGCCGGCGCTGGAAAGCGGCACAGTGTCGTAAGCGAGCGCGCCTACCGACATGTCCTTGACCGCTTCTTCCAGCCCGGCTTCTCCGGCTGCGCTCTCCACATAACGAGCTTCGGAGTAGCGAGCGAAGCCATCCTCCAGCCACCAATCATCGCGCGAAGCCGGACTCACCGAAGCACCCCACCATTGGTGCGCAATGGTGTTCGCCAGCAAGCGATAGTTGATCTTCTCGCTTACGGCCCGGCTGGCAACGGCAGCTAACTGCGGGGCCCAGGCGGAAGGCACGGTGTCGTCCGGGAGTTCGACAATCCGCACTGTGGGCGCAGGAAACGGATTGTAGAGAGTGGTGAAATAGGTGTATTCCTTGGCGGCCGTGGTGGCGTATTCGGCTGCCAATGCCTGGTGCACGGGCTTGAAATAGACGTGAATATCAACGCCAGCTTCGTTGTATTGTGTGTCGCTAAACTGGCCAGCAATGATGGTTCCCGGGAAGCTGGGCTTATCAGAGACGAAGGTATAGGTCTTGGACGAGGGCAGGGCAGCGGTTGTCGCACCTTTTGCCTTGGAAGCTGCCGCGGCAGCCGACTCGACCGACTCCTTGCCGCTTCCGATGACCTTGAAGTGCGCCGGCACGGTTACGTTGATGGTCGACGTGAAGCGGTTCACTCCATAGTTGGCCACTGGAAACCAGCGTCCGGCGTAGAGCAGATAGGTGGTATCGTCGCCCACATAGGCCAGCTTGAGCCCTTGTACCGGACTTTCATCTGCAGATTCCAGCACACCCTCATAATCGAAAGTTAGAGTGGTGGAAGTGTCTTTTGCCAATCCTTTGGGGAGCGCCACGCGGACGCTCGAGTCTTGGGTGATGCGCTCGGCGCTAAGCGGCTTTCCAGCGTCGTCGAGGACCTTGGTCGGACGCAAGGCATTGTGCAGTTCGAAGCTGACTACGCTGATGTCTTCCAGGGCCGTGAACTTGACCTTGGCGCGGGCTTTGAGCTTGTGGCCGTTGGGCTGGATTTCAGCGTCAATTACGTAATCATCTACCCGGAGACGGGCTTTCTCAGCCGCCCACGCGGGCAAGGAGGTTAACAGGACCAGCAAGGCAAAAAACGGGGCTAAGGCCCGAATGGGGCGCCTGGCTTGAAAAAGCATCTACTAATGTTCTCCTGGAGAAAAACCGCTACTCTCTATGATGTAGATTGTGACGCAAAAGATGCTGACCGCACAAGGCTTTAGACCGATGTTCGCGCGGGGTGCAGCAGTTCGAGGATGATGCCGGCGGCGCGCTCGGCGGACGCCTGGGCGCCAGTGACCCGATTCGGCGCATGCAGCCGAGCCTTGACCCGGGCCAGACCTTCCAGCATTTTGTCGCGCGCCGAGCCGTCTGAGATGATTTGGCTAATACGAGAGACTACATTCTCGGCAGTGAATTCAGACTGCACCAGTTCGGGGACGACTTTTTCTCCCGCAATCAGGTTCACCATCGCGAAGTGTGGGACCTTCACCCGCCAGCGTCCCAGCAGATAGGTGAGTGGCGAGACCCGGTACACCATCACAAATGGCGTCGACATCATGGCGGCCTCGACGGTAGCGGTGCCGCTAGCGACGATTCCGGCGCGGGAGTGCCACAGAGCAGGCAGAGCCTCAGGAACAAGCGTCACTCGCTGGGCGCCGATCAGTTGCTCGAGGAAGCTGCGGCTGAGAGTAGGCGCGACCGGCAGCAGGAATTCATAGGCGGGTCCCAGAAGAGCCGCCGATTCCAAGATCGTAGGCAGGTTCATGCGTACTTCCTCAACTCGACTGCCGGGCATCAGGGTGATCCATGGCTTGGAGCGGTCGAGGCGACGTTGAGCAGCGTATTCGTCACGCTCAGCGGTCGGGTGGGGCAGGTCTGCCAGTGGATGTCCAACGAACGTCGCGTCGACTCCCCGGTCGCAGTAGAACTGTTCTTCAAAAGGAAAAATAACCAGGGCCTTGTCGATGTATTTGCGCAGCAGCTTGACGCGGCGCTGGCGCCAGGCCCAAAACTGGGGGCAGACGTAGTAAACGACAGGGATACCACGATGATGCATCTGACGCGCAACCCGCCAGTTGAAGGCGGGTGAGTCGATGACAACTGCTAGATCCGGTCGGCCCTGGTCGGCTGCGGCAATCAGTTCGTGGAAAAGTCCATAGATCTTAGGCAAGTGGCTGACGATTTCGGTGATACCAACCACAGCAAGATCCTTTGAATCAACGATGGTGTCGCAGCCGAGGGCGCGCATGCGCTCTCCACCTACTCCGAAAAATTCCAGCGAGCGATCGCGGCGGCGCAGCGACTCGATCAGCTGCGCCCCGTACATTTCGCCGGAAGCTTCGCCGGCGGAGATCAGGATTCGCACGAGGACATTGTAAAGGGCAGGGAAGCTCTTGGCGTTCGGGCTATCTGGATGTTGGAGGCCTTCGACTGCGCAAGAGCTGGCTGCGCGAGCCCTAGCTTCGCTCAGGACGGCGACGGAAGCTGGGACCCTATGATTTTGGGTGGTACACGCAGGATTCTTCGCGGACAAACGTCCGCTCAGAATGACGACATGGTAGATGACACTATTCCGTCATTCAGTCGTCTTAGTCATTCAGTGTCATTCAGTCGTCGGCGCTGGCCGTGACTTGCGGGCTGGGGAGCACCGAAGTGACAGTTTCCTGGTCTTTGTACTGCAGTTGGTAGAGCTTATAGTAAATGCCGCGCTGGGCGAGGAGTTGCTGATGTGTGCCGACCTCGCGGACCTTTCCCTTGTGCATGACGATGATCTTGTCGGCGCGCTGAATGGTCGAGAGCCGGTGAGCAATGATCAGGGAGGTGCGGCCCTCAACCATGCGGCTCAGAGCATCGCGTATTCTAAACTCGGTTTCTGTGTCTACGCTGGAAGTGGCCTCATCCAGAATTAGGATCTTGGGATCGTGCGCCAGAGCACGGGCAAACGAGATGAGCTGCTTCTGGCCGGTCGAAAGCGTGCTGCCGCGCTCGCGAACTTCTTCCTTGAAGCCCCGCGGCAAGGTGCGAATGAAATCAGCGATGTTGACCTCCTCGGCGGCGCGTTCGACGTCTTCGTCTTCAATCCAATCGGTGCCCAGGCGGATATTGCCTTCCACCGTGCCCGTAAACAGGAATGGATCCTGCAACACGACACCATAGCGGCGTCTTAATTCGGCGAGGTCCATATCCTTCACATCGACCCCATCGATTCTGATGGCACCCTTTTGTACGTCATAGAAGCGCATGAGCAGAGAGATCAGCGTAGTCTTGCCGGCTCCTGTGTGGCCGACAACGGCTATGGTTTCTCCGGGTTCGATGGTGAAGCTGACATCACGCAACACCCAGTCGGGCTCGGCGGCCGCCTCTTGAGGGCGGCCATCTCCACCTGAATCTTGCGAAGCCGGGCTAGGCTCAGCTTGGACGGGTCGGAGA
>DATEPX010000015.1:0-3890 GCA_035272945.1 Terriglobales bacterium
TAATGGTGAACAACATCGCCGAGATGCCATAGGAAAACACGAACGCCGTCATCAAAAGACCCATCAAGGCTGGATCAGAGACACCGATATCGGCATGAAAGACGTTGTTGTTGAACAGCACCGCGATATTGATGCGATCGAAGAAAGCGGTCGTGACGGCCAAGAGCAGAATGAACGACATCACCCAGCGGACACCGCTTCCCGCGCGAGCGCGGGCGGCAGTCAAAAGCTAGGCAGCGCTGGCACAGCTTGCTTTGCCCAACAAATCGGGGACGTACACAAAAGGCACAAACCGGAAGCCGAAAAAGCACAAAATTTTCTCGTGCCTTTTGTGATTCTGATTGTTCCTTTTGTAGTTCGTTCTGCTTTTGTTGGGCAAAGCAGCGATTCGGAGGCCTTAAAATGAGCGAGATGGCTCAGAAGTCCATTACGCCGCGGAACGGCGCGGACCACGGCCACGTCAAAGTCGCACCCCGATGAGGCGAAAGACGAAGGGATCGCCCTGACGAGCACAGCAGCGAAGTGCTGAGGGGATGTAGCGAGCTCCGGCGATGCGGAGAATCGATAGGGCGAGATTGCGAATGGAGGCCATGACCTGGGCGCCTGCGCCACGGCGGACGCGCGAGCGATCTTCATCAAAGGTGACGTCGCGAACGTAGTGGAGACGGTTTTCAATACACCAGTGTTTGCGGCTGGAATCCAGCAAGCGCGTGGGGTTGGCGCGTATGGGTTCGAGGCTGGTGATCCCATAGACGGTTTCCGTGGTGAACTTGTTGCTGACCAGGTGCGTGGTTTCACGCCGAATGGCACAGACCTGCTTGGCATGAGGGAAATCCAGATATCCGTTCAGATCCGTGCTGGTCCAGATGTGGCGGACCTCGAGCCGTCCGTGGGCTTTATCGATCGTGGTGTGTTGAGGGGGGAAAAGACTCCAGTTTCAGATCGGAGATATCTTGATGCAGGGTGGGTTGGTTTTCTTTGACGATGAACAAGTAATCCGCCTTCTTCTGCTCGACAATGTAGCTGGCCGACTCGCTCTGAGTATGCAAAGCGTCTGCTGTGATGAGTGCACCTGCCAGCGGCAGAGGGGCCAATAGTTCGGGAAGTTTGGGAATCTCGTTGGTTTTTTCCTCAACCTGGAGTTGGGCGATGACTACTGCCTCCTCATGCAGGATGGCGCTGAGCAGGTGCGGCGCACGCTGACCGGCGTCATGAGCGCCGCGTAGTGTCTTGCCGTCAATGGCGATGCTCTGGCCTGCTAAGGGACGCTGATTCGCAACCCATGTTCCCGTTTTCGCATCGACCTCCGCGGCATTCAGCCCCTGAAGAACTCGACGGATTGTCGGTTCCGATGGAGGTTTCCAGCGTTTCGATCCCAGCTTCCGGAGCGCTTCACGGCTCAGGCCTTTCGCCCAGTCCGCAATCGCCTGAAAGCTGCGCGCTCCCGACAACGCCGCCAAGATGGCAATCGCGGTTATGGTCACCACCGGATGCCGCACACCGCGTGGCTTGCGTGGGTCCACAATAGTTTTCAGCAAATCAATCAGGCCTCCTTCACCTTCTATCGGGAGCGCGTTGACATCAATCGTCATCTCCATGTCCGTTGCTTTCTCCTTTCGCATACGTTTCAGCGGCGGCAAGAACGGCGCAACCAAACCCGCTACCGCGTTGGGCACCAGTGGCCGCACGAAAACGATCTTTCTCTGTCCGTGGTGCCAGTAGTGTTGGTTTCGTTTCGCAAAGCCTCGTGTCTCGCCTAGCGCCTGCCAGCCTGCCGCACGGTAGCACGTCCCCCGGAAACGGGCGCGGTCGACGAAGGTCTCCGCTAGCAGCACCGGGTGGCCATGACAAACCTCCCAATCCTGGCTTAACCGCCTCAGGTTCAGCGCTAAAATCCGTGATGCCAGATTGGGTCGATTCCACGCCGGCAGTATCAAAAACCGCACATTATTCGCCACCAAATGTAAGCGCCGCCATTGCAGTTCCCGATCCCACCCAATCCACTGGTCCCGCACACCGCATTTCAACGCCGCTGACCCCCAGCCCAACAGAGCGACCCACTCGTTGCCAACGCGGGCCACGTACCAGAGCGACTCGCCTATAATGCTGTCGAATCCCAAGTAATGATGCTGCCGCATCAGTTCCCGCCAGCGCGCCCGCTCTTCACGCCGCACCAAGCGCACTGCCAAGTCCTTCCAACTTATTCGCGCGGCGCAAGTGTCGCCATTCACGCACTCACGCTACCAAATCCGTCCGAAAATAGCCAGAGCTAATCCGCTCTTGTTTGGTTTGTTTTAGTTATGAAACTTTGACGTAGCCCTGATCAATGACAGTACCGTGCTTGGACAATGTCCCGTTCAAAATCGGTGCAGTCCTGGGCACGCCGAATGTACAATGGCAAGCAAATCCTGTAGCGCGTTAGTTGAGGGGACTACGTCCAGTACCACGGAATTCGAGTGAGGTGATTGTGAAACGAGCGATTCTGAGTTTGACCTTCATGGCGGGCTCCATATGGGGCCCAATGGCGTGGGGCCAAATCGCGCAGTCCCATCCCGAATATTGCGGATTGCCGAATGGCGCAAATCCACCGTTGCCCGACGTGTCTGCTACTGTTGATGGCAATGGGCACGCAGTGCTTTATCTAGGCCAGGGAACTACGGGGATACCCCTCAGAGGCAGCCTCGAGCAAATCGCCGAGATGTGTCCGCTTTCGAATGGGCTTTTGGCGGTGTTTGGGGATTACGGCGGCACGGAGGTCTTCATTGTCGACCCCACGAAGAAGGCTCTCGTTGATTCATTCGACGCCTACCATCCCGTGATTTCTCCGAACCAGCGGTGGATCGCGTTCGTGAAAATGTACCCGCTCCACGGTGTGGAGGGATCCGATCAATACATGCTTTACGACTTGGCGAAGTCGGCTTCAGAGAATCGGCCGGACGGGAATGCGAAGGATACTACAGATGTCGGAAGGGTGATTTTTCCGCCGGGGCACGAGAACTTCCCTGGTAGCAATACAAATCTTCCAAAGAGCCAGCAGCACCTCGGGGGGACCAGAATCCATTGGGCTCCGGATAGCCGGGCGATCGCGTTTGAGGACCGCACTGCGGAAGGGCCGGGAATGGTCCTCGTGACGCTGGACGACAACGGCATTCCTTCCGCTTTCAGGCATGCACTGACGCCCGTGGAGATGTGCGGGCGCGATTTCCCGAGCGGCACCTTTGTTAGCTGGAAGGTCACGCGTGCAGAGTTCGGTCCTGATTTGGCGCGGAGCGGACGAATAATGATCGAGATCGGGGCATCCGGTGGCGCCGGTTGTGTTCCGCATACTTTGGAGCTGCAGGGAGCGGACTTCAATCCGGCAAAGACCGAAGCCAATGTGAGGCCGACCCACACCTTTGGTGCGATAAGGGATGGTCGCGTGGTCATTCCGCCAAAGGAAAAGTAGTCCATTCGTCCGAGAGCTGGGCGTTGCAGGCGTGACGAGATTTCCACCAAAGCGATCAGGCGGCACTCTGAATTATCTCCGGTCCTGCAATTCACATCCGATCTCCGAATCGCCTTCGCGCGGAAGCACTTATCTCATCTATTTCCATCGGAGGCCGAGTCGACATTGGTAAGGGTCGAAGTCTCTTCTGAGGAGCGCCAGAAGGCAGAATCTCTGCATCGGGAGATGCTGGAAGCGAAACGTGTCGCCGATGAGGCCAAGTAGACCTGGTTCGATTACTGACATGAACTTGTGCTCGACCATGTCCCGCCGAAGCCCGGGTTCGGCGGGTCGACCGTTACTCTACACGGCGGTAAATCCGCGATAATTCCACTTCCGTGGGCGAATGGTATCGTATTCACACCGGACTTCCGCATCGCAGTCCCACTTCAATGATTGGAGACCT
>DATEPX010000016.1:0-7396 GCA_035272945.1 Terriglobales bacterium
AACGCCACCGAGCCGTCCGTTGCGGTGGATCGATCCGATGGCACCGTCTGGGTGGCTTGGCAGGCCAGCGGCACGCATGTCGCCGGTTCCGACGACGGGGTGCACACCTTCGTAGAGATGCCCATTTCGAACCTGTTCGGGGTCTGATGTCGGCGATGTGGACATTCGGGTCGGCGGGCCCACGCCCTGCAGCATAGCCCAGCGGCTCAGATAACTCTCCGCATAGATCCCGAATGATCCGGAGAACGGATGTACCACCGCCATTTCAGCCAGACAGTAGGCGATTACTGCCGCAATCGCTGCACCTATCAGATAGCTTATGATTACCCCAGTCCGGCGAGTTGGATGGTTAGGCCGCCGCCCAAGAACAAACCACTCCGATCGCCCCTGCAATGGCGATCATCGTCAGGTGCCTTTGGCTCAGACTTCGCCTGATCTCCTCTTGCTCTTGAGCCGAAGGCGGCGCGGAGGCAACTCCAGCTTCCGGCAGATTTGCGGCCTGCTGTTCCATCTACATGTCCTGAAAAATTAGGCCGAGTTCTCAATGAGAGAACCGAGCGCCGCGATGAAGCAATTGATTTCTTCTTCGGTGTTGTAGTGGACAAGTGAGGCCCGCACAGCACCATCGTCGGAAGAAACTCCCAGCCTCTTCAACAGGCGCGGAGAATACATATTGCCGTCGCGGACTCCAATTGCTCGGTCCGCCAATTCTGACGTGACAGTTGCCGGCTTTACTCCCCCAATATTGAAACAAATTGTCGGAACGCGACGCGCAATGTGTTCCGGGTCGCGTACTCCGTAAGTACTTACACGAGGTAGTCGCTGCAGCTCTTTCAGTAGCCGAGCGGAGAGCTTTGCCTCATAATGGCGAATCGCCTGCATGCCGCCGACCAAAGCAGCTCGACGCGACTTATTAGCATGGCCATTGGGTGCTGTGCGCCGGCCCAGATCTTCGATATAACCGATTGCGGCATCCATACCGGCGACATTCTCGTAAGCAAACGTTCCTACTTCGATCTTCATCGGTGCCTTGTCTGGGATGAAATCTTCGCGGAACGTAGGCAACGCCTCGAGCGCAGCCGCTTTGCCCCATAAAAATCCCATGTGTGGCGCGAAGATTTTGTATCCCGAGCAGACGAGATAGTCGCAATCAAGGTCCTGGACGTCAATGGGGCCGTGCGGCGCATAATGCACCGCGTCGATGAACACCTCCACGCCGGCGGCATGCGCCATCCGGGAAACCTCTTTCACGTCCACAATGGAACCCAGCGCGTTGGATGCCATGGCACACGCGACCAGGCGAGTTTGAGATCCTAACAATGGTTCGAGATCTTCCGTATGGAGGAGCCCATCCTCCCGCATCTTCCACCACCGGATCTCCGCGCCTCGCTTTTCCAGCACCAACCATGTCGCGATATTCGCTTCATGATCCATATCAGTGACGATAATTTCTCGCCGCGCTCCCATGATGTCGGCAATGGCGAGACTTACAATGCGAATGAACGAGGTCGCATTCATGCCGAAAGCAACCTCGTCCGCCGAGTTCGCGTTGAGAAACGCTGCAACGCTCTGCCTTGCCCGTTGAATGGTTTCGTCCACCTCCACACTTTGGCGGTATCGGCCTCCGCGCTGCACGTTGCGGAGGATCAGGTGTTTCTGCACTGCGTCCAATGCTGCCTGGGGAATCTGGGCACCCGCCCCGTTGTCGAAGAAAATGAAGTTGTCCCCCAGATTGAGCGCGGGGAAGCACTCCCGGACCCACGAAATCGGAAAATCAGACATGAGTTTCTATTGCTGCTTGAGCTGCTGATAGATCGTGGTGGCGTTATCGGCAAAAGTCGCTTCAAACTTTGGGTACTGCCGGAAATCCTGGTACTGCTCCATGTGTATGCCCTGCCTGACCTGCTCCAGGCTGGCGCTCTTCTCATACAGCGCACGCACCTGTTGATAGAGATCGTTCAGGTAATTGCGAAATCGCCACAGTTCGGCCTTTGTGGCTAATTCGAAATGACCCGGAACTACCGCTTCCACGGGCAAGGTCAGCACAGCATCGAGCGCTTTGATCCAGCTTTCAACGCTGCCCTGATCCATGGCGGGTGATGACCGATTCAAAAATAGATCGCCCATGGCGATTGCATGCTGTTCCGGGAAATAGACCAGCGCATCGCCCGAGGTGTGCCCCTTCCCCGGGAAATATACTTCGGCGGTATATGGGTCCAGGTGCAGTGTAATCTTCTGCTGGAAAGTTACGTCTGCCAGACGAAATCGTGAACGGTTTGCTGACGGCAGTGAGGCGAGGAGCTGTACCGTGCGCTCGCGTGTCCAGTCTGTACAGATGACGACAGCAGCCGGGCCGACAGTGGCATTGCCTCCCTGATGGTCCGGATGGTAATGCGTGTTCACGATGTACTGCACGGGAAGCGCAGAGATATTCCTGATCGCCCGTAACAGTTTCCCGCCCTCCTCATCATTCAAACCGGTATCGACGACGAGAATGCCTTTGCCACCGATCAGAACAGTGGAATTGGCGCTCGAGTCATTATCGGAGATGTAGGCATAAAGTCCCGGGCCGATCTGCTTTACCACCGGCGCCGCGCGGCCGGGAAAGACCGCAGCAAGCACAAAGATCAACAGGATTGTTCGGAAACTAATAAGGTGAGCCAAGCGCATTGGAATTGGCCTTCTTCTAGAAACTCAACTTCAAAGCGAATTGCACGAGGCGCGGACCGCCAGAGCCCAGGCCCACATTGTTCTGCGCCGCATCCGGGGTCGTGAACAGCGCCCCGAAATTGGCAGCCGCTCGAATATTGCTGGGAAGAGCAAAACTGGGATGATTGGTGATGTTGAAGAACTCAGTGCGGAACTGTAGGTTGACACTTTCTCCGAGTTTCATGTTCTTCAGGATGGAGAAATCGAAGTCACGGTATCCTGGGCCGACAACAATGTTCCTCCCGGCATCGCCGAAGGTCAGGGGCTGATTGTCCACGAATGCTGATGTGTTGAACCACTTCTGCACGGTGTGGGGCCCGGCATTCGGATCCCCCACCAGGTCGGGGCGATCATTGCCCAAGCCCGTCCCACTCAAGCCCTTGCCCGTGAGCACAGAGAAGGGCTGTCCCGTTTGCAATGTAAGAATTCCGCCAACCTGCCAGCCTTGGCCAAGCAATTTTGGCAACTGGTGCATCGCCGGCAGTTCGCAGATCAAGCTCCAGCTCAGGCGATGGCGGATGTCGAAATCCGAATTCCCACGCTCGGCCCGCAAGTTGTAATTGTCCTGCGGAAAGATGGTAGTGGCATTGGCACCCGAGCCGAAGAAGACCGAT
This sequence comes from Terriglobales bacterium, assembly GCA_035272945.1. Classification (GTDB taxonomy): domain Bacteria; phylum Acidobacteriota; class Terriglobia; order Terriglobales; family Acidobacteriaceae; genus Gp1-AA122. The sequence goes on from DATEPX010000016.1 coordinate 3,324, forward strand.
GCGCCATCGATTGAATGAGACCATGTATAAGAAGTCAGAAATGAGAGGCCGTGGCTGAATCGTTTGTCCAGCTTGGCTTGCCAGCTGTTGTAATTCGAGCTGACCACGTTCTCGGCCTGAAAGAGCTGCGCGTATCCAAAATATGGCGTGCGTGCAACGCTGGGAATAAACGGGATCGTGGTCGGCATGCCGCTGACTAAAGACTGCACCGCTCCAGGAGGCAGCCCCATCAGCGAGAGTCGCGTACTCAGATCAGGGGTAAGCTGGTTTAGCTGTTTTTGCGTGATAAATGCCTGATCAATCTGCCGGAAACGGGGCAGTTTTGTCCCTGACGTACCGACGTATCCGATTTCCAAAAGTATCCGCCCTGGTAATTCATGCTGAATCTCTAGGTTGTAATGCTGCGCGTAAGGTGTTCTCAGCCTCTGCTGCGTAATCGTCAGTACAGGAAAAGGCGAGGGGCCGAACACGTTGGGCCAGAGTGCTGCCGTAAAAGGAAATGGAGTGAAATAGTCGGGCAAGAATGGCGGATTCAGCATTACATTTCCTGGAATGTTCCCGATGATCGTTTCGTAGAACACTCCGTATCCGGTGCGAACTACTGTCTTGCCATTGCCGAATGTGTCCCAAGCCAATCCAATCCGCGGAGCCAAGTTGTTGTGGTCGGGATCGTAAATGCCGCCGACCTCGCCCTGCGTGACTACCCCGGAGGCGCGCAGGACAGCTAAATCAGTCTGTACTGTAGGCGCGAGAGGAAGGTAGGTTGTGAAATCCTGTGGCCGCCAGGTGCTCAGCCGCCCATGAGCTTCGCGCAGAACGGTGTTCAGTTCGTATCGCAAGCCGTAATTCAAAGTCAGATTATGGCGAAGCTTGAAACTGTCTTGTGCGAACACGCCGTAACTGCTAGTGCGGAAGTTGCGATGGGAATCGCCAACAAACTCCAGCACGCCATCGGGGAGGCCTGCCGCGAAATCGATTAGCGCGTTTGGTATGTTGGCGCCGCCAGCCCCGAGCGTATTATCCAGCCCGCTGAAAGTTATCTGCCCGCTGAATGACAGATCGTACAGCCGATTCAGTTGCAGATACCGAATGTCGCCACCAACCTTGAAAGCGTGCCGCGCCGTCGTGTGCGACAGATTATCAATCCACTGGAAGGTATTACCTGCCGTGCGGTTGGGCTGGTCAATTGCGCCTCCAAGGTTGCTCACCGCTGAACTGCCGGAGACAAATCCGCCGGCAAATGCCAGTTGCGGAATATTTCCGAGACTCAACGGAGCATTGGGTGCCCAGCCTGTATTAAATCCAAAATCTGCCGCCTTCGGTCCAGGCTGTGTAACCAGCGAAATATTGGAACGCGTGAATCCAAAGCGTGCTTCGTTCAGAGTCCTCGGACTGATTACTCGTGTGTAAGACAACGCCACCAGGTGGTTGGCGCCGTTATCGTTCACGCCATAACCAGGAATATTGGTTCCGCTCTGTCCGGGAGTAAAGGGAAAGAAAATGTCGACGCGGGCGCGGCTGTAACGCGCAGACAAACTGTCTGAGCTGCGCAAGCGATGGTCCACTTTGACCAGGAACTGGTCCGTGCCGTCACCTTGTTCAGGAGATGAGATGAAGTTTCCTGACGGATCGCTCAAATTTGGTTTGGGAAATAGATTGAACAGCTGCGCGCTTACCGGGTTCACCGCAAACGTCACAGGATTGCCATTCTGATCAGTGAAGTTGCCTGCCCGCTCCGCTAAAGTGGGGACATTCGTAATGCGAGTAATTCCCGCTCTGCGCCGGAACCCTTCGTAGTTCAGGAAATAAAACGTCTGGTTCTTGATGATGGGCCCACCAAAAGTACCGCCGAACTGGTTGAGCCGCAATGATGATTTGGGGAAACTCTGGTCGTTAAAGAAATTGCGGGCGTCGAGTACATCATTCCGGAAAAAGTCGTACACCGATCCATGCAGCTGGTTGGTACCTGATTTGGTTACAAGATTGACCACCGATCCGCTGTTGCGGCCGTATTCGGCCGAGAAAGTGTTGGTCTGAACTTCGAATTCCTGAATGGAATCAATGGAGGGAATCTGGGCCGCTTGCCCGCCGAAGTAGTCGTTATTATCGACGCCATCCACCAGAAAATTGTTGGAGGTGGAGCGCTGTCCGTTGGAGGAGAAGCCCGACACGCCTCCTTCGCCCCCTTGCTGTCCACCTCCGCCCCCAGAACTCGCAACGCCCGGATTCAGCCGCGCCAGTTGCGCAAAATCGCGCCCGTTCAGCGGAAGATCTTCCACTTTGCGGTTATCAATAACCTCGCCAAGTTTCGCGGTCTCGGTTTGTGTGAGATCGGCATTGGCTGCCACAGTGATCGATTCTGCTCTTGCACTGACACGCAGCGCCAAGTCGAGCGTTCGGACTTGATCGACACCAACTTCGATGTTTTTGGCTGTGGTCGTGGCGAAACCTTGCGCTTCGGCAGTGACCTCGTAGACGCCGGTGGGGACCGCCAGCACACGGTACAGTCCGTTCTCCGCGGTGGTCGTTTCCCGTCGCAGACTAGTAGCCGCGTTGGTCACCCGCACCTTTGCCCCAGAAATATCGGCACCCTTCTCGTCCCGGATGGTGCCGACAATTCCGCCCTGAGTGCTTTGCCCCGGCGCAATGTAGGCCAACGCTAAAATCAAAACAACTATGTTGTTGAATCTCCTGATCCACATGCTTCCCCCTCGAACTCGTGCTGCTTTTCCTGTGCTAGCTCCTACCAGGAATGCAAAGAGTTCCCCTGATTAGTGATTTCATCCTTGTAAACCACGCCATCCTTCATTACGAACTGCACGTGTTGCAACATGCGTACGTCGGACAGGGGATCGCCCTTTACCGCGACAATGTCCGCCAGCTTGCCTTTTGCGATGGAACCGACCCGGTCAGACCATCCCATAAGTTCAGCCGCGTTGATGGTGCCTGCCTGCAGCGCTTGGGCTGAAGTCAGGCCAAGTGTGATCATCGACCAGAACTCGCCCCCATTCTCGCCGTGCGGATAGACTCCCGCGTCTGTGCCGAGTGCAATCCGCACGCCGCTGTGAAAGGCTTTCGTCATGTTCTGCTTGGCGGCGGGAATAATGATGGCCGCTTTCTCCGTGACCCATGGCGGTAAATGCATCTGCGGCGCGTGCTCCTCAAACCAGAAGAGCGGATAGGAGGTCGGAACCAGGAAAGTGTTGTGCTCCTTCATCAACTGAATGCCTTCATCGTCGAGAAAAATCCCATGTTCGATTGAGTCCACGCCGGCGCGCACTGCGTCCTTGATCGCAACCGTGGAATGCGCGTGGGTGGCCACTTTTCGGCCCAGGCGATGCGCTTCTGTAATCAAAGCCTGCATCTCAGCCGGACTGTATTGTTCCAGGCGGGGGTTGTCACCCTTCGAGAAGACTCCGCCGGAAGCGCAGAATTTGATAACGTCAGCGCCGTATTTCACCACCTCCCGGACCTTGTGCATCACAGCTTCCACCCCATCCGCCGCGCCCTCAGCGGAGTAATGAAATTGCGGAGGCAGCAGATTGCTGTCGCAGTGTCCGCCGGTAATGCCCAACGGCGGCCCTGAAACCTGCATACGCGGCCCGATCACATCCCCGGCATCAATGGCGTCACGCAGCGCGACATCTGCGTAACCTTCTGCTCCCACGTTCCGCACGGTCGTAAAACCGGCTAACAATGTGAGTCTTGCATTCTTAGCACCGGTCAGCGCAGCGCGCGGGGTGGAGATGCCGAGCGATTCGTAACCACCGCCTCCGGCGTCGAAGGTCAAGTGTGTGTGAACATCAATCAAGCCTGGAAGAAGGGTGGCGCTTCCAAGATCGATCATTCGCGCATTGGCCGGCGTGGCGAGATCGCGGCTGCCCACTGCTTCAATGTGATTTCCAGAGATGAGCACAACGGGAGAGTCAAGCAAGCGGCCGGAGGTGGGGTCAAACAGCTTGCTTGCCCGGACCACAATAGGGGTGTTGGAAGCCTTTTGTTGCGCCCCAAACGAAGCCGCAGACGCCAGTGAGGCAATCAGTAGCAGTTTCGCACTCACTTGCCAGTCCGGG
>DATEPX010000017.1:0-59502 GCA_035272945.1 Terriglobales bacterium
TAGGCTCGCGTTGACTACCTCGGCGAAAAGCCCAATAATCAACCGGGGATGGATATCTACGAGGAAATCGTCAAGCTGCGCCAGGAGGGCCGCCGGGGCGCCGTAGCCACGATCGTCAACGTCCATGGCTCGATACCATCCTTCAAGACGGCTAAGATGCTGGTACGCGACGACGGCTCGATTTTTGGAACCATCGGCGGCGGCTGCGTCGAGGCCGATGTCTGGCAGGCCGCCCGTGAGGTCATGGAATCGGAGAAGCCTCGCACCCTGACCTTCAACCTGAATCAGGATCCCAAGTACGACACCGGCCTGGTCTGCGGAGGCACGCTCGACATTTTCATCGAACCAGTCCTACCTCCAGCGTTACTTTATATTTTCGGTGCAGGCCACGTATCTGTGAACCTTTATAAGGTGGCCAAGAACGCCGGATTTGATGTCATCGTCGTTGACGACCGCGATGCCTATGCCAACCGTGATCGTTTCCCGCAGGCCGACGAGGTCATTGCTGAAGATTTCGATCAGGCCATGCCTCGGCTCACGCCGAACGAGTCCTCCTACATCGTGATTGTCACCCGCGGTCACCGCGACGACATGCGCGTGTTGCGTTGGGCCGTCCAGACCCGGGCCCGCTACGTTGGCATGATCGGTTCCAAGCGCAAGACCATCGCGATCTTCAAAGAACTTCAAAGGGAAGGTCTGCCCGCTCACCTATTCGAACGCGTTCACGCGCCTGTAGGACTGGATATAGGTGCAGTCACTCCGGAAGAGATTGCCGTGGCCATCACCGCCGAGCTGATTGCGATCCGCCGCCATGCCGAGCGCGCTTTGCCGCACATGAGCTGGTTCCTCAAGCACAAACCGCAAGCGGAGTCCGCTGCGAGCACGCCTGACAATATTGATTCCGCCGCCGAAGCAATCGGCGAGCAGGAGTGACGATCCATTGCTGATTGCTGATTGCTGATCGCTGATTTCTGAATGCTGATTTGCTTTTCCCGTTTCAGAGCCTTTCAATCAACCATCAACAATCAAAATTCAGAAATTCCTTGCCCTTTCTGCTATCTTCCCCTCATGAGCCGTTCGCCCAGCCTATGCGGAGTAATCCTGGCGGCAGGCGCCTCTACGCGCATGGGCACGGATAAAGCGCTTCTGCCGTGGCCTCCCGCGGTGCCCACACAAGCGATACTCGCAGAGACCTTCTTGTCGGCCGCGATCCGTTCTCTGTCGCTCGAAACCGACGCGGTGATCGTCGTGGCAGGAGAGAACGAGGGGAATCTCGTGCCTGTGGCTTACGCGAATGGCGCCTGCCTGGTAAGAAATCCTGCGCCCGAGCGCGGCCAATTCAGCTCTCTCCAGGTCGGATTGCAAGAGGTATTGAACCGGGGACGCGATTCCGCGATGATCACACTGGTCGACCGCCCACCCGCACGACTGGAAACCATCAAGAGACTGCGAGAGGCATTTTCAGCGGCACCCAACGAAATCTGGGCTGTAGTCCCCGAGTACGCTGGGAAGCACGGGCATCCCTACGTGGCAGCCCGAGAACTGATCGAAGTCTTTCTCAAGGCACCGCCGACGGACACGGCCCGCGAGATTGAGCATCAGCATCAAGAGCACATCCAATATCTGGGGGTGGATGACCCATTTGTCACGATGAATGTCGATACTCCCCAGGATTACGCTGCCCTCCAAAATCAGCCGGTCTTGCGCTGACCCAACCCAATCCTCGAATCGGTTAATATCTCATTTGTCTTGGCGCACCACTGGGCGCGAGGACTGATTAAATCGGACTCGATAACTTTGACCATTACTCGTCAGCTCACACGCCGCGCCTCTGAGTTCATCGACCTGGTACTCCAGCTCCAACCCGCCGTCGCGGCGTTCGATTGCGATGGCACGCTCTGGGCGGGTGATGCTGGCGAAGGATTCTTCAGCTGGGAACTGGAACAGGGCCTGGTCTCGGACCAAATTGCAGCCTGGGCCAAGCCTCGCTATGCGGCCTACCGCGCGGGTCAAGTCACGGAAGATGCCATGTGCGGGGAGATGGTCTCCATGCATCATGGATTGAGCGAAACCTTGGTCCAGGCTGCTGCCACTAAGTACTTCGAAGAGACCTTCATCCGCCAGATCTTCCCAGAAATGCGTACTCTGGTGCAGAAACTCCAGGAGCAAGGGTGCCAGGTCTGGGCGGTTTCCTCCACCAACGAATGGATGATCCGGGCGGGAATGCGTTATTTCGATATCCCCGAGGACAGGATTCTCGCAGCCGCTGTCGAGGTGCACGACGGCATTGTTACCAACCGTCTTACTCGTGTGCCGAGCGGCGAGGGTAAGCCGAGGGCGCTTCGCGCGGCGATCTCCGGGCCGGTGGATGCCGCCTTTGGTAATTCCAAGTGGGATATCGCGATGCTTGAGATAGCTCGAGCGCCCTTTGCCGTCAATCCCAATCCGGACCTCGATAGGGTAGCAAGGCAGAATGGCTGGCGTATCTACTTCCCCGACTCATTGGCGGATTGATGGTAAAAAAGGAAAGCGCCCCGCTGGAGGTAGGGCGCTTTAATGTTCTTGCTGAGATCCAGGATCTCCTTCGTGTTCTTTAAAGGTAGGATATTCCCCATAGCCGTTCCATCGGGTACTTCCTGTAGGGGCACTGTAAGGTGTTGACGAGTCTACTCAGTCCCAAGAATACCGGGTGTGTTTTGGACTTCCTCCGGCGGTGTACCATGCGTATCGCTGCGATAACACTTAGTTTGATTTTGGCGCTCGCCACTATGTCGTCTGGTCAGGACCGTTCCCATGCCCGCTCGATGGTTATAACCCCTTTGGGGATTGTGGCGACGACCCACGTGCCAGCCTCCCAAGCAGGAGCGCAGGTTCTGGCGCGCGGCGGTTCCGCAGTCGACGCCGCGATTGCTGCCAACGCCGTGCTGGGTGTCACCGAGCCCATGATGAATGGAATGGGCGGTGACTTGTTTGCCATTTACTGGGAGGCCGAGACCGGCAAGCTTTATGGGCTCAATGCCAGTGGCTGGGCGCCCCGGGGGCTCACCATCGAGCACCTGAGAGCTAAGGATCTCAGCAGGATGCCGCTTGAAGGAGTCGATTCTGTGACAGTTCCCGGCGCGGTCGCAGGCTGGAACGCTCTGCACCAGCGTTTCGGCAAGCTGGCCTGGAAAGACCTCTTCCAGCCCGCCATCTTTTATGCGGAAAAGGGCTACGCTGTCCCGGAAATCATCCATGGCTACTGGGAAGGCAGCGCAGAGATGTTGGCAGCCGACGTGGAGAGCCGGCGCGTATTTCTGCCCCACGGCAAAGTGCCTGCTGTCGGGGAAGTCTTCACAAATCCTGATGTGGGCAAAGCTCTACGTCTAGTCGCCCAGCAGGGAGCGCAGGACTTTTATCGCGGCGAAATCGCACGCGCCATCCTGAGCACCTCGCAGGCTCTTGGGGGCACGATGTCGGCGGCCGATCTCGCTGAATTCTCCCCAGAGTGGGTTGAGCCAATCTCCACCACTTATCGTGGTTGGACCATCTACGAATTACCTCCCAACGGTCAGGGCATGGCAGCCCTGGAAATGCTCAACCTGATGGAAGTCACGGCAGCATCACCGGACGGGCCGCTCAGCATGAGCGAACTCCACAAAAAGATAGAAGCCATGAAATTGGCTTACGCTGACCTCACCCGCTACAACGCCGATCCACGCTTCGCCAAGGTGCCGGTGAAGGGCCTGCTCTCCAAGGATTATGCGAAGGACCGAGCGAAGTTGATTGATGCAAGGAAAGCGAACTGTCAGGTTACGTCAGGCACGCCGCCGATGAGTGACACCACCTATCTCTCGGTGGTCGATCGCGACGGCAACATCGTTTCGCTCATCCAGAGTAACTACGAAGGCTTCGGCTCGGGCATTACCGTCCGCGGCATGGGGTTTGCACTGCAAGACCGAGGCGCTTTGTTCTCGCTCGATCCTGCGAGCCCGAATGCTCTGGCTCCACGCAAGCGTCCGTTTCACACTATCATTCCCGCGTTCATGGAACGCGGCGAGCAGCACATCGGATTCGGAATCATGGGCGGCGCGAACCAGCCTCTGGCCCATGCGCAATTCGTCTCCAACGTGGTGGACTACGGCATGAATATTCAAGCCGCGCTGGAAAATGCACGCTTCACGGTAAGCCCCGAAGGTGGCTGTCACATACGAATTGAGTCGCGAGTAAAACCTGACGTCCTGGAGAAACTTTCCGCGATGGGACACCAACTGGACGTCCGTGGTGAATATTCCACCACCATGGGACGTGGCCAGGCCGTGTTGCACGATGCCAAAAACAAAATGCACTACGGCGCCTCCGACGCGCGAGCGGATGGATCTGCTGAACCGGAACTTCCGCCCGTCACCTGGTAGAAAACCTAGCCCCGCTGCTTAAAGAATTGCACCGCGCCTTCGTGGGCCTCGGCGGCTCGTCGGCTCGGAAAGGTTCCCAGGTTGCGGCGTCTTCCACTTCTGGGATCTTTCTTGCGCGAGTAAAGCCGGTATTCTCCGGATTTGAGTTTGCGAATCATTTCGAGCTCCTCCGCTCCGGTATTTGAGATGCTAACCAGGATGCCGGAGGAGGCCAGTCGGCGAGGAACCTCGCGTGCACAACCGGCAAACTGCATAGCGCGGGTGCACCCGGTGAGAAGACTGAAGACCAATGTTATCGTCCTGAGGCGGGCGCGGGCCTAGCGAAGGACGTCGCGTGCACTACCTAGGCAATAGAAAAATGCCCCAAAATAAAAAGCGCCCCAGACCCTAGCTTGAGTCATGGGACGCCCGAACAGCCCTCCCCCAGAACTGCTCGCGAGCTACCCTAAATTCGCGCCCCAGTCCTGTAAATTACACTTCCGTGCCATACGAATGGCACGAAATGGCTACTTTCCCGCCTCGAATCCATACTTCAACTAACGATTCCACTAAACCTGGCAGCATGGTTACTTGGGCAAAAACAGGCAGCCTCCAAACCCGACACTCAGTTCTGCCAATCCGGTGTGCAAGCCGGCTTTCGGTCCTGTTTTCACAGACTTAGAACAGCAACCCGACGCTGTCGCTGCGCCCCAACCATTACCCCCGTAATCAATGCAGGGGGGATTACCGTTGACTGCCTGCATATCCACCCTTACAGTCGCCCGCAGGGGGAATTATGAAGGACATCCACGAGGTCTTGCGTCGTAAGCAAGCCCAATACGCAACCTTGGCCAAGCAGATCGAGGCGCTCCAGGCCGCCGCCGACAAGCTCCGCGAAGTCGCTGCACTCCTGTCCGATAGCGAAGAAGAAGGCATCCCTGTAGTTCTTGATGAAGCCGGAGAAGAATCTCGCGCCATGAGCGCCAAGGCTAGCTCGGCTCCGCCCAGCGCTCAGCCTGCCGCCAAGGCGACCGGCCGTGGAACCGCTCCACGTTGGCCGTAATTCGCCTCTGTCAACCCCACTGAGGGGCATATGCAATTTCAGGCACTGCTGGTTTTGACTGACAACAGCGTGGCCGAGGTGCTCAGTCATGTGCTGGCAAAACTCCAAGTTGATCGCGACCTGTGCGCTGACCCTGGCGACGCAGCCCCCCTGCTCGAAGAAAAATGCTTCGATATCATTCTTGCCGATTTTGACGATTCTCACGCCGCCGCCCAGGTAATCGAAAACGTACGACATTCCGCCAGCAAGAACGCCATCGCCGTTGGTCTCTTGAGTGATCCTTCTCAGGTACGCAGCGCCTTTGGCCAAGGAGCCAATTTTGTTCTCTATAAGCCAGTAAAGAACGAGCAGGCTCTCGCCAGCCTTCGCGCCGCGATTGCTTTGCTGAAGAGCGAGCGCCGCCGCAAGTTTCGCGTGCCGGTACAGTTACCGGTGACATTGAGTTGGCAGGATGCCCCCGAAGTCGAAGGCATCATGCTCGACGTCAGCGAAGACGGAATGGACGTGCTTTCCGCTCAGCCCCTGCAAGGCTCGCAAAATGTCGAGGTCGAATTTTCTTTGCCCGATTTGACTCAGCTGCGCGCGCGAGCGCAGGTAGTGTGGGCGAACACTAACGGGCAGGCGGGGCTTCAGTTCGTGGATTTCCCCGAAGAGGAGCGTGAAACGCTGTGCGCCTGGCTAAGCGCCAATTCTCAGGAATTACCCGCCGAACCCGAGCCCCTGTCCCAGTGCAAGGTTTCCGATCTGAGCCTGGGCGGATGTTATGTAGAAACCGAGTCGCCTTTCCCGCGCTACACCAAAATTGATCTGTGCTTGCGGGCGGCGGATCTGGAGCTTCACACCAACGGCATCGTGCGTGTCATGCATCCCGGACACGGCATGGGTGTTGAGTTTGCCTCGCGAACCAGCGAACAGCGCTCCCAGGTCGAGCGCTTCATCGAGTTCCTGATCAGCCAGTCGGAGGTAACGCCGCAGCTATGCGTGGCCCCCAAGTGCATCGGCTTCTCCCATGATGATGGCCACTCGTCTTCCAACCAGGACGCAGTGCAAGATGACCTGCTCCAGTTGCTGCGTCGCGAAGAAAACATGACCCAGGAAGAATTCCTGGCTGAATTGCGCGGCCAGCGTCGCTCCCAGGCTCAAGCCACGACAGCCTGAGTCCTCCGCCCTATTTTGCTCCTCAACCTTTTCGCTCTCTAACGTCGTCATGAATTCGTGACCCCAGTCCTATCCCTTTGACGCGCGAAACGATAAGTAAGGAGAGTGGCGGGACCTCCGCTCCCCAAAGTTGTACGAGGAGGTGTGCCATGGAAGCGCTGAAACCCGCTCCCCGACTTGCCCTATCCAACATCCTGTTCACCACAGATTTTTCCACGACCTCCGAGCGAGCCTTGAGTTTCGCGTTGGCCATCGCCAACTGGTATGGCTCGAAAGTCCTCGTCGTCCATGCCGTGACACCCGAACCGCGCCACGAGGTCCGATTAGACCAGCTGCGGTAGAAGCCGATCCCGCTTGGCAGGGATGCCCGGCGTAAGCTCTTCAAGTTTGAGGCGACCCATTCATTCAGCAGCATTCCGCACGAAGCCATCCTGCCAAGGGGTGAGTTCTGGCCCGTGGTTTCGGACATCGTAGAAGAGCAACAGGTCGATCTGCTCGTTCTCGGCACGCACGGCCGTCTCGGCCTCAAGAAACTCGTGCTGGGCTCCGAGGCCGAGACCATTTTTCGGCAAGCATCCTGCCCGGTGCTGACCGTCGGACCGCACGTCGTTGCCGTCGGCGCCCGCACCTGGATGCCGAAAAACGTAGTCTATCCCCACGGACTTCTTCGAAACTTCCCTGCATGTGCTTCCGTTCGCGTTGTCACTGGCCGAGGAGAGCCAGGCCCACCTTATCCTGCTGCATTTGACGGGCGATGGTTCCCATGGACCCGAAGGACGATCTTGAGGACAGGATTCTGAAGCAACTCAATGATCTTTTACCTCGCGATGCAGCCGATTGGTGCGAGCCCGAATGTGTGCTGCTATATGAATTCCCGGAGGAAGGCATCTTGCTCCTCGCTCAGGAACGCTCGGCCGATCTGATTATCATGGGGGTGCGAAAGGGAGCCCTTACCTCAGGTCACCTGCCGTGGGCACCGCAACGGAAGTCGCGAGCCGGGCGCCCCGCCCCGTTCTGACCATTCGGGGTAATTGCAGGGGACGATCAGCGCTTCTCCGGCTTCCACCTATTGAGAAACCGCTCCAGGTCTTCTGGGGCCAATGCACGCGCGTGTTCGAATTCGCCGTTTTTCTGGCTGTAGAGAAGTTTCCCAGCGCTGTCCAGGACGGCAAGCCCGGGTATACCTTTGGACATTGGCACCTCATACCGCTTCATCAAGTCCTGGTTTCTGTTGCCCTCGCCCACATCGACGTGCACGATCTCATAGTTTTTGTCCAGTAGCGGAGCCAGATCAGGCCGGTGAAAAGCAGCTTCTAGCACGTGGCAGTCGTAACACCAGTTTGCGCCGAAGACGAGCAGAATATGTTTTCCACTCTTCGAAGCGTGTTGCAGCGCACCCTTGATCTCCGACTTGGCATCGACGCCCGCGGGATACAAATCCTTATTGGTGGAAATGGGTTGTTCCAAGCGCGCGATATCTCCGCGTTTAGCTGCAACAATGCGCCATTGCTCGCCTTGTTGAGCCCATAACTGCCCTTCCGAAACATAAACCGTACGGAGGGGAGCTTTGGCAGCCGACTTCACCTCGGCCACGAAAACAACCTGATGAAGTCCACTTCGCGGCGAGTCCGATTGATCGATCTTAAGATTGATACTTTGGACCTTGAGTCCGCGCCAAAAGCTGATTTCCGCGTCAGCATTGATGGGTGTTTCGTTACTCCCTGCTCCAATCGTAGCCGCGGGATTCACACTATAGAGCATCTTCAGTGTCAGCATGTCTCCGGTGAGTATTGCGCTTCGCCATTGTTCCAGCGGCCCGAAAGGAGCACCGTTGGAGGGAGCGGGAAGAAACTGCGCGGAAGCGCCCGCTCCAAGAAATACAGCGCCAAAGCTGAGCGCACAAAGGATTCTCCGAATAGACCACACGCACATTCACGACTCCGACGATGCGAGAGTAGCTAGGGCTGAGTATATCGCAGCACGTTGTAACCCACTCAAGACCGGTTTTGCTCTATGCTTGGTTCGGGAAACACCAAAACCGGCCGGCACTTCAAAAATGGAGCGGCTTCTCTAATTCACCTTCCCAGCAATACGATGACGATGCCTCCCACCGAAGAACACGCCAGGGAAGCGGGCCTGGCTCAATTGTTTCCTCTCCCTGCAAGCATCATTGCTGTGGTCGCTTTTGCAGCGCTGGGGCCGATGTTCTTTCTCGGCAACCCATCCGGGCATGATTTCGAATTCCACCTCAACTCCTGGATGGAAGTAGTCACCCAGTGGCAGCAAGGAATCATTTACCCCCGGTGGGCGGCCATGGCTCATTACGGCTACGGCGAGGCGCGTTTTCTCTTCTATCCGCCTGCCTCCTGGATACTGGGCGGGCTGCTGGGATTCGTGCTTCCCTGGGCGTGGGTTGCTCCGGCATTCATTTGGATCGCTCTCAGCGCTGCCGGTTTTTCCATGTTTCTTCTCGCGCGGCGATGGCTTTCGCGAGTGGATGCCATCTTTGCTGCCGCTCTTTACGCGGTGAACCCCTACCACCTCGTGATCGTCTACTGGCGGAGCGCGCTCGCTGAGTTGCTGGCCAGCGCGTTGCTTCCCTTGCTTTTGCTTTTCGTTCTGCGAGCCGAACCCGAAGGCCGTAAGACGATTGTTCCACTTTCGCTGGTCGTAGCCGGCGCATGGCTGACGAATGCCCCTTCCGCAGTGATGGTGAATTACTCGCTCGCGCTTTTGGTCGTGGTTGTAGCTATCGTTCGACGCTCACCGCGGATTTTGCTCTATGGAGGCGGCGCGGTACTTGTGGGGGCTGCGCTGTCTGGCTTCTATTTAATGCCTGCTGCCTATGAAGAAAAGTGGGTAAACATCGCGCAAGTGCTCTCCCCCGGCGTGCGCCCAAAAGACAACTTCCTGTTCACGATTATCGCCGACCCCGACCACAATCGTTTCAACCTGCTCGTATCGACGGTTGCGATCAGCGAGATGGTCCTGTTGCTTGGCGCTGTATTCCTCGCACGCAAAGGACGTCGCGATCAGCCGCAGCTCCGGTGGACACTGACCGCGTGGGCGGCAGCAGCCGTACTGCTGATGTTTTCGATCACTTCGTTCTTTTGGGAACATCTCCCCAAGTTCCGCTTTGTGCAATTGCCCTGGCGCTGGCTGCTGTGTCTCAACCTCGCGTTCGCCCTATGGATCACTCTGGGAATGCGACGCTGGATAGGGCGAACACTGGTATGCCTTCTCATGATTGGCGTAATCCTCTTCGGCTGGCACAGAATCCAAACGCCCTGGTGGGATAGCGCGGACGATATCGCCGAAATGCACGATAACCTCGAAGAAGGCAAGGGCTACGAGGGCACCGACGAATATGTCCCGACCGGAGCCGACCCTTACGAGATCAAGCAGGACGTCCGTAAAGTCGTGGTGGAAGGAGGCGGCCAAGTTCGGGTTCACGTGCAGCAATGGTCGCCGGAGACCAGGTCCTTCACTGCCGACGTGACCCAACCGAGCCGCGCCATATTGCGCCTTTTCAATTATCCAGCGTGGAGAGTGGAGGTGAACGGCCGGGTTGTCCCGACTGAAATGCACGAAGTAACCGGACAAATGATGTTTGCGCTCCCACCGGGCAACAACCGCGTGCGCATTACTCTGATCCGCACATGGGACCGCACGCTGGGAGGAGTCATATCGGGAGTCAGTGTAGTTCTCATAGTAGGTGTCATCGCAACGGACAAGAGACGATCAGAATCTATGTCGCCCTCCTGAGCGGGCTTGCAACCCGCGAACGATCTGGCGGGCACTGGTTAAGGGTAGTGCGCGCGAGATCCTTCCCGACCCAGGGTCCCTCAGGATGACTACATGCAAATGGTAGGTTCGTGACTCACACTTTACCTAGAGTCCAGCGCCGAGGGCCGGACGCCTAACGCATGAAACACATCCTCATCGCCACCTCGAATCCCGGCAAATTGCGTGACTTCGCGGGTGCGGCCAAGTCGCACGGAGTCGAAGTAAAAACCATCCCAAACTTCTCTTCCCTTCCGGTCGCAATCGAAGATGGCTTGACCTTCGAGGCTAACGCTCGCAAGAAAGCCGAGCACTATAGCCGCTTGGTATCCGAGGAAATCGTCCTCGCCGACGATTCCGGCCTGGAAATAGACGCTCTGGGTGGCGCCCCGGGCGTCCACTCAGCCCGCTACGCCGCCGAAGAACCACACCGGGCTGAGAACAACACCGCCGATGAGGCCAACAATGCGCGCGTTCTCCGCGAACTCGAAGGCACTCCTGCAGACCGCAGAACGGGAAAGTTCGTCTGTGTTATTGCCGCCGCACGTGACGGCCAGACCATTGCCACCTTTCCTGGCGAGGCGGAAGGCATCATTCTGGACCACCCTCGCGGTTCCGGCGGCTTCGGTTATGATCCGCTCTTCTACTTCCCGCAAATCCGGAAAACCTTCGCGCAACTTACCCCGGAAGAGAAGGCGGGTTACAGCCATCGTGGGGCGGCCTTCCGCAAATTTCTGTCGTGGTACGACCAAAAATGAGATGCGATGCAGCCAGAACCAAGTCAGGCGGCCTCACGCATCATCGGTGACCGCCGTCACATCATTGTGTTCCGCTGGATTCTAAACTCTCTCTTTTCTTGACTTCATTTCTGTGGCACCAAGATAATGAAAGGTTCCGTCACCATCCTGGAACCTACAAGGAGCAGTCCTGTGGCAACAACGGCCAGTCCAGCGACTCCGACCCAAGTCACAAGCGGCGTCGCCCCCCTGCGAGCCGGTCAGGGTTATTCATTCTTTCTGCGCCGGCTGCATTCCTTGACCGGCATCATCCCCATTGGCGCGTTTCTGGTAGAGCACTTTTTTTCCAATTTCGTCGCCACGCAGGGCCCGGCGGCCTATACCAAGCAAGTCGCCCTGCTTGCCGGACTTCCGTTCGTCTTCTTTCTGGAGTTGTTCTTTATCTGGATTCCCATCGCGTTTCACGGACTGTACGGCTTTTACATCTGGTATTGCGGAGAAACCAACGTCGGCGACTATCCCTGGATGGGCAATTGGATGTATGCAGCCCAGCGCTGGACCGGTGCGATCGCGTTCTTCTACATGGGATATCACGTCTGGCATTTGCGTTTCTACGGAGCGCATATTCTCGCTGAGCCTGCCGTTGCTTTTCCCAAGGTACAGATGGAATTCCAGAATCCCTGGATCGTTGCTTTTTATGCGATCGCCATCGTAGCGGCTTCCTGGCACTTTGCTTATGGTTTGTGGCTGTTCGCGGCTAAGTGGGGGATTACCAGCGGTGACAACGCACGCCGCAAGTGGGGTTACATTTGCTTTGCCATCGCGGTGGTCTTCGTCGCCGCAGGCGCGGCCACGATGTATACGTTCCTGAAGACGCCGTTGCAGCCCATGCCCAGTGCCGCACAATCGCTTCTCATAGGTTAATAACCGGGTTGAATCCCGGCAGATTGGAATTTGAGTGACATGGCATCAAATCCGAAAATCATAGTCATCGGCGGCGGCCTGGCGGGACTCTCCGCCACCATCAAGATCGCCGAAGTGGGCGGGCAGGTGGATCTGTTCTCCATCGTACCCGTCAAGCGTTCCCACTCCGTCTGTGCCCAGGGTGGCATCAACGCTGCCAAGAACCTCAAAGGTGAGGGAGATTCCACCTGGCAGCACTTCGACGATACCGTTTATGGCGGCGATTTCCTCGCGAACCAACCGCCGGTAAGGGCGATGTGCGAGGCGGCACCTGGCATTATCGACCTGCTCGATCGCATGGGCGTCCCCTTCAATCGCACTCCTGAGGGCCTCCTTGATTTCCGGCGCTTTGGCGGAACGCTCTACAACCGTACCGCATTCGCCGGCGCAACCACCGGCCAGCAACTGCTCTATGCGCTGGATGAGCAAGTGCGCCGCTATGAATCCGAAGGAAAAGTCACCAAGTACGAAGGTTGGGAATTCCTCTCGGCCGTCATTGATTCCAGTCGCGTGTGCCGTGGGATTTGCGCCATGGATTTGAGGTCTATGGAGGTGCGCACCTTCCCCGCGGACGCGATCATTGTCTGCACCGGCGGCATCGGCGCAATCTTCGGAAAGTCGACTAACTCCGTAGTTTGCACGGGGTCGGCCCAGTCGGCTCTCTATCAGCAGGGTGTCTACTACGCCAACGGCGAGTTCATCCAGGTTCACCCGACGTCCATACCCGGCGAAGACAAGCTGCGGTTAATGTCCGAATCGGCCCGCGGCGAAGGGGGACGCGTCTGGGTGCCCAAAAAATCAGCTGACCAGCGCGATCCCAAGTCCATCCCGGAAAGCGAGCGCTGGTACTTCCTCGAAGAATGGTATCCGAAGTACGGCAATCTCGTCCCGCGCGATGTGGCTACCCGCGCTATTCACAAGGTGGTTTACGAGTATCACCTCGGAATCGATGGCAAGCCGATGGTCTATCTCGACCTGACCCAGATCGACCGCAAGGTCCTCGACCGCAAACTGGAAGGCATTCTGGAGATTTACGAGAAGTTTGTCGGCGACGATCCGCGCGAGACGCCCATGAAGATCTTCCCCGGCATGCACTACACCATGGGCGGACTCTGGGTGGACTTCAAGCAAGCCACAAACATCCCCGGAATTTATTCTGCTGGCGAGTGCGAATACCAGTACCATGGCGCCAACCGGCTGGGAGCAAACTCGTTGGTCTCCTGCATCTTCGGTGGCTTCGTTGCCGGACCGGAAGCGATCAAATACGCTCGGAATTCAACCAGCGCCACCAGTAACGGCTGCTTCGATGCCGAGCGCAAGCGCCAGGAAGAAATCAACGCCAAGCTGATCAAGGCGGACGGAAATGAGAATCCGTTCCTGCTCTGGCGCGAACTGGGCGACGTGATGACCAAGAACTGCACAGTCATCCGTTACAACAAAAATCTGAAAGAAACCGATGCCAAGCTTGTCGAATTGCTGGAGCGCTACCAGCACGTCAATTTGAGCGACCGCACCCAGTGGGCGAACACGTCCTTTGTATTCACACGCCAGCTCTACAACATGTTGCAACTGGCGCGAGTGATCACCCAGGGTGCTGCCATGCGAGACGAATCCCGAGGCGCTCACTACAAGCCAGACTTCCCGGAGCGTGACGACAAGAATTGGCTCAAGACAACCAAGGCCAGCTTTGCTGCGGATGCTGACGAGCCCAAATTTGAATTCGAGCCTGTAGACATTTCGCTGATTCCGCCGCGGACCAGGAAGTACTGACTCACAGGGACAAAATGCATCTGGAACGCAACCTGAACTCGACGCTAAGCGTGCTGTACATCGCCACGGGCGTGGTTCTGGTCATCGTGCCCTTGTTAACGTTCCACTTGCTTCCGTGGCTGACCGTAGTGGTCTTGATGCTGTGCGGCGTGCTCGCAATTTTAAGCGGGTGTTTACGTCATTGAACGACATGCCAGGTGTTAGGAATTAACACCAACAAGAAGACCGATACTCATGGCTAATAACAAAAACGTCATTATTCGCATAAAACGTCAGAACAACCCGGAATCCGGGCCGTACTGGGAAGAGTTCGAGCTCGACTGGAAACCCGGGATGAACGTCACCTCGTCCCTGATGGACATTGCTGCTAAGCCCGTCACGCGCGACGGCAAGAAGACGACGCCCATCACCTACGACTCGAACTGCCTGGAAGAAGTGTGCGGCTCCTGCGCCATGCTGATCAATGGCCGCGCTCGCATGGCCTGCTCCGCGCTGGTTCATCAATTGGAACAGCCCATCAAGCTCGAGCCCTTCTCCAAATTCCCGGTGATCCGTGACTTGTCGGTAGACCGTAGTGTCCTATTTGAGAATCTCAAAGCCGTAAAAGCATGGGTTCCAATTGACGGTACATATGACTTGGGAGCCGGCCCACGTCTCACCCTGGAGGATCAGGAGCAGGCGTACCCGCTCTCCCGCTGTATTTCCTGCTGTTGCTGCATGGAAGCCTGCCCTCAATTCAACGAGAGCACCGGATTCGTGGGCGCCGCCACCATTTCACAAGTTCGCCTTTTCAACACGCATCCCACAGGAAAAGCCCTCAAACGCGAACGACTGGCCGCCCTCATGGGCGACGGCGGCATCCAGGAGTGCGGCTACGCCCAGAACTGCGTCGAAGTTTGTCCCAAGGACATTCCCCTGACCCGCTCGATAGCGCAAGTCGGTGGCGAGGTAATCGTGCAGGCTATCGGCGACCTTTTTTGGAAGTGACCGCGTTTGCGCGGCTGTCTGTGCCGCACGCGGTCATCCCGAGCGTAGCGAGGGATCTCACCGCTCAAATGGCATGTCGTGATCCTGAACCGGCGCTAGCTCGTGAAGGGATCTGACGTGCAGCGGAAATTCCAGGTCCTGCTGCGCGATCCTTCGCGGGGTCAACGCTCGCTCAAGACGACGACATGGGAAATCGAGCTGTCGAGTCTCCAGGCCAGAGATCGGTAATCTCTCTTCCGTAATTGCACTCCCGCATATCTTTGGTAACGATAGTTACCCTTTCTTGAGTACTTGCTTTCTTCCTACTCCGGGTTACAATCGCATTCTGCCTTAAGCCACAGGCAGTCCCCGGAATTGAGGCCACTTCGTTGCGCGCAAAACTCCAACGCTCCATTGCGCTGCTGGCACTCTTGACTCTCGCTCTCTGCGGCGAAGTCCTTGCCATGCACCACAATGGAACGGCGCAGCGCTCGCGGACCTCAAAACGGAACTTCCGCCGCGTGCGCTGGAACCCCATGTTCCGGCCATCTCATGATTCTCTGCTCCGTCAAAATGAGGAAATCGATCGCCAGGAGCTTCCCCGGATTGCCGATGACGAGGAACTAGAACAACTGAAGGCCAGCGAAGAGTTGGTCCCGATCCGCGAAAGTGAATTCCTGCGCTTCGATCCGCGCCTCGACCCCACTCGCCGTTATTGCCGTCCCTGGACCCGGGAATTCGTCGAAGATTTGAGCCAGGCCTACTACCGCCAGTTCCACAGCCAAATTCAGGTGAACTCCGCTGTCCGCACCGTGAAGGTACAGCGCAAGCTCCGACGGCGCAATCGCAATGCGGCTCCAGAGAAAGGTGAGACCGCCTCGTCGCACTTGGCGGGCATCACGCTTGACTTGCAGCGTCGCGGCATGAGCAAGGCGCAAGTTCACTTCGTCGAAAGTTACTTGTTCTACTTGAAGGCGCTCGGCCTGGTCGAGCCCGAAGAAGAGCGGCGCCAATGGGTCTTTCACGTGATGGTTTCCTATCGTTATTCCGATTGGCGGCAAAACCAGACTATTTTCCCAACTCAACATCCCGTAGATGCCGCTCTGACCCGCGCGGAGTAGTTCCTCGAATTTCCATCCAGCCCCAAGCCCGTATACAATCCATCCTTTGCGCCTGAACTCCAGGACGCTCAGACCTCATGCTAAAACCTGATTCTCGACTCTGGCTTTCCCTGTTCGTCTTCACCTGTACGATAGCAGCTGCCCAGAATGACACTTTGCAGGTCAGCGCACATGCTCGGGCCCTGCATGACTCTGCTATTGTCGTGGACACGCATGCCGACACTCCCCAGCGCTTTCTTGAACGTGGCTTCGACATCGGCAGCACCGATCCCCACGACAAAGGGCAGATCAGCCTGGACAAAGTCCGCGCCGGCAATCTGGGGGCCGAGTTTTTCTCAATCTGGGTGGACCCACAAACTACGCCGCCAACGAACTATGCTAAACAAGCCTTCGACCTGATCGACTCGGTTTACGAGCAGGCGGCCCGCCATCCCGACCGGATAATGATGGCCTTCACCGCCGCGGATATTGAGCGCGCTCACCAAGAAGAGAAATTTGCTGCCTTGATGGGAGTCGAAGGCGGTCACGCTATCCAAGATGATATGCGACTGCTGCGTGATTTCTACCGTATCGGTGTTCGCTACATGACCCTGAGCTGGTCCAACACGAACGACTGGGCTGATTCCTCCGGCGACATCAACAATCCCAAGGTTCAGCATCACAACGGCCTCACCGACTTCGGCAAGCAAGTTGTCCTGGAGATGAACCGCCTGGGCATGATGGTCGACATATCCCACGTTGCCGACAAAACGTTCTGGGATGCGATCGCGATAAGCAAAGCCCCCGTCATCGCGTCACACTCCTCAGCGCGGGCCCTCACCAGTGCGCCAAGGAACATGACCGATGACATGCTGCGCGCCGTGGCAAAAAACAATGGCGTGGTCATGGTTAATTTCTATGCAGGCTTCATTGACGAGAATTTCTTGAAGGCCGACGCCGCCCAGAGCAAAGAGCGGGAAGCTGCCGTTCAAGAATCCCTTGCCAAAGACAAAGCCGAAGGCAAGAAACCGGAATACATGGACGCGGAAGCCATCGAAGAGCAATGGCTGGCCAAAATTCCTCGCCCCCCGTTGAAGGCGTTAGTCGATCACATCGACCACATCGCTAAGATCGCCGGCATTGACCACGTTGGCCTGGGCTCGGATTTTGACGGCGTGAGCGGCGCACTGCCGCAAGGCATTAACTCCGCCGCCGACCTGCCCAAGATCACCGAGGCGCTGCTTGATCGGGGCTACAAAGATGAGGACATCAAGAAGATTCTCGGCGGGAACCTGTTGCGGGTCATGAGAGATGTCGAACGCGTCAGCCAGCAAATGCAGGCTGGCGAGACACGCAGCCAGTGAACTGCCTGTCGTACAATTCTTTTATCGCGCCTAGCCCATAGAGACAGTCGGGTGTATCCGTGCTAATCCGTGGCCAAGGTGAATATCTCAGGAGTGCTGAATGCGAAAGCTTTTGATGATCGTCTGGTTTATCTGCATTTCATTAGCAATGTACTCGCAGGCTAGCAAAAACGCTCCACGCAAGTCCGCAGCCAAACCAGCATCCTCGGGAGAACCGGTTGCCATCTTCGACACGACAGCCGGCAAAATGCGCTGCAGGCTGTTCGAGAAGGAGACACCCGAAACGGTAGCCAACTTCATCGGTCTCGCCACCGGTACCAAAGACTGGAAGAATCCGGCAAGCGGCGCCACCAAGCATGGAGTACCTCTCTACGATGGGACCATCTTCCACCGCGTAATCCCGAACTTCATGATTCAGGGTGGTGACCCGGCGGGCAATGGTTCTGGCGATCCCGGCTACAAGTTCCGCGATGAAATCGTGCCTAGCCTGACGTTTGATCGTCCTGGCCGTCTGGCGATGGCCAATTCCGGACCGAATACTAACGGTTCCCAGTTTTTCATCACCGAGGTACCTACGCCGCACCTGAACGGCCGCCACACCATCTTTGGCCAGTGTGATCCTGCCACGGTGACCCTCGTGCAGCAGATTGCCCGGATGGCTAGCGATCCCCGCGATAACCGGCCTTTCCGTCCCGTGAAAATCAGCCACATCACCATCGAACGTGGAGGCGCGGCAACGGCAAAGCCGCCCTCCAAGTAGCGCCGGCGTCTCGCCGGCCCTGGCGAGGGCATCCTCGCTCTCGCTTTTTATTACTGAAGAAAGGACTCTTATGACCCGCCAGCCCGGCACGTATGCTGTTTTCGACACCACCGAAGGCCAGATCGTCTGCCGCCTGTTTGAAAAAGAGGCTCCCAAGACGGTCACTAACTTCATCGAACTCGCCGAAGGCAAGCGTGAGTGGACGCATCCGGTCTCGCGCAAGAAGAGCAAAGATCGCCTGTATGACGGCACCATTTTCCATCGCGTGATTCCCGATTTCATGATTCAGGGTGGCGACCCCGCAGGCAACGGCATGGGTGGACCGGGCTATCAGTTTGAAGATGAAACCAAGGGTTCGCCACACAAATTCGACAAACCCGGCAAGCTGGCCATGGCGAACGCTGGTCCGAACACAAATGGCTCGCAATTTTTCATCACGGTCACCCCCACGACGTGGTTGACCGGTAAGCACACAATTTTCGGCGAAGTGACCGAAGGTCAGGACGTGGTGAACAAAATCACTGCGCTTCCACGCAACCGGCAAGACCGGCCCATGAAGGATATAATTCTGAAATCCGTGACCATTGAGCGCGCTTAACGTGTGGGCGCGGGTTTCTGACCCGCGCAGGACCGGTCAAAGACCCGTCCCCACACAATGTCAATCGTGCAAAAGAAATCCCGCCCTTGCGGATGGGATTCACCGAGAACTGCTCTTATACCCCGATCACGCTCACCAACTCCTTCACCGCACCGGCACTCTTCTCCAGCGCGGCTTTCTCCTGGGGTGTGAGTTTGATTTCGATGATCTGCTCGATACCTCGGGTGCCCAGTTTGCACGGCACACCGACAAAAAGTCCCTGCAATCCATATTCGCCTTCGAGATAGGCAGCGCAGGGCAGGATCTTCTTCTTGTCTTTCAGAATGGCCTCGACCATTTCGGTAACCGCCGCCGAGGGCGCGTAATACGCGCTACCGGTCTTCAAATATTTTACGATCTCCGCTCCGCCATCCCGTGTACGCTGCACCAGTCGCTCAAGGGTTGAGGAATCCATAAGTTCGGTGATCGGAATACCCGCGACTGTGGAATAGCGCGGCAACGGCACCATGGTATCGCCGTGTCCACCCAGTACAAACGCGGTCACGTTTTCCACGCTTACCTTCAATTCTTGCGCAATGAATGCTCGGAAGCGGGCAGAATCCAGCACGCCCGCCATGCCGATCACGCGATTCCGCGAGAAGCCGCTCAACTTGTACGCCGCCTGCGCCATGGCATCCAGGGGATTAGAAACGATGATCAGGATGCAGTTGGGCGAATACTGCACAACCTTACCCACTACGTCACGCATAATCTTGTGATTGATGTTGAGCAGGTCATCGCGGCTCATACCCGGCTTGCGCGGCACGCCTGCGGTGATGACAACAATGTCGGAGTTCGCGGTGTCCGCATAATCTTCCGTACCCAGCACGAACGAATCTTTCTTCTCGATGGGCATGGCCTCGAGAAGGTCAAGCCCCTTGCCTTCCGGCACGCCTTCGATGATGTCAATTAGCACAATGTCCGCCAATTCCTTGGAGGCCATCCAGTGAGCCGCAGTGGCGCCCACGTTGCCTGAACCCACAATTGTCACTTTATTGCGCATGGAAGAAGTCCTTTCTCGTATGGCCGCGCTGCTGCGCGGAAAAGGGGAATTACGCCGAAAAGTCTAAACCACAGAGGGCACACAGGACCACAAAAGGGCGACTGCCCTTCGAGGCCCTTTGTGGTTTCAGTAAGGGAGCGCACATTTCATGAGCTCCCTCGGGTTGCGAGATCACCTAATCAGCCGCGGTCAGAACCCCGGCTTCCATGTTCTCGATGATGTAGTTGCCGAACTCGCTGGTCTTCACTTTCTTGGCGCCTTCCATCAGCCGCTCGAAGTCGTACGTGACCTTCTTCTGCTCGATGGTGCGTTCCAGGCCTTGTTCGATCAGGTCGGCTGCTTCGTTCCAGCCCATAAAGCGGAACATCATCACGCCCGACAAAATCACCGAACCGGGATTGATGACATCCTTGTCGGCGTACTTGGGCGCTGTGCCGTGGGTGGCTTCAAAGATTGCGTACCCGTCCCCGATGTTGGCGCCCGGCGCGATCCCCAGGCCGCCAATCTGCGCCGCGCAAGCATCGGAAATATAGTCGCCATTCAGGTTGGGCGTGGCCAGCACCTGATATTCGTCTGCACGCGTCACGACTTGCTGGAAGATGGAATCCGCGATGCGGTCGTTAATCATCAGCTTCTTCTTCCACGCGCCGTTGCCGTGTGTCTTGTAGATCTTGTCCAGCACATCCTTGACTTCTTTATAGACGGATTTCTTGAACTCTTCGGCCGCAAATTCCAACCCAGGCTCGACCATGTTGGCATTCTGTTCGATTGTGAGATTGGGATTCTTATCTTTGTTATCCAGAATCCAGCTCTCGCGCTCGGTGACAACCTTGTCGCGGAACTCCTCAGTCGCGAGGTCATAACCCCACTTGCGGAAGGCGCCCTCGGTGAACTTCTGGATATTGCCCTTGTGCACCAGCGTGACACTCTTCTTGCCAGTCTCAAGAGCGGACTTGATAGCCATGCGCACCAGGCGCTTGGTTCCGGTCACGGAAATGGGTTTGATGCCGATCCCCGAGTCCAGCCGAATCTGCTTCTTGCCGCCCTTCAGCATTTCCTTGTTGAGGAAATCTATCAGCTTGGCAACTTCGGGCGTACCCTGCTCCCACTCGATCCCGGCATAAACATCTTCCGTGTTCTCGCGGAAGATGGTCAGGTTCATGCGCTCGGGATGTTTCACCGGCGAAGGTGTCCCTTTGTAATACTTCACCGGGCGCACGCAGCCATAGAGGTCCAGAATCTGTCGCAGCGCGACGTTCAAGGAACGAATGCCGCCGCCCACAGGGGTTGTTAGTGGCCCTTTAATAGCAACTCGGAATTCGCGAATGGCATTGACCGTGTCATCCGGCAGCCAGGTATTGAAGTTGCTCATTGCTTTTTCGCCGGCGAACACTTCGAACCAGGCCACGTGCCGCCTGCCTCGGTAGGCCTTCTCCACGGCCGCATTGAATACGCGCACCGATGCCTTCCAGATGTCGCGGCCCGTGCCGTCACCCTCGATGAATGGAATGATTGGGTTATCGGGCACTGTATAATGCCCGTTGTCATAGCTAATCCGGGCGCCGTCGCGAGGCACCGGAACACCGTTGTAAGAACCTGCCATGAATACACCTCCGGAAGCGTTGGAATAACCCCCCGATTATAAAGAATGCCGTGAACATAGGAGAAATGACGTACATCACAACCTCCGGTGACGACGTCACAACGCCGGGAAAATCGCCCTTCTAACCTCTAACTCTTGCTGAGGATTTGGTAATCTCTGGCATAATCTCGGATGCCGGCCTCAGCCCCGCTTTCAGGAGACAAGCATGACGCGATTTACTGGCTACTTTTTCGGCTGTTTACTGTTTTCTTTGCTTCTGGCTGCATCTGCGTGGGCCAAGGAAAATCCCGATCTGACGCAATTTAATGGCGACATCCGCGTCGGCCCGGGCCAGAAAGTCGGCGAGGTCACGTGCATCAATTGCTCGATTTACGTGCGCGGTCAAGCCGCCGGCGATGTGACCGCCATCCACGGCAATATCACTATCGAGCAAGGTGCCGAAGTGGCGGGAGACGTCACCAGCATCTGGGGCAACATTCGCGTAGACAGCGGCACGCGGATTGGCGGCGATGTCACGACCGTGGCCGGAGCCGTGCGCATCCAGCCTCAGGCCAGTGTAACCGGCGACCGTACTTCGCTGGAAGGTACCCGCTGGCTGCTCGCCATTATTCTGCCCCCGCTGATCTGTATTGGCCTCATCGTGGCATTCATCATCTGGCTGGTACAGCGCAGCCGCCGGCCGCGGATGCCGGTTTCCGCCAGCCAAGGGGTGATGGGCTAGGCCAGCACGTGCTGGAAGATCTCACGTACTTCTTGCATATTGCGCTGCAACTCCGCCTCTAGTCCTTCGGCGAATTCCCGTCTCAATACTCTTGACGTCAATTCTGCCGTGACTCGCCGCGCGTGCTCTGTGCCGGGCAGCCACTTGCGGGTCCGGCCCACCACCAGCCGTACGACATGCTCCACGGTTCGCAACAACTCAGCGGCGTGGTCCAGCCGCCCCGCATCCGCCTTGCTCAGAATACCTGCATCCGCACATCGCCACAGCCGGTCACGCAGGCTTCCGCTCGTTTCGCGCAACCCATTCTTGATCAGCAGGTAGCTGACCATAAAATCGATGTCATAGGCTCCACCGGGAGAGGTTTTGAAACTCTTCTCTCCTGCTTCCAGGCGCGTCCGCATCTCGCGGACTGCAGACAGAAAATTCGAATCTGCCCGAAAGCGTTGAAACAATACTTTGATTGCCGCACTGGCTCGCTCCCCAACTCGGCGCGAGCCAACGATGAAGCGCAGCTTCGTATACATCAATGCTTCCCAGGCTTGCGCCTCCTGCCCAAAGTAAGCCTCCAGCTGTTTCGGGGTGACCACCAATTCGCCTTCGCCACCCCGCGGGCGTAATCGCGGATCGACAGGAAACACCATGCCGTAGCGCGTGTAGGCCGCCAGCGCGTGCATCATCTGTTCAGCTGATTTGGTTAGGG
Organism: Terriglobales bacterium; assembly: GCA_035272945.1. Taxonomy (GTDB): domain Bacteria; phylum Acidobacteriota; class Terriglobia; order Terriglobales; family Acidobacteriaceae; genus Gp1-AA122. The sequence goes on from DATEPX010000017.1 coordinate 22,702, forward strand.
CGGCGCGATCGAATGTCTCTTCCCCCACGAACAGCACGTCCGCATCCGAGAGCAGGTCGAACTCCCCTGTCCCCAGCCGCCCCAGCGCCATCACCGCCAGACCGTCCGGCTGCTCAGCAATCCCGAAAGCTGCCGCAATCGCGTCTTCTGCGGCGGCTGTCGTGGTTGCCAGAGACTCGTAGACATCTCGCAATTCAGTAATGTCCTTGGCCCCGCCGGCAAACGTCCTATGTCGGTAATGCTGCCGCAGCAGCGCGAGCTTTTCACCGTAAGGGGCGGATGAGGTAGCCACATAGGCAAACACCGGATCGCGTGACGCGGAACCCCGTCCAAACGGCCCATCGAACAAGTAACCGCTTCCCATGCGCGACGCCGGCTCCGTGGCCTCGGCGAGGGTGACGATTTCTTCGGGGTGCCGAATGAGGAGGTCAGTCAGGTAATCGCTCGTATCGAACAACAACAAAGCCCGCGCCACCGCTTCCGGATGCCGTACCACGACAGCGTATCGCTCCGAACTCGTTAACGCTGAACTTAGAAACCGGTACAGGTTCCGGCGCGCCTGCAGGCTGAGATCACCGCGGCGAGCGACTTCGTTGAGTGCAGGCGCATCCGCTGCCAGCCGTTCCAGGATCTGCTGGTTCGACTGGTCCGCCCCACTAAGCTCAACCCGGCTGCGCAGTTGGAACTCCGCATCGGCCGACTCCTGGTCCTTGCGCGCCTGCTGGTGATAAATGATCCGGTTATAAATCTCAGCTACTGCAGCCATTCTCCGATGTACGTTTTCCAGCATGTCGGCGGAGCGATCTTCGCCCGTGAGCAAGCGCACCATCGACCGCCGCAGAATCTCTGATTCAGCCGGATTACTAGGCAACCGGTGCGTCTGCTGCCCCTGCCGCAATTGCAGCCGGTGTTCGAAGTGCCGCAGAAAAACATAAGCGCTGGTCAGTTCATGAAACTCCTTCCCGCTGATATGTTGCTTGTCATGCAGCTTCTGCAGCGAAAATAGCGTGCCGCCTGAGCGTAGCCAGGGTTCCTCGCCCCCATAGACCCTCTGCAGGCACTGCACCAGAAACTCGATATCGCGAATACCGCCATGATCGAGTTTTACGTCCAGTCCATGATCATGGTGCAAGACTGGACGGCGCCTGCGAGTGTGCATCCTTTCCCGCGACACCAGTGCAGTCTTGATGGCTGCGAAATTCACCCGCTCGCTATAGACATGTGGCTGCACGCCCCGGATGAACTCTCGCGCCAGCAGGGGATCCCCGGCCGAATAGCGCAGCTTGATCAACGCCTGTCTTTCCCAATCGTGCGCCGTCTCCGCGTAGTAACGCAGAGCGTGCCCCAGACTGACTGCCAACTCACCTTCATTCCCCTGCGGACGAAGCCGCAGGTCAATGCGAAACACCGGTCCCTCCCGGGTGACGCGCGAGAGTATCTCGGTAGCCTGCTGGGCGAGGCGGATGAAATATTCCTTGTTCGAGATGGAAGCTTGCGGCGGCTCCTTGCCGTCGCCGTAGACAAACAGCAGGTCTACGTCGGAGCTGTAATTCAACTCGTTCCCGCCCAGCTTGCCCAGGGAAAGAATCGTGAAAGCGGTGTCCGCCAAGCGCCCTTCCGTGTCGATATGCTGCGGAGTCTCATACCGCCGCTGCAAATGACTGTCGGCTTCCCGCAGCGCGTCTTCGATCAGCACATCGGCAAGTGCAGAAATCTCGGCTGTGGTCTCGGCCAGGGGCGCGATCTTCAATACATCGCGCAACATGATGCGCACGTATTCGCGCCGTTTGAAACGTGCCAGCAACAACGACACATCTGTCTCAAACGACCTCGCCCGGAAGCGTGCCAGAGCCTCGTGAAACTCTTCCCGCGAAAAACTTCGATCAAGGTTTTTTTCTCGCAGAAAAGACTGCAGCAGGTCGGGATTCTGGATCAGCGTTTCGCCCAGATAGCGGCTGTGTCCAAAGACAGCAATGGCGTAGTGCGCGAGGAAGTTCTGGCGCTCCAACAACCGCACCATGTCTCCTCCTGGCTCGCTAACCAGCCGGTCAAAGAGCATAAGGGCAGAATCAGGATCGGGAATTTCCAGCAGCAAGGCCGGCAGAGCGGCTGCCACACCGGGAGAAACTTGCGCTGCCGCGCGCGAAAGATTCTGCCGCGCCGCTTCCGGATGCTGGAACGGGATGCTGGCCACGGCCGCAGCAACGTCGAGCGGCTCCCGCGAATCATTTGAAGCTCCAGGAGTAGGCAAGGCCATGAGCTCGAAATTTGAGCATAGCATGAGCTCAGCGGCTGTTTATCTGCTTGCGACTAGGGGTGATACGGAATAGCGAATGCCCCTTCACTAAAGCCCACCTGCCGGCTACTCGCCTTCCTTCCTGTATCCGAAATATTTCCTGACACCGATCACGGTATAGCGTCCCCATGGCCCGTTTACGCCCAAGTCGGCGGGTCCGAGGTAGCGATCTCGTGAGCCGAATCGCTGAAAAAGAAAGTGCTGGGTCACGCGGACTTCGAATCCGTGTCCGATTTCGATGCCCGCACCCCACGACCGCTCCCATCCGATCCCGGCCATCGACCACGTATACAGCGACTGCGGCACATTCTTCCCGAACAGGAAACGTGGTTCGCCAAAAAACATGAGCCGTCGCAGAGGGGTTCGGGCAAATGGACGCAACTCCACATATCCCCACAGCATGTAGCGCACAAAGGCATTACAAGGAGCATTGACACCGCCGAAATCGCGGGCATTGGCGGCGCATAAGTTCGGATCAGGCTCGTTATGCGGCGGAGCAACGTCGAATTGCGTGTACCCCCACGCGAAATTCTTCGGAAGGAACAGTCGGCCGGAATCCGCTGACGGGGCGGCCTGCCCCCAGGCGGCGCATGTCAGGGTGAACAGAGAAAGCCACAGGAACCGCTTCATCAAAGACCTCCAGTTCTCGAATTGCTTCGCTTCGCAACTGCGCGCTGCGGGAATTGAGTATTGAGTCTGGCGCCGAAGATTTGAAACTCCGCGAGCACTCGGAGTTCATTTGCCCAAGTGAACGGAAGCGGCATTCTATTCTTTGTGCTCTGATTGGAAAAGTTGATTCCGCCGAAGCAGCGGACGCTCACCAGACTCGGCACTGGTTGGCTCGCACCATGGGCTGGCCCGCCTTGCAGCCGAATGCCTTCTGGAATTCAGGCATGTTGGAAACTACTCCGTTGGCCCGGTACTTATCGGGTGAGTGCGGATTCATTGCCGCCCGCATGCGCAGCCGCTCGGGAGTTTCATTCGTGCACCAGCCCTGGCCATAACCAAGGAAGAAGCGTTGCTCGGGAGTGAAGCCATCGATGGGCTGCAGCTTCTGACCGTTGGTCGCGTCCTGCCAGGCCATGAGCGCCAGAGTGAGCCCGCCCAAGTCGGCGACGTCTTCCCCCAGAGTGAGCTTGCCGTTGATCTTGATGTCGTCCACGACCGTGTATTGCGAATACTGATCTGAGACGCAGCTGGCGCGTTTTTCGAACTCCTTGGCATCGGCTGCAGTCCACCAGTCGCGTAGATTGCCCTGGCCATCGAACTGCCGGCCTTCGTCGTCGAAACCATGAGTGAGCTCGTGGCCAATGATTCCGCCAATGTCACCGTAGTTCACGGCGTCATCCATCTTCTTGTCGAAAAACGGAGGCTGCAGCATACCGGCAGGAAAGTTGATGTCGTTCATCTGAGGGTTGTAGTAGGCATTGACGGTGGCAGGGGTAATCTGCCATTCTCCGCGATCGATCGGCTTGCCAATTTTGTTCAGCTGCCTGTGAAACTCAAACGTGACCGATCGTTGCACGTTCCCGAGCGCGTCATCCCGCCGAACGGAAACCGAGCTGTAGTCGCGCCACCTGTCTGGATACCCAATTTTGTTCCGAATCAGGTGCAGTTTGTCGAGCGCCTGCTTTTCGGTCGCCTCCGACATCCACGGCAGCTGATGAATATCCCGTTCCATGGCTGCTTCAATTTCCTGCACCATTTTTAACGTGCGCTGTTTGCCGTCTGGGCCAAACGTCTTCTCGACATAAATCTGGCTCAGCGCCTCGCCCAGATCGCGATCCACGAAGCGCACGCAGCGTTTCCAGCGCGGCTGAAGCTCTTTTTGCCCGCCCATTGTTTTGCTGAAGAAGTCGAAATCAGCATTCACGAATGCCGCCGGCAAATAACGCGCATTGGAATGCGCCAGGTGCCAGCCCAGGTAAGTCTTCCAGGCATCCAAAGGTTCTGACTTCAATTCCTGTTCCAGCGCCTTGAAAAACTCCGGGGCAACGACGTTCAATGACTGCGAGGCGGCCAATCCAACCCCGGCGAGATACGTGTTCCAATCAAACGATGGCGTCAGCGCCTGCAACTCTGCCCGGGTCATCTTGTGATAGAGGCTAGCCGGGTCGCGCCGCTGAACCCGGGTCATCGATCCCTTGGCTAGCACGGTTTCCAGACGCATGACCGTCTGCGAGTTCGCGGCGGCTGCGTCTGGCTTTTCCCCCAGCAGTTCGAACATCTTCTGCACATGCGCCAGGTAGCCGTTGCGTATCTCCTGCGACTTGGCATCTCCTTTCGTGTAGTAGTCGCGATCGGGCAGCCCGATTCCGCCCTGGTCGGCCTCAGGAATATATCGCGAGGATTCCTTGAAGTCCTGGTCTGAGGTAAAAGAAAAGAGCGTCGCGGTGGGCAGCACGGTGAAAACATCGCGCTCGTGATAACTGGCCAAGTATGCGGCCAAATCGCGCACCGACTTCAGTCCCTCAATGCGCTCCAAATCCGCCTGGAGCGGCTTCACGCCCGCTTGTTCGACTGCCGGCTCATCCATGCACGCCCCATAGTAATCACCGATCTTCTGCTGAACCGGTGTGCGCTCAGGACTTGGCCGGGCCGCTTCTTCCAGGATCTGGCGGAGGATCAGCCGGTTTTGTTCCTGCAGCTTTGAATCCTGGCCCCAGCTGGTCTGGTCAGGAGGAATGGGGTTGTTCTTCAGCCACCCGCCGCAGGCGAACTGATAAAAATCCACGCACGGATCGACGCTCCGGTCGAGCGACCTCAAATCCAAACCGGGCGTGTACTCGACTTTCTGCGAGTCGCTCGCGGTCTGAGCCATTCCTACGAGCACGGTCCCGCCTAGGATTGCAAGCAAGGCTAATTTTGCAATGCGCATCAAGACCTCGAAGCAAACCGTATTTAATGAGATTTGATTACTTGCGAAACGGAATTATATAAGCGACGGGAAAATCCAATCCTTCGAGCCGGCTACTCTCCGTCCCAGAGCATTAGCTTCGCTCACGATGACACCTCATTGATCAACTTAGGCTGGCCAGATACTCAAGGCTGTCTTTGTGAGGATCTGCTCCCGCACTGAGCTGTCCAGAGGCAGGGCGCGGAAATCATCCAGATTCTTCTTAAGATCCGGCACGCCCGGTCCCGGCCAGTCCGTGCCAAACAGGGTCTTACCCGCGATCTCATGTAGGCGCGGGAAGTACTTGAGCAGAGTTTTCGGCGGTATTCCGCTGATGTCAAGGTAAACGCTGGAATGTCTGCGTACCAGGAAAAACGCAGTGTGCATCCACAGTGGCCGCCCGCCGTGGGCCAGCAGAATTTTCAGCTTCGGAAAATCCACGGCAACGTCGTCGATGTAGATCGGGTCGCCATATTTGTTGCGGGCACCTGGAAAGATCGACGTCCCGGTGTGGAACATCACTGGCACTCCATTTGCCTCCGCGGCCCGGTAGATGATTTCCAGTTCCTTCACGCCGCTAAGATAGTCATTCGGAAAAAGCAGTTGGTGCGGTGGATGGATTTTGATCATACGAATGCCCAGTCGCAGGATCTGCTCCACATCCGCCAGGATGTTCGAGGTGTGCCGCGGGTGCAGGCTTCCGCAGGAAATCAAGCGCTGCGGATTTTCCTTGGCGTAGTCGGAGACAAACTGATTTACGCCTGCGGTAAACCCAATCACTTCCGGCGCGACATAGTTAATGAGCACCGCCCGGTCGATACCGGCCCGATCAAGATATTTCAGGAAAGCTTTAGGGGAGCGGCAGAACTCGGCGATTTCCTCGAAATTGGCTCGCTTTTGTTTCATCAACTCCAGCGCCTGCGGCTTGAACATCTCCATGGGCTGGATATGAATGTGGCAGTCGGTGATCAAGTGCGTGGTCTGTCCTTGGACGTCGGTCGTTGGCCTGAGAACCTCAATCATTACCAGCCGCTAAGAGCGCTCGCTTCGTGAACACTCGAATCATCTCGCGCCGATACTCCGGAGTTAGCGCCGATGTGGTCAGCGGCTTGGCGGTCTTGGCGGCCAACTCACCTACAGATTCTGCCAGCTCCTCATCGATCGCTTTTCCTTCTAGAGCGGCCGCTGCTCCCTTGACCAGTGTGGGCGCAGGATTGACGGCGGTGAGGGCAACGCGCGCGTCCGAAATGTGGCCGTTGGATTTCTTCAGTGCGACTGCTACTCCAGCCAGCGGATAATCAATCGAACCTCGAACACGCAGCTTGCGGTATACGCCACGATAGTCGGCCGAAGATTCGAGCAAGAAAATCCGCGTGAGCAACTCGTTCGGCTGCAGCTTGCGGTAGTTGTCACCAGCCCCCGTGTAAAACTCCTGCAGCGGCATCCGGCGCACACCCGATGGACCGGCAATCTCGATCTCGCCATTCAGGCATAAGAGAGCCGGAGGTGTATCTCCCGAAAAGGCTGCCCAGCACTTCATCCCGCCGGGTGCGACATGGCAGAGATCCCCATCTTTCTTGATGCAGAAGCCGCAAGCTTTCCGCCAGGTCAACGACTGGTTGTACCACAGGCAGCGAGTGTCGAGACAGATATTCCCGCCAATCGTTCCCATATTGCGCAGCACCGGAGATGCGACGGTCGCGGCGGCCTGGGTAAGGACCGGATAGTGCTGCCGCAGGAATTCAGAATGCTCAATGATGTTGAGTGTGGTCAGAGCGCCGATTTCGACGCCATTTCCGGGTTGCGGACGGATGCCCCTCAGTTCTGGGATATGGCGAATATCGAGCACATATTGTGGCTCAAACAATTTCTGACGCATCGAGGGAATCAGATCCGTACCGCCTGCAAGCACGCGGATGCTCGCGTGCTTTGCCAGGAATCCAATTGCTTCTTCGAGGCTCCGCGGGCGCCGCAGCTTGAATTGCGGGAGGCTCAATCGTCACCCCCGGCTTCCACTATGGTGTCGCGCCGCGCGGGGTCGAGCGGATGCCGCTCCGGTCCCTTGCCCCGGAACCACAGCGATCCGCCATGCTCGCGAAACCGCGTGGGGGCAGTCGGATCGATGCCCTCGGTCATGTTGATGGGTTTCGCGTTCTTCTTCGCACGCAGGGCTGCCAATACCCGCTCCGGCGTGAAGGGCGCCTCATGCAAGCGAATTCCAACTGCGTCATAAATTGCATTGGCGATGGCTGGAATCGTGGCCGCCAGCGATCCCTCGCTACATTCCTTTGCCCCAAATGGGCCTTCTGGATCGATGCTCTCGACGATAATGGGCTCGATCTCCGGCGACTCGATCGCCGAAGGGCTGCGATATTCGAGCAGCCCGGGATTCATGAGCATCCCGTCTTTCCAGACCATCTCTTCCTGGAGCGCTTGCCCGAGGCCCATCCAAACCGATCCGATAATCTGCCCTTCGACCGCAACCGGATTCAGCGCTCGCCCGCAATCATGCGAGGCCCATACTTTGTGGACGATTACTTCGCCGGTATCTTCGTCCACGCTGACTTCGGCTACCTGAGCGGAATATGAATAGGCTGGCGACGGACCTACCCCGGCTCCTTTATGCTTGCCGCCACGAGCTTCCGGAGGAGGTGCGTAGGAACCGGTTCCGGTCAGCGCACCATGGAAGTCGATGGCGGCCACGACCGCTTCTTCGAACGACATCCAGGCTTTCGAACCTTCTTCTTTTCGCTTCTGCTGCAGCGAACCGCGAAGGATCTGCCCCTCGACTCGTCCGCTTGCGCTAGCTTCAATCGATGTGACGCGGGAATTCTTGCCCGCGCTTTTCTGGAAAACCGAGTCGTCCCGGAACACCAGATCTTCCACAGCACAGTTCATCTTCCGCGCCGCCGCCGAAGCAATCTGCTTCTTCACTTCCTCGGCAGCACGCAGCGTTGCATTACCCGCCATGAACGTTACCCGGCTGGAGTAGGACCCGATGTCGATAGGGGTCAGATCTGTATCTGCCGCCACGACTTTCACGCGACTCAGCGAACACCCCAGCACCTCTGCTGCAATCTGCGCAGTCATGGTGTCGGAGCCCTGCCCGATTTCCGACGCACCCGTGTAAACCACCACACCGCCATCGCGATCAATTTTGATGTTTACGGTCGAGTGCGGCATGTCGGAGCGGATGATTGAGTTGGCCGCGCCGCTGACATAGTGACTGCAACCTAATCCCAGTCCTCTTCCCTTGCCCAGCTTGCCTTTGCGCTGCTTCCATCCGGAACGCCCAACTACCTGCTCAATGCATTCCGGCAAGCCATAGCTCTGCACGCGCAGCCCGTTAATGGTGACACACGGCGGCTTGAGCAGATTGCGACGTCGCATCTCCGCGGGATCAATGCCCAGCTTCGCGCTGATCTCATCGAGCTGCGATTCGAAGGCGAAGCGCACGTTCACGGTGCCATGTCCACGCATGGCGCCGCAGGCAGGCTTGTTGGTCAGCACGCGATAACCGTCGTACTGGATGTTGGGAATGTCGTACAAGGCGCCCAGCAGCGCGCCCGAATAAAGAATAGTCACCACGCCGTACGAGCAATAGGCTCCACCATCCTGCACCACCCGCGCCTTCACAGCAGTGATGCGACCATCGTGCTTCACGCCAGTCTTGAGATCAACGATCGTCCGCGGCCGCCCACGGTGGGCCCAGAAGACCTCTTCCCGGGTGTAGGTGATCTTCACCGCAGCGCGCGCTGCGCGGGCTGCGACTGCCGCGATGATTTCGAGGGGAATCACTTCGCTCTTGCCGCCAAACCCGCCGCCCACGAGTGGTTTGATCACGCGAATCTGGAACATGGGCATTTCGAGCACCAATGAGAGCTTGTGCTGCAGGTAATAGGGCACTTGCGTGGAAGACCACACGGTCAGCCGACCCAGGTTTCCGGTATGGGAATCGAGTTCAAATGATGCCAGCGTGGAATGCGGTTCCATGGCGGCGTGCGTGACCTCATTGGCAATGAACCGTCCTTCCGCCACATAGTCCGCTTCTGCAAAAGCCTTTTCAGGCTCGCCAAAAACGTGGTGGTAATCCTTTTCGATGTTGTGCGGCTTGCCATTGTGGATCAGGTCAGTCTCCGTCCTCATAGACTCTTCCGGATCGAAGTAAGCGGGCAGAACCTCATAATCCACGTCGATTAGTTCCAGAGCCTTCTCCGCGGTGGGCTCATCTACAGCTGCCACGCAGGCCACGTTGTCGCCAACATAGCGCACCTTGTCGACGGCAAGCGCTGTTTCGTCGTGTCCCACCGGAAGGATGCCGTAAGTTTTAGGCGCATCGGCGCCGGCGACAACGGCCACGACTCCATCCAGGACTTTAGCCCGTCTGGTGTCAATTCGCTTGATGCGCGCGTGCGGATACGGCGAGTGCAGGATTTTCCCAACCAGCATGCCGGGGACGCTGAGATCGTCGGTGTACTTGCCCGCACCGGTGGTCTTGCCGGCGGCGTCCACCATCGCGATGGGTTTGCCGATTATGCTGAAGTCAGACATTTTCTGTTGGTTCACCGCCGAGCAGGCCGAGAGCGCAGAGGAAAACGAACTCGGCGATTCTTGGCGTTCTCGGCGGTGAAGCTAATTGGCTGCCGCCGTTCCCTTCTGCTCCGCTTCTATAGCCGCCTTGATTGCTTCGTACATCTGACTGTAACCAGTACAGCGGCACAGATTACTGCTAAGCGCATCTCGAATCTCTTGCTCGCTGGGGTTCGGATTCACACTCAAGAGATGCTTCACAGTAATCATGAATCCCGGTGTGCAATACCCGCACTGCGCTCCGCCCCAGTCCCCATAGGCTTTCTGGATAGCCGCCAGACTGCCATGCTCACTTATGCCTTCGACCGTAGTGACCTCCTGTCCCTCGCAACTAGCGGCCAGGAGCGTGCAGGAAAGCATAGGCGTGCCATCCACGAGCACGGTGCAGGCGCCGCAAGAGGAGTCATCGCAGCCGCGCTTCGATCCAGTGAGCTGCAGATCCTCGCGCAGCACATCCAGCAGCAGTTTGCTGGGTTCGATGGCCAGCTCGCGGGTGCGACCGTTGACTTTCAGCTCGATGAGTTCTTTTTTCATGAACAGCTTTCAGCTGTCAGCCCTCAGCTATCATTTAGTATCCATAGTCGGCCGGGACCGCATAGGCATGCTGCTTCACGCCCAGTTCTTCAACCCGGCATGCACCCAACTGATTCAAATAGGCGCGGCGATCGCCCACGCCGTATACCCAGCGCGCAAGCCACGCATCATTGTCGCTTTTCGTTTTCGTCTGCTCGTGATATTGCCGGAAGAACGCGTCATCGCGTTTGTAGTAACCCTGTACCGGCGAGGGGTGCGCCCCCAACGGCGACTCCACCACGGCGTTCACCAGAAATCCTGGAATAACCGTGCGGTTGGGGTCACTGGCGATCATCTCCGGCTCGACAACCTCTTCCGCCACGACAATCACACGCTTAGCCGCACGTACTCCTTCCAGCATGACTCCGAAATTACCCCAGCAATGCGCATTACCGTCGCGATCGGCGCGCTGCACATGCACGATCGCGACATCTGGATTCAACGCGCGCACCGCCCACAGCGGCTCTTTGCCTTCAAAGGGAGAGAAAATCTGGTAGAAGAAGTGATTGCCCTTCGTTACATCGCTTCCTAATGCCGTGCGCGTGGGGAGGAACGGAACTCCCATCGCACCGGCTTGCAAGGCCAGCGCGACGGTGAAGTTGGTCAGGTTAAAGACCTTCATGCCGTCCTGTTCGACGGCGCGTCGAAAATTATAGGCGGAGCCCATCATTACGTTCCCCACCCAGGCGGCGATGACTTGCTGCACGCAGCCGGCTCCAATTAACTGATCAAAGAGGATGTCGGAAATCGGGCCAATCAGAGTCAGATCGCGCTTTTTCTGTCGAATGATTTCGTGTCCGGCGGCAAACGGAATCATCTGCTCTAGTTGGAGGCCCAGCGCAACGCTGGCGCCGTCGGGCACCAGTTCGGCAATCGCGTCGCGCATGGCAAGTAGTTTGGCCATGGCGTTACTTGCCCTTCCATTGAGGCTCGCGCTTGTGCAGGAAAGCTTCGATGCCTTCCTGCGCATCTTGCGTCTTGATGAGCTCTTCCAGATAAATCTTTTCAGCGCGCGCCAGTCCTTTATCAAAGTGCACCGAATCCCAAGCGTAGATTGCCTTCTTGGCAATCGCGAGCGTCGCCGGACTCAGCTTGACGAGTTGAACGGCGGTTTCCTCGACCGTCCTTAGCAATCGATTGTCAGATACCGCTCGATTGACCAGGCCAATTGCCGCCGCTTCGGTTCCGGAAATCGTTCGCCCGGTCAAGATCAGATCGGCAGCCTGTTTTTGTCCCACTATAGCCGCTAGCGCGGTGACAGCGACAGGCGGATAACATCCCAGCTTGATCTCCGGAAATCCCCAAAGCGCAGATTCTGTCGTGTAGACCACATCGCAAATCATGGCCAGCTCAGCCCCACCGCCCAGACAGTGTCCGTGGACAACTCCAATCGTCACCTTTGTCGAGGCGATCAGCGCCCGGATTACGCCGTGAAACTTGCCCAGCATGCCCTCGACTTTGTCGGGAGTGTGAGCGCCGACATCGACACCCACGGAAAAGGCTTTGCCTTGCCCGGTGAGCACGAGGACGGAAACATCTTTCCGGGATTCGACTTCTGTGATCGCCTGCAGCAACTCTTCCATCATCAGCACGTCAATGACGTTGAGCGAAGGGTGGTTCAGGCTGATGCGGGCGACGGGTGGATGAAATTCCACAGTCAGCCGGGAATAGGTTGCGATCGCCTGAGTCGCCATAAGAACACCGCCTGAATCGCGGGCGAGGGCGTCCGCGCCACAGGAGACTATTTCGTCCAGAAACCTTCCTTGTCGTACTCGCGAATTGCCTGCAATTCGGGTGCGGTCGGCTCTGGCGTAGATGCGAGACTTTCGGAAACGCGCAGCTGCCAGCCCGTGTTCGCTAGGATATCGTCCACTTCGATCCCCGGATGTACGGACGCCAGATACGCCTCCCCGTCTTCGCCGAAGCGCAGCACAGCCTGGGTGGTGATAACCGCCGCCGGACCGCCGCGCGGCAGGCCGACTCGCTTGCGCCAGCCACGGCCATCTCCGTTTCCGGGGCTGGTTACGAAGGAAACACTCTCGGGCAGCCTCTGCTTGGCATGCTCCAAGAGAACGACGAACCGGTGTGCTAGGGACGCAATGTCGCAGGCCCCACCGGAACCCGGCAATCGGGTCAGGCCTTTGGGTCCACGGACCTCAGTGGAATTCAAATTGCCAAAACGATCTACCTCCGCGGCCCCGAGAAATCCCAGGTGCACGCGCCCGGAATGCAAGAGGCTCATGACGCCCATCATGTCCAGGCACTGCGTGGCTCCCAGAATATTCGGCGGGTCGGCCATGGTGTAAATCAGTTCGTGGGCGGGCGTGGCTCGGATCACGCCATTCTCAAACAGTCCGACTGCATTTGGCGCGTGCGTTTTCTTCGCGACGACAAACGCAAGCAGCGGCAAACGCATCCCCACGAACACGACCTCGCCGTCGCGAATCTCGCGAGCGGCGCGGGCCACCATCAGCTCGCCCAGTGTGTAACGAGAAGCAGTTTCAGCCGATCGTGCTTGAGTTTGGCTCATTCAGATGGAACATGTGAGGACGGCCACCTCGGCCGTCCGGCAGAGCAAAGACCGCTACAGATTAATCGCCGACCTCCGGGGCTCGGCAATGGTCGCGAATGGATCACGCGCACCTTCTTTCGGAGCGATCCACTTCTTCTCGTTGGCGATAATCTCCAGCAGCAATTTCTTGTCTTGGGGTCCCGGCATGTACTCCTTCACGTGCAACTCGTATGCTTTATCGTCGAGCGGTTCACCTGTCTTGGCATGGAACTTCTGTCCCGCGTATTTCCCGATTGCCCGATTGAACTTGATATCGGGCGCGTACAGCTTGTGTTCGCCAGGTTTCAACACAGAGTTGAAGCGTTCAATCAGCCCGGCCACTTCCTTCTGGTACAGCGTGCGGTTGTAGTCGTTCAAGTCATCCAGGTCGGGCTCGCTCCGGTTCTGTGGCTCGTCATAACGACCCTTGATTCCCCAAACGTATGCCCAGTGTGCCGAGGAGGAATGATCCGTGCCAAACAGGTCGTAAGAAGAAGAAATCCACTTGTTCAGATATTTCTGAATCAGCCACCCTGGAATCACGCCAGCCTCAACAATGCGCCGCAGGCCGTCGTTGCCCGTGCCCATGTGAAAAGCTTCTTCTCTGAGCATGTACGACATGGAGCGCCCGAGCGGTGCGAAGCCTGAGTACTTCAGCATCTGCAATTGAAACTTGCCGTCGCGGTCGACGAAATCAGTGTAGGTGAAGAAATCCATCCAGTTGTCGACGTCAACGTTGAAGGCGCCGAGCAAACGCTTGTTCTCAAACGCGCGCCGTTCCAGCATCTTCTGTGCTTCGACCTTGCCCGAATAACCGAAGTGATCGATCAACAGCGCACACATCTGCCAGCCATGTCGCATCTCTTCGATCATCACGCGAGTGATCGCTCGGCGATCCCAATCGGTGGGAGCAGTCTCAAAAAGATGCCGCTGCTGCTCGACACTGGCAAACTCCGTGTCGCCCTGGTAGACGATCAGGTTCATCAGCGCGTCGCGCATCTGCTGCGTGGGCACCTGCCGGAGGTTTTCCCACTTGCGACGGCCCTTGAACGAGCCGAATTGGATTTCTTCCGTTTCGATCGCGCCATAGAGGGTGTCGAACTTGAAGCTGGCAATCTCGTCGCGATTGACCCCCACGTCCTTGCGCCACTCGTCGAACAGACCTACCCAGTCGTTAAAGGTTCCGATTTTGGCTACTTTTCCTGGCATATAACCTCGTCGCGCGTTCGGCGCGCTTCCTTATCCCATATTCAGCCAGACCGTTTTCAATTCGGTGTAGTGCTCGATGGCATGCATACCTAACTCACGTCCAAAGCCCGACTGCTTGTATCCGCCGAAGGGCAGCGAGGCGTCCATCAATCCATAAGTGTTGATCCACACGGTGCCAGCCTTGAGCTGTCGTGAGACGCTGTGCGCCTTCTTTACATCGCGTGTCCACACTGCCGCCGCCAGACCGTAAGGGTTCTGGTTGGCCTGCGCGATGACTTGATCTACATCATCAAAACTCAGAGTCGCCAGCACCGGCCCGAAGATCTCTTCCTGGGCGATCTTCATTTCGTTCTTGACGTCAGCAAAAATTGTCGGCTCGATGAAGTAGCCTTTCCCGCCGTCCACCGACACTCGGTTCCCGCCGCTGACCAGCTTGGCGCCTTCTTTCTTGCCCGCTTCGATGTAGCCAAGCACGGTCTCGATCTGCTCCTGGCTGACGATAGCGCCCATGCGGGTCTTGGGATCGAGCGGGTCGGCGGGCTGCATCTTCTTGGCCCGGCCTACCAGCTTCTCGACAAATTCATCCTTGACTTTGTTCTCGACGAACAGGCGCGACCCGGCATTACAGACCTCGCCTTTGCCGTAGAAGATGCCGTTGATGGCCCCCTTCACCGCGTTGTCGATGTCAGAATCCGCAAACACAATGTTGGGCGACTTGCCGCCAAGTTCCAGGGTGACCCGCTTAAGCGTTTCGGCGGCGCCTTTCATAATTTCTCTTCCGACTGACGTTGAACCGGTGAAGGCAATCTTGTCGATGCCCGGATGCCGAACCATTGCTTTACCGGCCTCCGGTCCACCGGTAACAACGTTCAGCACACCCGCCGGGATCCCGGCTTCGATGGCCAGCTCTCCCATGCGCAAAGTCGTTAGCGGTGTCTGCTCGGCGGGCTTCAGAACAACCGTGCAACCGCAGGCTAGCGCCGGACCCAGCTTCCATGAGGCCAGCAGTAGCGGGAAGTTCCAGGGGATGATCAGCCCGACTACACCGACCGGCTCGCGCAGCGTGTAAGTGAACGCCGTCTCGAATGTATTGACGGTCTGGCCGTGGATCTTCGTCGCCCATCCCGCGTAATAACGCAGGACGTCAATGACCATGGGCATATCAACGTAGCGAGACTCGAAAATGGGCTTGCCATTGTCCAGCGTTTCGAGTTCGGCGAGTTCGTCGATGTTCTTCTCGATCAGGTCGGCCAAGCGCCAGATTAGCCGTCCACGCTCACTAGCCGACATCTTCCGCCACGTCCCGCTGCGATCTTCGAAAGCTTTGTGCGCGGCCTGAACCGCCCTTTCGACGTCGTGCGCTGAAGCTTCCACGACTTGGGTCAACACCTCACCTGTCGCGGGATTGATGGTGTCGAATTTCCTCGA
Organism: Terriglobales bacterium; assembly: GCA_035272945.1. Classification (GTDB taxonomy): domain Bacteria; phylum Acidobacteriota; class Terriglobia; order Terriglobales; family Acidobacteriaceae; genus Gp1-AA122. Next base: position 38,245 of record DATEPX010000017.1, read on the forward strand.
TCCGTCCACCCACTGACCATCGATCAACAGGCGCCCGGGTTGAATTCTCGTGTTGCTAGCTGTCAGCATTGTCTTCTTCTTTTGTGCACGGGTCTTTGACGCCTGCAGGCGGGTCAGAGACCCGCCTCCACACAACTAGATCCTTCGCTTCGCTCAGGATGACCGCGCGCGGCGCCCGCTTCGCTCACGCCGCGCAGACGCGGTCACTTTGCTGTAAACGTCGCGGGGCGCTTCTCCACGTATGCCGCCAGGCCTTCCTTCGCGTCTTCGCTCTGGAACAGCAGTTGTTGGTTCTCGCGTTCCACGGCCAATGCGGACTCCAGGGGGATCTCCCAACCGGTCTGCACCGCGCGTTTGATGCGTCCTACGGCTTTGGCGGCTTTATTGGGCGGGCAGAATTGGCGTGCGTACTCCATGATGTTTTCCATGAAGCCTTCGCGCTCAAAGATGTCGTTCACGATCCCCAGCTCTTGTGCTTCCTCAAAGGAAAAAGTGTTCCCCGTAATCATCAGTTCGATAGCCTTGCTCTTGCCCACTAGCCGCGAGAGGCGCTGAGTTCCCCCGGTGCCGGGTAGTACTCCGAGGTTCACCTCGGGTAATCCGATTTTGCCCGCGTCTTTGCGCGCGATCCTGAGGTCTGCGGCCATCGCAATTTCTAACCCGCCGCCTACGGTGTGACCGTTAAGAGCGGCAATGACCAACTTTGGTGTGTGCTCCAACCGCAGCAGGGTCTCATTGGCGTGCAGGCAGAAGTAATATTTGAATGTCGGATCGACGCTCGCCAGCATCTTGATGTTCGCGCCTGCCGAGAAAAACTTGTCGCCCGATCCGGTGAGCACGATGACGTACACGCCGTTATCCATGCGCGCCTTCAGGATCGCGTCATCGAGTTGCCGGTTCATTTCATAGGTATAGGTATTGGCGGGCGGATCATTCATCTCGATGACGGCGACGCCGGCATCGGTGCGGTAGTTGATCATCTGCTTCGTGGTCTCGCCGGCGCCAGGCTGCACTGTGGTTGCCATGTTCCAAACTCCTTGCACTGAAGAGTTAACGCAATAATCCCAATGTCATTCCAGAGTCTGCAGTTCTATAACCCACAAAAGCCGACCCCACTCGGTTTGTTACTTCCGCTTCGATGCTGCCCTGCCTCCATCGGCAGAGCAAATTCCCCGCAAAAAAGTGCCGCCCATCTGGCTAGCCAGCTCATCGGCATCACCATCCACGCGAGGGTTGTACCAGGTGTAAATCCAATTCATCATGCCGAACAGACTGAGCACAGCAATACGACTGGAGAATTCTAGTCCTTTGACGTGCTTGAAGCTGTCCATCAAGTCCAGGCAGATCCGGTAGTACTCGCGCTTAAGAGCCGCAATCTCCCCTCTTCGGGTGTTCTTCAAAACGTCGTCCTCATGGGAGAGCACCGTCATAGCCTTCTGGTTGGCCAGAAAATATTCCAGGTGATTGAGAATGAAAATGCGGATGCGCCACTCAGGATCGGATTCATCTTCCAGTCGCTCGCGCAACCGCTCCATGATGGTGATGAACGTATGCTTCTGGATCAGGTAGAGCAGCCGCTCTTTGGATTCGAAGTAGTAGTACATTCCGGCCAGAGACATGCCACTGGCCCGCGACAAGTCGCGCATGGAGGCGCCTTCATAGCCTTTTTCGTAGAAGACGTCGGTAGCGTGGCTCAGGATTTTGGCCAGGCGCCGGTCAAAGCGCGTCACTGGCCCCGCGGAGGACCGCATCCTGCGGGCGGCGGGCTTGGCTGCACTGGCTGTCGCCATAATTATTCGAACGTTCGTTCCAATTATAGCGCGCCACTTCTGAAATCGCAATGAAAGCTTAGCGGGCGGCTTCAAAGGATCGCGCGCGCCACTCTATCGCTCCCCGTAGATCGTCGTCACGCGTGATTTCGAAGACTAACCATTTAGGATTGTCACCTTGCGCGAAGTGGACTTTCGGATCTTGCCGAGCACGAGAGCGAAGGCGAGCGCTACCCTCCGGCAGCCTGAAGCCAATCGAGTTGGGCAAGTTCATGGTGCGAGTTCGGGGAAGCACTGCGAAGATATTGCCTCCTCGGTAGACGCCAAAGAGGCCGAACATAGGCCTTATGGTCACGCCAGGCCAGCTAGCAACCTCGTCCTGCAAGGCCGCTGACCATGCCTTCATTTCTTCGCCGATCTTATACAGGGGCGGACGAGGACGCTTCATTCCCGCTCCCTTTCGTTCAGTTGCGAATGTTGCCCAGTAACTGCTCGATCTCAGATTTCAGATCTGCCGTCAGCGGCAGCAGGGGCAGGCGGGGAACGCCGCCATAATAGCCGTTGAAATCCATAGCGTACTTGACGCCTGGGATGCTCAATTCGCCAACCACGCGCTGGGCAGCTTTGGCGATGCGTTCCTGCTTGAGGCGAGCGAGATCCATGTCACCTTCTTTCCAGGCAGCGTAGATCTCATAGCATGCGGTCGGGGCCGCATCCGCAAAGGAGAGAATGGCACCGACTGCTCCGACTTGCAGTGAAGGTTCAAGTTTCTGAGCGGCTCCCACCAGAACCTGAAACCCAATTTCCTTCTGGCGAGTCTTCAGTCCGCCCATTACCGTCACCGCAGAAGAGGATGCCTTCGACGGTCCGCTCGCAAGCGCGCCCGCGGTGACCAGTTCCCCACCCTGCCGAGTGTCACTCGCAGCTTTGAGCATCCGTGGAGTTACGGCTTCGAACGTCTCGGTTACGGTTGCGGTTCGCTTGATGTGGCGCGTACGTTCCACCATCTTGCGCACCTTCTCCACGTCGCCGCTGGATTCTTTGATGCCGATCAGGTTGGGGTGTTCAGCCAACTCGATCACGATCTCAGATGGAATGTCGTAGCCCGTGGCTTGCGGGAAGTTATAAATGATCACGGGCAGCGGCGAACGGTCGGCCACCGTGCGATAGAAGGCCAGCATATTGGCCGGTTTCATCTGGCTCTTGTAGTAATGCGGCGTGCGCACCATGGCCAGGTCATAGCCAAGCGAGGCCGCATACTCGGTTAGCCGCAAAGTCTCGCTTGCCGACTCGATCCCCGTGCCGGCAATCAGAACTTTGTTGGGAGCTGCCGCATCGCGCGCCGTCTTGAGCACCTCGCGACGCTCGTCATCGGACAGCAGAATCGCTTCCCCAGTCGAACCGAGAACAACGATGCCGGCGACTGGCGCCTTCGAGTAGCGGTCGACGTTGGCCTCGAGCTTTTTGAAGTAAATCTTGCCGTCCGCGTAAAAAGGTGTGGTGATGGGAGGAAAAATGCCGTGAAGAACCATCGAATAAGTCCTCAGCTTTCAGCCATTAGCTTAGCAGGTCTAAATCACAAAAAGTCGTCATCCTGAGCCAGAGCGAGCCAGAGCGGGTTGAGGACGCCGGCCCCCGTGCGCCACATGAAAAAGTGGATAGTGGACAGAGGATAGTGGTCGGTGAACGTATCAACCGGTACTGGCTAGCCATTGATTACCGGCCACTAGCCACCAGCAAACCACTCTGACCAATTCAGCACCCAGTAGGGATCGTTGGACTCGAGGGGAGCTCTCGAGCCCGAAAGCTCCTGGCTCGCTCAGGATGACAAGGATGCGAGCCGATCACGCGGTGCTTTTTTGCGCCGTCCGTTCGGCATGCAAGTGCTGCAGTGCCTGCACGTGGATCTCGCCTCGCTGTAACGCGGCAATCCCGTCCGCGGCGGCGCGTGCGGCGGCAAGCGTCGTGATGGTCGGAATGTGCGCAGTGACGGCAGCCCGTCGGATTGCCTTCTCATCGAAGTATGGGTCCGGCCCGTGCGGCGTGTTGATGATGAGCTGAATGCGTTCGCCTTTGATCAGGTCAACGACGTTTGGGCGACCCTCCTTCACTTTGAACACTCGATCGCACGCCAGCCCCGCCGCATCCAGCACATCTGCAGTGCCGTGGGTAGCCACCAGCTTGAAGCCAAGGTCAACAAAGCGCCTGGCGACTTCTGCCACTTGCGGCTTGTCGTGATCGGTGACGCTGATGAAGACTGTGCCCTGCGTGGGTAGTTTCTGTCCCGCGCTGACCTGCGCTTTGGCAAACGCTTCGCCAAAATTGTCTGCCACGCCCATGACTTCGCCGGTAGACTTCATCTCCGGTCCCAGGACCGTATCCACGCCCGGAAACTTGCTCCATGGAAAGACCGGCGATTTCACATAATAGCAGCGCCCTGTATCGAGATCCGTAGCACGCTCAATGTTCTCCGGCAGGAATTCGCGTAATTTGCGTCCGGTCATGAGCCGGGCGGCAATCTTTGCCATCGGCACGCCGGTCGCTTTTGATACATAGGGCACGGTGCGGGAGGCTCGCGGATTCACCTCCAGCACATACACCTTTCCGGAGTCCGACCCATTCCCTTTGGAACTACCATTGATCCGTGGGATCGCGAACTGGATGTTCATCAACCCAACCACCTTGAGGGCGCGCGCCAAGCGGAAGGTGTACTCCCGCATGCGGGCCAGCAGGGGCTCGGGAATGTCGACCGCAGGCAGTACGCAGGAGGAATCGCCGGAGTGGATTCCGGCCTCCTCGATGTGCTGCATGATGCCGCCAATGACGACAACTTCGCCGTCCGAGAGGGCGTCAACATCCACCTCAATTGCGTCCTCCAGGAAGTGATCGATAAGCACCGGCCGATCATGCGAATATTCGACTGCCTCTTTCATGTAGCGCACCACGGACTCTTCCTCGTAGGCAATGACCATGGCGCGTCCACCTAGCACGTACGATGGCCGCACCAGCACGGGGTAGCCAACGCGCTTGGCGCCCTCGACAGCCTCTTCGATGGACGTCGCCATGGCACCGGGAGCTTGGGGGATATCCAGTTCTTCGAGCAGCTTTCCGAAGCGCTTGCGGTCTTCTGCGAGGTCAATCGACTCGGGCGAGGTACCGATGATGTTTACCCCCACGGCCTTCAGCGGCAGGGCGAGATTCAGCGGTGTTTGTCCGCCAAACTGAACGATCAGGCCGACCGGCGCACCCGAAGACGCCTCGTGCTCATAAACTGCGAATACATCCTCCAGCGTCAGAGGCTCGAAGTAGAGGCGATCGCTCGTGTCGTAATCAGTCGAGACAGTTTCCGGGTTGCAGTTGATCATCACCGTCTCGTACCCGTCCTCGTGCAGAGCGAAAGACGCGTGACAGCAACAGTAGTCGAACTCAATTCCCTGCCCGATGCGATTGGGCCCGCTGCCCAGGATGATGACTTTCTTGTTTCTGGTTGGAGCCGCCTCATCTTCCTCTTCGTAGGTCGAGTAAAGGTACGGCGTGTAGCTCTCGAATTCCGCGGCGCAGGTGTCCACGCGCTTGTAGACCGGAGTTACGCCATGCTTCTTGCGCAAGTGTCGAATTTTTTCCTGCGACCCCTTGCCATTGTCCAGCCGCCAAACCCCGGCGAGCCGCCCGTCGGAGAAACCCATCCTCTTCGCATCACGCAGCACCTCGCTCGGAACCGATTCGAAGGGATGCTTCTCCAATTCCAGCTGCATGTCATTAATCTCTTTGAGCTGGTAGAGGAACCAGGGATCAACGGACGTCATCTTGGCGAGCTGCTTGACAGTATGTCCCTGGCGCAGCGCATAGCGGATGTAAGCCAACCGCTCCGGATGAGGCGTGACCAGGCGCTGAGTCAAAATCTTGGGCTCGATCTTTTCCGAGCCAATTTTCCGGCCGGTATCCAGCGCACGCACACCCTTGAGCAGCGCCTCTTTGAACGTGCGCCCAATGGCCATCACTTCGCCGACTGACTTCATCTGCGGGCCAAGGCTCTCGTCAGCACCGGGGAATTTCTCGAATTGCCACTTGGGAATTTTCACCACCACGTAATCGAGTGTGGGCTCGAAGGAGGCTGGCGTCTTGCGTGTGATGTCGTTGGGAATCTCGTCGAGCGTGTATCCGACTGCCAGCTTAGCGGCGATCTTCGCAATGGGAAAACCGGTGGCCTTGGAAGCCAGCGCCGAGGAGCGCGAGACGCGCGGGTTCATCTCGATGACCACCATGCGCCCTGTGCCGGGATTCACTGCGAACTGGATATTCGATCCGCCCGTCTCCACGCCAATTTCGCGTATCACAGCAATCGCCGCGTCGCGCATGTGCTGGTACTCGCGGTCGGTGAGCGTTTGGGCCGGAGCCACTGTGATGGAATCGCCGGTGTGCACGCCCATGGGATCGAAATTCTCAATCGAGCAGATGATGATGACGTTGTCTTTGAGGTCGCGCATCACCTCCAACTCGTATTCTTTCCAGCCCAGCACTGACTCTTCGATCAGCACTTCGTGCACTGGAGAGAGATCCAGGCCACGCGCCAGAATTTCCAGGAGTTCTTCGCGGTTGTAAGCGATACCACCGCCGGTCCCTCCCAAGGTGAACGATGGGCGAACGATCACGGGGAAACCGATCTTGCCCGAGAACTCCAATCCGTCTTTTAGATTGTTGACCAGCGCTGACTTCGGCACGTCGAGTCCGATGCGCTGCATGGCGTCTTTGAAGAAAAGCCGGTCTTCGGCTTTCTTAATGGCTCCGATATTTGCCCCAATCAACTGCACATCGAACTTGTCGAGCACCCCGCCATCCGACAACTCGACCGCCAAGTTCAGGGCCGTTTGTCCGCCGACGGTAGGGAGAATGGCAAATCCTTTCTTGCCCAGCAGCTCGCGCTCGATGCGCAAAATCTCCGTCAAATACTCGCGGGTGAGTGGCTCGATGTAAGTGCGGTCGGCAAACTCCGGGTCGGTCATGATGGTGGCCGGATTCGAGTTGGCCAGCACGACTTCGTAGCCTTCGCTCTTCAGCGCTTTGCAGGCCTGTGTGCCGGAGTAATCGAACTCGGCCGACTGCCCGATCACAATTGGCCCCGAGCCGATAATCAGGATTTTCGAGATGTCAGTTCGTTTGGGCATTTATGCGGTTTTGCGCTCGGTCGCTTTTGGCGCCTTTTCGGCAGCATTTTTTGAGGTGTCGCCCCGATTTTTGAGGTGTCGCCTCGATGTGAGACTTTGCAAGTATTGAATGCTTGGAACTTGACCTCACAATTTCTTAAACTCCTCCATCATCTTCACGAAGTCCTTAAACAAGTAGTGCGAATCGTGCGGACCCGGTGACGCTTCCGGGTGATACTGCACGCTGAACAGCGGCAGGTTCCGGTGCTGCAAACCCTCTAATGTCGAGTCGTTCAAATCCATGTGGGTCAATTCGACTTCGCTTTGCGGCAGCGAATCGGGGTCCACTGCAAAGTTGTGGTTGTGCGCCGTGATCTCGATTTTTCCGGTGCGTAGCTGCTTGACCGGATGATTGCCGCCGTGGTGCCCGAACTTCAGCTTGTAGGTCTTGCCGCCCAGGGCGATTCCCATGAGCTGATGTCCCAGACAGATGCCGAAGATCGGCTGTCGTCCCATAAGGCGTCGGATGTTGTCCACGGCGTAGGTGCAAGGCTCGGGATCGCCCGGGCCATTGGACAAGAACACGCCATCCGGCTTCAAAGCCAGGACATCTTCGGCCTTGGTCTCGGCAGGAACGACAGTGACCTTGCAGCCTTCGCCGCGCAGCTTGCGCAAGATGTTTTGCTTGATTCCGTAGTCGTAGGCCACAACGTGGAAGCGGGCCGGCTCATCCTTCACACCCACAACTTCCACTGGCTCGTGCGAACGTTCACCGGTTTCCCAGACGTACGGCCGCTTGGTGCTGACCACCTTGGCCAGGTCAGTTCCGTCCATCTTCGGAATGGAGCGCGCCTTGGCAACCAGCTTCTCCGAGTCACTCTCGATGGTCGAGATCACACCGCGCATGACGCCGTGGTCGCGTAGATGCCGCACCAGGGCGCGGGTGTCGATGTCGCCTAGTACGGGCAGTTTGAACTGCTCCATGTACTCCTCGGCGACCTGCTGCGAGCGCCAGTTCGAGCTGACTTTCGAGAACTCGCGCACGATCAGCCCCTCGATATAGGGACGAGTAGCTTCGTTGTCCTCGACGTTGGTGCCGTAATTCCCGATTTCAGGATTGGTGAGAACTACAATCTGGCCGCAGTAAGAGGGATCGGTGAAAATTTCCTGGTAGCCAGTGATGCAAGTATTAAAAACGACTTCGCCGTAACATTCGCCCTTGGCGCCGTAGCCTTTGCCGCGGAAGACGCGCCCGTCTTCCAGCGCAAGGATAGCCTGCATTCCTGCTCCTGGGAGTGGATTTTTCAGATTTTAGCAGGGATGCAGCCGAAGACCAATTGTGAATTTCCGGGAAGGTATCAGGTCGCAGGTCTCGGGAGTCAGCAAAAACTACACTGCGCCGCCTGACATCTGCCATCTGAGACCTTCACCGCAATCGGCCCAGCTTATCCATCGGCCAGTACCCGAACACCGCCTTGCCGTAAATGAAGGTTTCCTTCACCGGCCCAAAATCGCGGCTGTCGTTGGACATGCTGCGATGGTCGCCCAGGACAAAGTAGGAGTTCGCCGGTACCACCATCTCGGGATACGACCGCTCGTCGGCATAAGCCGCTGGCACATAATCCTCATCCAACGCCTTGCCATTGACATAGACCTGCCCGTCTTCGATGCGAATGTGGTCGCCAGCCAAGCCGATCACGCGCTTGATGTAGCTCTTGGAAATATCGCGGGGATAACGGAAGACAACGATGTCGCCGCGTTGGATGGGCTCCAGCCGGTAAACGAACTTGTTAACGAAGATCCGCTCCTGGTCATCGAGCGAAGGCATCATGCTGGTGCCTTCGACTTTCACAGGCTGATACAGGAAGATGATGATGAAAGCCGAGATGGCGAGCGAGATAATCAGGTCGCGGAGCCAAACTGCTAGCACCGGTAGAGCCGTACGCGACGCCGGCGTTGCCAGGGTAGGCACGGTCTGGGTCAGAGTAGGTTGTGGGGAGTTCCCCAAATCTGGCATGGTTTCTCATTGTATTACGAAGTTCCCCAGAATCGCTCAGGTTGCCTGTGGAGATTTCCTCACCCCAAGTCATCATCCTCCGGAACTTGGACCGGGCTCCCGCGAATTCCTGCTTCAGGTTACAATAGCCGGACCGAGGTAACCTCCTGATGCTCAAACGTGCTTTGCTGCTGGCATTCCTGTTTTTTGTGACGCTAACCCTATCGGCGCAGTGGACTACCGAGGACAAGCCCTCCGGGGTTCCAGCCTATAATGCCGGGCCGCCGAGAGCGGGCACCAAGTTGCCACCTATTCTGCCTAAAGAACAGCTCTGGGGCGAAGACGCCCAATACCCCTATCAGACCCATGCCTATGATTTGGCCAAGAAGATCCCGGTGGTTCTCCATCAGCAGCCGTGCTACTGCTATTGCGATCGCATGGGCCACAACAGCCTGCACAGCTGCTTCGAGAATACGCACGGCGCCCAATGCGCCACTTGCCTGAAGGAGCTCTACTACGGTTATGCCGAGCACAAAAAAGGCAAGACCGCGAAGCAGATTCGCGCCGGCATCATCAAGGGTGAGTGGAAGCAAGTCAATCTGGAGTCGTCGGCCTCGCTGAATTAGCTCATACGCAGGCCCGCGCTTTTGCTGGAGCCTGAGAGTGGCGGTCAGGTTGACGTGTTCTACTCCGCACGGGTATAAACCTTTCGCGTGCGGCGGCCCATGTTTTCCACAGGAAAGAACCAGACGCTAGCCGGTCAGACCGCCCGGGTGAAGAATACGGCCCCATACCGGATCCAGAGTAGATCCTCAACTATGTTTTTCTAATTACAATATAGGAAACGGCTTACGAAGCTACGAGGGCGAGTGCTACAGATGGCCACGACAAGCAAACCCAAGAAATCCTTGGCGGACGATCCCCGCTTTGCACAGGCTGTGCAAAACTACGAGGCCGGCCTGCGCGCCATGCAGGAACACAAGTTCGAAAAGGCTAAGGGCCTTTTGCAGAAGGTGCTTGCCGGTCCCAGCCTAGAACTGGCCGATCGCGCCCGCACTCACCTGAATACCTGCAACCAGCACATGGAGCGGGTAACCACCCAGTTTAAGACGCTCGAGGAGCACTACGACTACGTGGTTTCCCTGATGAATGTTGGGGACTACGTCAGCGCCCGCGAACATCTCGAGAAGCTGGTTAAACAAAACCCCAAAGCTGACTACGTCATCTATGGATTGGCTGCTCTGGATTGCCTGACGGGCAGGGTGGAGGATTCTCTAAAGCATTTGGACGAAGCCATCAAATTGAATCCCTCGCTGCGATTCCAGGCGCGCAATGATTCCGATTTCCAGAACCTGGCCGAGGACCCCCGCTTCACGGAACTCCTGTATCCTGACCCGGGTGAACTGCCCATGGCCAGCGGCGGCGAAGAGATTAACTAGGATCTCCAGATGAGAATCCAGCAGGGCCTGACAGCTTCACCGGGCTCAGACAAGGCGCACGCTTCCGGGTTAAGAGTGGTTGCCATTGGTGGGGGCACGGGTCTATCTACTTTGCTGAAGGGACTTAAGCGCTACGCGCCCGCGGCCGGGACCGTGATTTCCACCGAGGCGACCGAGCCGGTGATCGATGCGCTCTCGGCCGTGGTTACCGTGAGCGACGATGGCGGTTCCAGTGGCCGGTTGCGCAAGGAATTCAACATGCTGCCCCCGGGCGACGTCCGCAATTGTATTGTCGCCCTCTCCGAAGATGAGGCTCTGCTCTCCCGCCTCTTCCAACATCGCTTCAGCAGAGGCTCCGGGCTGGAGGGCCACAGTTTCGGAAACCTCTTCCTCGCCGCCTTGACTTCGATCACCAGCGACTTCGCCGAAGCCGTCCGCCTCTCGGCCGAGATCCTGTTCACCCGCGGTCACATCTTTCCGGCTACGACTTCCAACGTCGAGCTAGAAGCTCTGATGGAAGACGGCAGCAGAGTGCGTGGCGAGACCAAGATCACAGCCAGCAAGGGCCGCATTAAGGAACTAGTTTTAGTGCCGCCCGATGTGCGGCCACTTCCCCAGACGCTGGAAGCCATCGCGAATGCCAACCTGATCACCATCGGTCCGGGCTCGCTCTTCACCAGCCTGATTCCGAACCTGCTGGTTCGCGGCATTCCGCAGGCCATCGTTGAGTCTCCTGCTACCAAGGTTTTTGTCTGCAACCTGATGACTCAGGCCAACGAAAGCCTCGGCCTGACCGCCGGCGACCATATTCATGCCCTCAATCGGCATGCCGGCGGACGTATCTTTGATTACGCGCTCATCAACCGCACGCCGGTGTCACCTGAATTGAAGACCAAGTACGCGTTGGAGGGCGCCTCCCAGATCGTCGCCGATCTGGATCGCATCGAAGCACTGGGTGTTTGCCCCCTGATGGGCGACTACCTGGACGAAGCCGGTGCGGCCCGTCATGCCACGGACCGAGTCGCGCGCGACCTGATTGCGCTGGTCAGGCAGTCGCCTGACCGTGAAAAGGTCGCGCCCAACGGTGCGCTTTCCGGTTAACGCTCATACCTGAGCTCGCGTTATATTGAGTCCAATGCCAAAGACAAAGCCGAAGCCGTCGGGTCCCCGTCCGACGACGACCGGCCATGCGAGTTTTGCCATCGCGATCATGGCGGCCGGTAAGGGTACGCGCCTGAAGTCGAAACACCCCAAAGTCTTACATGAAGTCGGAGGCAAGCCGCTGCTGGCGCATGTAATCGCGACGGCCACGCGGGTTGTGCCTGCACAGGATGTGTACGCGATCATCGGCCACGAGGCTGACCGCGTCCGCAACGCCGTCGCCGACACTGGAGTGAACTTCGTCCTTCAGGCCGAACAGCGTGGCACGGGACACGCCGTCATGGTCGCCCGCGACATGCTGAGAAACTACGACCACGTCCTGATTCTCTCCGGTGACGCTCCTCTGATCTCTTCACAGACCATCGAGAAAATTCGCGATTTCCACCTGGCCAAGGATGCGGCGATGACCATTCTGACCGCACGGCTGCAGGACCCTACTGGCTACGGGCGCATCATTCGCAAAACCGCGAAGAGCGATGAAGTACAAGCTATTGTCGAGCAGAAATCGCTGAAAAAAGGGCAAGAGAAGATTCAAGAAATCAATTCCGGGTTCTACGCCTTTCAAACCAAGCCGCTGTTTCAGCACATCGGCGATCTGGGCACCGACAATGCGCACCATGAGTTCTATCTGACTGACATGGCCGCGTTGCTGAAGAAAGCCAACGAGCGTGTAGTTGCCATTGAGACCGGCGATCCGAAGGAGGTCCTAGGCAGCAACACGCGCGCCGAACTGGTTGCCCTTGACCAACACATGCGCCTCGCAAAATGCCTGGAGTTGATGGCCGAGGGCGCGACAATCCAATATCCCGCGACTTGCGTAATTGACAGTGCCGTCGAAATCGGTCCCGATACAGTTATCGAGCCCTTCGTGCAACTGCTGGGTCGGACTCGCATCGGCTCGGATTGCCGCATCCGCTCTTATAGTGTGATCAACAACTCAGAAGTCGGTAACGAAGTGCTAATCCGTCCGGGAACCGTCATGGACGGAAGCCACGTCGCCGATCATGCCATCATCGGCCCCTATTCACACCTGCGTCCGGGCAGCGAAATTGGCGAAAGCGCGCACGTGGGAAATTTCGTGGAAACCAAGAAGATCAAGCTGGGCAAAAACTCCAAGGCCAACCATCTTACCTATCTTGGGGATGCCGAGATCGGGGCGGATGTGAACGTGGGCGCAGGCACCATTACCTGCAACTACGACGGCGTGAACAAGCACCAGACCATCATCGAAGACGGAGTATTCGTGGGCAGCGATTCGACGCTGGTTGCGCCGGTGAAGATCGGAAAGGGCGCCTACATTGGCGCCGCTTCTTGTATTACGGAGGCTGTCCCGGCCGAGTCGCTGGCTTTGGGCCGCTCACGGCAGACGATCAAAGAAGGCTGGGCAAGGGAAAAGCGCGAGAAGATGGCGGCACAAAAAGCAAAGTAGCCAGGCATGTGGAGATGGGTCTTCGACCCACCTGGACGGGTCCGGGACCGTCCCCACACCAGAAGTGAAATTACTATCGCGAGACCGCCGCAAACAGATCCGAGTGCAACAGAGTCTGGAACTTCTTGTCGTCGGTCTTGAAGTGAAGTTGCAGGTTCGAGCTGTCCGAATCCACGGTCAAGCTGTCCATCGCCACCTTCTCAATGGGGCTGGCATTCATCTTCTTGTACATCACGCCGGCCTTCAGCAAAGACGACAGGGTTGCCGCAGTCATGGAATCGGATGTAACTACATCGAGGTCGAAGTTAACGCCGTTGGAAAAATTCATGCTATAGCGCGATCCCAGCAGCCGTTTCTTGACGGTTTCATAGTCGGCGAGTTTGGCCGCATCGCCCAGGGCTGAGCGCATCATGTTCTGCGTACCCTGCTGGTCGAGGACGCTCCACACCGGCCCCGAATCTACGCTCGAAAGCATGTCCGCGATCTGGGAATTGCTGTCCAACCCCGAACTGTAGCCGTCTCGCGTATTAAGGCCGTCCTGTAGCGCCGAGCGGTCCCCGAACAGCAGGGTATTTTCGTCCAGTAAAGTCATCTGCAACCCGCCCGCCATGGGGTAGATCAGCGCCGAATGGTATTTCGTGGGCTTCACTTTCTTGAGAGCCATCTTCTTATAGAAAGCCTTTAACGGAAATACGCCCTGAGCTATACCCACGACCCGAGTTCCCTGCTTCGGCATCCGGTAAGAAGCAAATGTAAGCTGATCCACGTCCTTTTCCGGACTGATGCCGACACCCTTAAGGGCCTCCTCAAACTGCTTTAAGCTCTCTGGCAACACTTGCGCTTTAAGCGCCATGGCCGTTTCGGAGCCGCGCAGGGCGCGGTAATCCACCGAGATAATCTGCTGGATATCGGCTGGAATGACGGTGCGGGCATTCGTCCCCAGCGGCATCGCCCAGGCCGCCATGCTGAGCAACAAAATCAAAGTGAGTGTTCTAACCAGAATCCTCATAACCGCCTCTTGAATATTTACTTAGATGCAGAACGGGGTTGTTGGGCCCCTTGCTTTCCTCCATTGTATGCCACTGCCGGCGAACAGCGGCGTACGAAAGTGCACTCGCATTTCGTAACCTCATGAAAGGCGGGTCAAAGACGCCCCTCCACACATTTTTGCCGGGGTCTAAGCCCGGGGCCCGCAGACTTCTCGCATATTCCATATGCAATGAGAAATACCGAGATCCTTCGCTTTGCTCAAGATGAGAAAGTAGGCGTGCGACGCCCGGACTTAGCCCTTCAGAGCGGCAGCCTTCTTCCGAACTTCTCCCGCGAAGTTCTCATCCTTCAAAGAGTCGAGATTGACCTCGACATTTGCCAACGCACCCTGGATTGCGGCTTGCGCCAAGGCGATTGAGGTCGTCAGGTCAGATTTCATGTTGGGATTCGTGATCGGCTTGAGGCTCTCGGCTATCTGCACCACTTCCCTCGCCCGCTCGGCAACACCAAGGGGCACGCTGGTCGCCTGGCGCAGCGCGGTATCGACGATTCCATCGCCCCCAGCGGATTCCATGGCTTGTTTGTTTGCTTTCATAACGCAATTGAAGGACTCGGCATCGGCGTCAATGGCTGCCTTGAGTTCCTCCCGCAATTGCCCCAGCCGGCCGATAGCCGTGCTCAGTTGATTCTCATACTGCAAGTAGGCTTTCTTCCCTCGTGACATGGCCGCCACCATGTTGGCCAGTCCCGCTGCCATAGCGCCACTGGCTGCCGCTGCGCTGCCCCCTCCGGGAGTAGCAGTGGGCGCTGCGAGCTGTTCGACGAAAGGCTCGACTCCAGCCCGCAGACCTCCAACGGCCATTTTCCCGCCCATCACGGCGGCCAACCGGTTCTCCAGAATCAACGATGAATCAAAATTCTCCACCTGCAGAAACCACTCCGCCGCCGCCTCGAGAGCTTTCTTCGGGATCAGCCCCACAATCTCGCTGCTGACCGGGCTCACGCCATAGCGTGCTGCCTCGCGCTTCACAAATTCGAAAACCCGGTGAATCGGAGTCTGCTCGAAATCGGTTAGATTCATGGACACCTGCGCCAAGCCGCGCACCAGGAATCCGGCGCCCTTTACGTAGCGCAATCCGCCGCTCGAGAAACGCACTGCTTTAGCCATTTTCTTGGCGATTTCGACATCGGGGGTGTTGAGGAACACGTTGTACGCGATGAGGAATTTGCGCGCGCCAACCACAGTTGCACCTGCTGTGGGATGCACCCGTGGCTCGCCGAAATCTGGGCGCCGTGCCGGGTTGGTGGCTATCTCGTCGCGAATGCCTTCAAACTGCCCGCGGCGAATGTTTTCCAGGTTCTGCCGCTCCGGTGTAGTGGCTGCCGCTTCGTACAAATAGACCGGAATCTGGTAGCGTTTCCAAATCTGCTCGCCCACATGCCGCGCCATAGCCGCGCAATCTTCAATGGTCACGCCTTCGATGGGAATGAAAGGCACGACATCGGCCGCCCCCATCCGTGGATGCGCCCCTTGATGCTGGTTCAGATCAATTAGCTCAGCGGCTTTCCCGACGCCGCGGACCGCTGCTTCCTGAATGGCCTCACGCTTCCCCACCAAGGTGATGACGCACCGATTGTGGTCCGTGTCCATCTCGCGGTCTAGCAGGAAGACGCCGTCGATTTTCATCGCTTCGATGATGGCGTCGACGCGCGCCTTGTCGCGGCCCTCGGAAAAATTCGGAACGCACTCCACCAGCGTGGACATAACCGAGAAGAATATAGGGCTCGGTTAGACTGCCGCAACTCAGGAAACACCTTGGCATCACCACCAGTTCTGTGGAACGGGTAAAGCTCACAAACCGGGCAATATCCGGCGCCTTGGAACCGCATTCTATCCATGCGCTTACAATGACAATTTACCTGGGGGCCTCCGCATGCAGGACATCACGCGTCTTTTCCAAGCCTTCGTTGCTCCCTCGATTTTTGTCTCAGCGACCGCTCTGCTGATTCTTTCTATTAACGTGCGCCTGATGGGGATCGTGAGCCGCTTGCGCCAGTATGTGCACGCGAAGTATGACGCCGCCAAGAGCGAACGCACCCAGGAAGCCGAGGCCTATACCGCTCAGATCAGCTTGATCGAGAGACGCGCGAACCTGATACGCCATAGTTTCCTGCTTGCCCTTAGTTCTCTGGCCGGAACGATCTCTTCCTGCCTCCTGCTCGGTCTCGGCCTTTACTGGAAAAACGCTGCGGTAGGAGCAGCTGTGGTATTTGTCGCTGCGATGATCTGCCTGCTGGCTGCAACCTTGTACTACATTGGGGAGGTCACCGTCTCTCTAAGCTCGGTGCGCGACGAAGCTCGTGACTCACGTTTCATGGATCTGGGAGCGCCGCCTGAAATTCGAGGTCATCACGCGCTCTAAATGGCGCGAGTCGCCTTGACAATCCGTAGGCCATGAGTGCAGATTTTATGGACATATGTCCGCCAGTCTTCCGCGCATATCCGGCCGCGGCTTCACTTGAGTCTAGTCCCTGCTAAAACGCCCGTCGGTCGTTTCCCGATAGCTCTCACCACCTCAGAAAGGAAGCCTCCATGTTGCGCCGAACTCTGGCGATACTGCTCGCCCTATTGCTTTCCCTGAGCGCCCACGGTCAAAAGGAGCGCCATTTCACGTTTCACTACTCCTTTGCCGTAAAAAATCTTCCTAGCCGCAAGCCGGTGCGCGTTTGGATTCCCCTGGCTCATTCCGACGGCTGGCAAGATGTGCACGTTCTTTCACAGAAAGGCGAAGTCGTCCTGAAGAAAACCCAGGAACCTGAATACGGCAACTGGATGCTTTACGCAGAGATTCCGCGCGCCGACAAACCCGAGTACCGATTTGCAATTGACTATGACGTAGTGCGCCGCGAGCGCGTCGTGCTGGCGAATGGGAAGCCGTCGCCCGACTTCCACCCCAACACAACTCATATCCAACTTGCACGTTTTCTGCAGCCGGATCGTTTGGTGCCGATCACTGGTCTTCCCGCCCAACTGGCCGTCGAACAAACCAAGGGGGCTGTGACCCAAATGGAAAAGGCACGTGCCATTTACGACTACGTTTTTCACAACATGCGCTACGACAAGACGGGCACCGGCTGGGGCCATGGCGACACGCTCTGGGCCTGCGATTCCAAGCGCGGCAACTGCACTGACTTCCACTCTCTTTTTATCTCCATGGCCCGGTCGCAGCATATTCCGGCCCGCTTCGAGATCGGATTTCAGCTGCCAGCAGAGAAGCACTCTGCGGAAGTCCCTGGCTACCATTGCTGGTCGGACTTTTACGTGAATTCTATCGGCTGGATTCCAGTGGATATTTCGGAGGCTTGGCAACACCAGGAATTACATGACTACTATTTCGGCGCCCACGACGCGAACCGCATGCAGTTCACCGTTGGCCGCGACCTGCGCCTGGAGCCGCCCCAGGCCAGTCCACCGCTCAATTATTTCGTTTATCCCTATGTGGAGGTTGGAGACAAGGAATATCCGAATGTGGAGATCAGCTTTTCCTTCGAAGACGCAAGTCCAGGGAGGGGGTCAATCGGTGGGCAATCACACTAAAGCATTCTCGACCCGGCTAACAAGGTCTCACTCGTCGGGTCTGGGGTGCCAGGAGTCCTGAGACCAGAAACCTTTTTGTGTGTGGACGGGTCTCTGACCCGTCCATGCGGATCGAAGACCCAACCTCCACGCGACATCTTTTTTGCATTTTCACTTCCCAAATCGCCCAAAACCCAGCCGTATCTGCACAGTATTCAAACCGGGATTCAATCGCGTCAGCCCTGCGTTCGAGATATGCATATAGCGCGCCTCAAGACTCCAGGTGATCTTGTTCCCCAGATGATGGAGACCCAGCGCAGCCCCCGGGGTGAAGTTGATGGAAGAAGTGCGGGTTGGTACGTCATGGTTCGTGAACAGCGTACCGCCACCGAGCTCGAAGTAAGGCACCCACGATCCACGAGGCGCAAAATTCCACTTCAGAGCGAAGGGACTCAAGCCGATTCCGTAAGCCGTATTCGCCGGCTGAAACACCAGGAACACCGGCACCGCATCGATGGCGTATTCGAAATTCCCTTTGAGGAAGACGGGGCCGTGCAAGTTCGTCAACACCCATCCGTAGCGCAGGCCCGCGTTGAAGACGCCGGTGTTCCTGGTTCCGCCGGCGACGGAATGCCCGCCTCCAGCCCAGAGCTGAATCTCGTGCCCGCCCTTTTCAGGTGCCTCCTGGGCGATTGTGATACAGCCACCCAACAGCAAGACGACAACTAGCGTTTTCATGACTAGCCTGGTTGCATGGCCGAAGGTCAGCAGCTTAGCAGGTCTAAGTGATCTGGTTCAAAATAAGCGGGAGAACATCCGGCTCTCGGCGTCCATAAACCAGATATCACAGATAGGTCCAAGCGAGTCTGGCAATGACGAATTTGGCGATGGAAAACTGCAGCACGAAACTGCTAAACTGCGCCCAACATGCTCCCCGTTCGCGACGTCGTCGTCTACTCCCGCAAGGGCTGCCATTTGTGCGAAATCGTCAAAGAAACTTTGAAGAAGCTGGAACGCAGGGGAGGCTTTCACTGGCGCGAAATAGACGTAGACTCGAATGACCAATTGCGGCGTCAGTTCACCGATGAAGTCCCTGTCGTATTCATCGATGGCCGTAAGGCCTTCAAGTACCGCGTAGACGAGCGCGAATTCCTGCGAAAACTAGCTAGCTGAAGCCCGTGCCTGTACTCAGTGCAACGTTCTGGCCCGAGCCGAAGGATCCCCACGCACAAGCTGTGCTTTACAACGCATTCTGCGTGAAAATTCCTCACCAGGCCGCGCGGGAAGGGACGCGTCAGCTACGCCCGGGCGCGGTGCGAGCCCAAGCTCTGCTCGCCATGACAGATTCGTGAATGTGAATACTGGGATCGGAAACTCAACCAACTTCCGTTAGAATCCTCTCGGAATGCTTCGAACCCAGCTCTACGCCGATCCCACAGGTCGTTTTCTGCACCATGTGATTCTTGACTCCTGCCGCCGTTCTCCGCAGAAAACTGCGATCATCGACAGCTCTTGCGGCCGCCGCCTCACCTATGGTGAGTACGGTGACATTGTTGAAAATCTAGCCAGAGGATTCGTCACCCTAGGCGTGAAAGCGGGAGACGTGATCGCTATTTTCCTGGCTAATTCGTGGGAATTCTGCGCTGCGTACCACGCTGCCACGCTTGCCGGCGCCGTGCCCACGCTGCTCAATCCCACCTATCGTGAGCGGGAAGTGCGTTACCAATTGGAAAACTCCGGCGCGGTCCTGCTGATCACCGATGCGCCCTTCCTCAGGGACGTTAATCTTGCCGGTCTGCCCAATCTGCGACGGGTGTACGCAACTCGCCAAGCGATCCCTGGCATGGAAGATTTCGCCGTGCTTCTGCGCCCTGCACCCGGCGCCCTGCCCGCTCCGCCGGATTCGTCGGAGAAGGTTGTTGCCGCGCTTCCCTACTCCAGCGGCACCACCGGTCTGCCCAAGGGTGTCATGCTGTCGCATTTCAACCTCGTAGCTAATGTCTATCAATTGGTCGGGCCGCATTGCTCCGCCTTCGCTCCTGATGACGTGATGCTATGTTTCCTGCCGCTCTATCACATTTACGGTCTGAACGTGCTCCTCAACCCGGCGTTAATCCTGGGTGCGACGCTGCTGCTTATGCCGCGTTTTAATGTGCCCCAGTTGCTGGGACTGCTCGTCAGCGAGGGCGTCACCACGATGCCGACGGTTCCGCCCGCTTTGAATGCGTTGGCCCAGGCGGCAGAAGCTGGACAGTTTCCCAAGGAACACCGTTTGCACTGGGTGAAATCGGGTGCTGCGCCGCTCGCTCCGGAACTTGCCCGCCGCTTCACTGCCTTGACCGGCGTCCTGGTCTGCCAGGGCTATGGTATGACGGAAGCCTCTCCCGTCACCCATGTCGGATATCTTGAGCCGGAACTGTACAAGCCAGAGTCCATCGGCCAACCCCTAGCGCAGACTGACTGCCGCGTGCTCGACGAAAACGACCAGGAAGTTGGCCCTGGCGACCGCGGAGAACTGGTGATGCGCGGGCCACAGTTCATGCTCGGCTATTGGAAGGAGCCTGCAGCCACAGTTGCGGTGCTGCGGGATGGATGGTACTGGTCCGGCGATGTCGTCAGCCGTGACGAGCAGGACTTTTACTACGTTCTCGACCGCCGCAAAGAAATGATCAAGTACAAGGGCTTCCCGGTTGCCCCTGCCGAGGTCGAATCTGTCCTGCTGGAACACCCGGCGGTACGCGATTGCGGAGTGGTGGGTAAGGCCGATGCGGCCGCCGGGGAAATTCCGTGCGCTTTCGTTGTGCTACGCGAAGGCATCTCTTCGTCGGGCAAGCTGAAAGAAGAACTGTGTTCGTTTGTGGCGGAACGCCTTACCCACTACAAGCAGCCTCGTGAGGTCCGCTTCATCGACGCGGTGCCGAAGACGGCGTCTGGCAAGATACTCCGACGGGAACTGAGAAAAGCCTTCACCTAGCAGTTGTCAAACCTGTTGACTGCTCACGCCAAGCCATATCCACGTGCACCGGTATTTCGTTCTTTACGCGAACCGTCAGAAGTGACGGGGGATCGATCTTGAAATCCGCTAGTGTTGCTGGAATCGTTCCAATGATCCGGGTCTCCTTGCCTTGGTTTACGACCTGAAAGGGCACCTGATGATAGTGGATGGTCTGTCCCGCAAACTGGATTTCCAGATCGGCATGAATCGTACCGGAAGCGGGCACGGTTTCAGGCAACCGGGTACGTACTGTGATCATGGGAAATTGCGCGCCCCGCGTCGCTTGCACCATGTGGAGGTCGCGATTGCTGTCCCCCGAGTCGAACGACTTAACTGGTACTGCGATCAAGAAATCGCATTGGCCAGCGTGGCAGACACCTTTGCCGCGTGCGGCGTGGCTGACTCCATCGACTTGATGAAGAGGATGGGAAACATGGTAGGTAAGACTCGACTGATCCAGAACCCACTGGCTGTCTGCGGAGGCAAGTCCTGGCAGGGCGAGAAGCAAGATGGTGGCAAATGTCTTTGTCTTCATCAGGGATGCTCAGAATTTCAAAGAAACGGACAGAAGCGCAGCCCCATACGCTCCGGCTGTCACGATGGCCACCGCGGAGTGTGCGCTGGCGGCGCCATGGACCCTCTCGCCGCGGCTTTTTTGCTCGTAAGCCATCACCCCGAGGATCGGCGTCAGGACCATGCCTGGACCGTGAATCCAGGCGAGCGCCTTGTGCAGGCGGATGGGTCCCCGCGTTGGAGTG
>DATEPX010000018.1:0-7261 GCA_035272945.1 Terriglobales bacterium
CGCTGCGGTTAACAAATATTTTTCATGAGGGAGAGAGTGACGAACATGCGTGTACTCACAATTCAAGATTTGCCGGAAAAGCCCATGGACAGGGCTACGCCTACTGCCGGATGGACCGGCGGACCGGTAAGCCGGACGCGACAAACGATCATCGGCGACGGAGACTCCGAAAACTTTCGCTGTAACGTCGTGAACTTCCACGAGGGCGCCACCACCGGCTGGCATACCCATAACTGCGATCAGATCTTGGTGGTCACGGCCGGCAGGGGCATGGTCGCAACGGAGAAAGAAGAGCGGGAGATCACCGTCGGCGACATCGTGCACATCAAGGCGGGCGAGCGCCACTGGCATGGCGCCAAGGCAGACACAGCGATGTCTCACATCACGGTTACGACGGCGGGCAGTCAATCCGCGCACTAATAGTTTTCACCCGAGTCAGCAAATCGGGTCGCTGAAGCAATCTGAGACGGCTCAGGTACCCTGTGAGGGACTCATCATGAAATTCTCGTTTTTTATGATGCCTCTGCACCGACCGTCGGAAAATCCCGCGCTGGCCTTCGACCGCGACATTTCGCTGATCCACTTGGCCGATGCGCTCGACTTCGACGAATTTTTCATCGGCGAGCATCACTCGGGTGGTTGGGAGACCATGCCGGCGCCGGAAATGGTGCTCGCCAAAGCTGCAGCCCATGCACATCGCATCCGCCTCGGCACCTCGGTGATCAGCCTTCCCTTTCATCATCCGTTCCACGTCGCCGAGCGGATGGCTTTTCTGGATCATCTCACGCGCGGCCGCGTCATCTTGGGCGTGGGACCGTGCAACTTGGTTACCGACAAAAAATTGTTCGGCTTGACCAATAACAAGCTCTACCCGATGCTGGCCGAGTCCGTGGATATCATCGTTCGGCTGCTCGAGTCGCCTGAACCCATCGACTATGAGGGGCGCTTCTGGAAATTTAAGAACATGCGGCTGCAGCTCCGCTCTTATCAGCAGCCGCGCCTTCCGCTGGCCATTGCTTCGTCGGGAAATCCCGTGAGTGCCGAGCTCGCCGGCAAATACGGCATGTTGCTTCTGTCGCCAGCCGGCAAAAACCGCAGGCCCACCGAGCAGTGGCAGAGAGTTGAAGCGGCGGCAGCGAAAAATAGCGTAGCGGCTTCCCGCGACAACTGGCGGATGGCCACCTGTGTTTATCTCGCTGAGACCCGCGAGGAGGCCTGGGCCGATGTCGAAGAGGGCATCAGGCGCGATATGGAATATTTCTTTGCAATCGGACTGAAGGCTCCCTACGAGTCCTATCCCGGCCAGCCTGCGCATGAGATCACCCCGCGCTCCGGCGCCGACCGGCGGGACTGGATCATCGGCACGCCGGACGATGCCATCGCGCAGATCGAGCGCCTGCAGGCCGAGACCGGGGGCTTCGGCGGGCTCATGCTGACCACGCACGAGTGGACCGGAACGGAAAAATTGCGGAGATCCCTCGAGCTTTTTGCCCGCTACGTCATGCCCCACTTCCGCGGCCACACCCGTGGCTACCGCGACGAATGGCAGCGTCTTCAACAAGCCGCAACCGAAGGTGGAGTGAAGCTCGACGGCGAGGGCCAACCCAGTAACCTCGTGCGCAGCGAAGAGTTATCGCAATCGCCCGGTAGCGATGCAATGTTGGTAAATGATCGCTCTCGCAGGAGCGGGTTATAGCTTTACGCGCTTGCGACGGATTGGTCAGTATCCGCGGTTGAACCCGAGGTTGACATTATGCGTCTTGATTCGATACTGTCCGGCTTAAAGATCGCTCTTCCGTCAGACCACTGTTAAAATGGCAACGGTTTGCCTCAAGAACATGCGCGGCGTAATTTAAAAGCTTTTTGTCATGTTGGCTGGGGGCATGCTTTCGAAAACAAATTCCCATCACACGAACGCATTCTCTAGAATCTCAGTCAAAGCACTCGGGCAGAGCTGTGTTCGATTCCTAACGATCAGCGTCCTGTGGATTGTCCGAGATCGGTTTAAGTAGAGCCGAAAGGAGCGACACACATGAGGACGGCAAAACTGTTGTACTTAGGCGTGGCGGCAGTTGGCATCGCCGCCCTTATCGTGGCTTGCGCGGCCCAGATGGGCGGCGAACAGAGCACCGGGGCGGCCGTGCGCATCGATGACGACGACATCGGCGGCGTCGTGACCAGCGCCAAGGGGCCCGAGGCCGGCGTCTGGGTGATCGCCGAGACGACCGACCTGCCGACCCGATTCAGCCGAAGCGTGGTCACCGACGATCAAGGACGCTACGTGGTGCCCGATCTGCCGAAAGCGAATTACGACATTTGGGTGCGCGGCTATGGGTTGGTGGATTCGCCGAAAGTTAAAGCCGCTCCCGGGAAGATTCTCGACTTGAAGGCGGTGGTCGCGCCGAACGAAGCCGCCGCGGCGCAATATTATCCGTCGATCTACTGGTATTCGATGATGAAGATTCCCGACAAGAGCGAATTCGGCGGCAAGGGGAAAATTCCCGAGAAGCTGACGCAGAACGAATATCTGAACTTGATGAAGTCGAACGGCTGCGCCAATTGCCATGCGATAGGCAACCGCTCCATGCGCACGTTTCCCACCAACGTGCCGTTCCCCTTCGGCAAGTTCGCCAATTCCGAGGAGCTGTGGTTTCGCCGCATCCAGTCAGGGCAGGGCGGCGTGCCCATGTTCGCGACCGCCGTCAAGGAGATGGGCGGCGCGCCTTTTCGTTATCTCGCAGACTGGACGGAGCGCATCGCCAAGGGCGAGCTGCCCCATGCGAAGCCGCCGCGGCCCCAAGGCGTCGAGCGCAATATCGTGGTCACGACCTGGGATTGGCTCGATGAGAAGCATTACCTTCACGACCTGATCGCTTCGGACCGGCGCTTTCCGACCGTGAATGCCTACGGCCCGGTCTACGGCTCCACTGAACTCAGCGTCGATGTCATTCCGATCCTCGATCCGAAAACGAACAAGGTCACGGACTTCAAGACGCCGGTGCACGACGTGGATACGCCCATGTCGATGGAAGAAGGACCGATGCAGCCGTCGCCTTACTGGGGCAAGGAACATGTCTGGACGAGCAAGGCGAACAACCACAACGGCATGTTCGACCGCAAAGGGCGCGTGTGGTTCGCGGCGGCGGTTCGCGGCCCGAACAATCCGGCCTTCTGCAAGAAAGGCTCGGACCATCCTTCGGCCAAAGCATTTCCGGTGGAACGCACGAACCGCCACCTTTCGATGCTCGATCCGAAGACCATGAAGTACACGTTCATCGACACCTGCTTTGGGACGCATCATTTGCAGTTCGATGCCAACGACGTGCTGTGGACAAGCGGCGGCGGTCAGGTCGTCGGCTGGTTCGACATGAAGAAATTCGACGAGACCGGCGACGCGGCGAAAGCGCAGGGCTGGACGCCGATGATCCTCGACACCAACGGCAACGGCAAGCGCGATCCTTACGTCGAGCCGAATCAGCCGGTCGATCCGACCAAGGACAAGCGCATCTCCGCGGGCTTCTACGCCGTGATGCCGAGCCCGGCCGACGGCTCGGTCTGGGGCTCCGTCCGGACTTTTCCAGGGGCCGTCGTGCGCATCGCGCCGGGGTCGAATCCCTCGGAGACGGCGCTCGCGGAAATCTATAATGTCCCGCCGCCCGGCTTCGGCATCCGCGGCGCTGACATCGACAAGCAAGGTGTCGTGTGGGCGTCGCTCGCGAGCGGCCATCTGGCAAGCTTCGACCGGAGAAAGTGCAAAGGTCCACTGAACGGACCTAAGGCCACCGGCGATCACTGCCCCGAAGGCTGGTCGTTCTATAAATATCCCGGCCCCGGTTTCCAAGGCATCGGCGACAACAGCGCAGAGTCGAGCTACTACTCCTGGGTCGATCAGCACAATACGTTCGGCCTCGGTGACGACGTGCCGATGTCCACCGCGAACTTGTACAACGGCCTGGTCGCGTTGAAAGACGGCAAGATGATCCTGCTGCGCGTGCCCTATCCGCTCGGTTTCTACGCCAAAGGCTTCGACGGACGCATCGACGACCCGAAAGCCGGCTGGAAAGGCCGCGGCTTGTGGAGCTCGAGCGGCGACCGGGCGCCGTGGCTGATGGAGAACGGCAAGGGCTCCAAGCCGCTCGCAGTGCACTTCCAATTAAGACCGGACCCGTTGGCGCATTAAATAGGCGCGGAAAGATAGTTGGGTTACTTTGCGGTCTTGGCGTCTTGGCGATGCAGGACCGAAACTTCGTGTGCTTCGTGCTCTTCGTGGTGAGAGGATTTTAACCACGAAGGTCTCGAAGGGAAGAGAATATGACTCGCGCTAAGCGCAAAGTGCGCCAAGGAGGGAAAGATGAAGCCAAAAAAACTATTATCATTTAGTTTTGTCGTACTCGGCGTCGCCCTTCTTTTCGCTCCGTGGCCGGTTGGGCTCACGGCGCAACAAAACAACGGCGGAGCGGTCCGCATCGACGCCGATGATATCGGCGGCGTGGTGACCGGCGCCAACGGGCCGGAAGCCGGCGTCTGGGTGATCGCGGAGACCACGGAGCTGCCCACCAAATTCACCAAGATTGTGGTCACCGACGATCAAGGGCGCTACGTGATGCCGGATCTACCGAAAGCCAGTTACAGCGTATGGGTGCGTGGCTATGGGTTGGTGGATTCGCCGAAGGTCAAAGCCGTGCCCGGGAAGATTCTCAATTTGAAAGCGGTGCCGGCTCCGAGTGAGGCAGCGGCGGCGGAATACTATCCGGCCATTTACTGGTACTCGATGCTCAAGATTCCCGACAAGAGTGAGTTCCCCGTAGGTAAAATAGCGACTCAGAACGAGTGGTTGAACGTGGCGAAGACCAACGGCTGTATAACGTGCCACCAGCTCGGCAACAAAGCGACGCGGACGATCCCCAAAGAGTTGGGCCATTTCAATTCCTCCGCCGAAGCGTGGCAGCGGCGCATCGTGTCCGGACAAGCCATGACCACAATGGTCACCCGCATCAACGAGATGGGGGCAAACAAAGCCACCGGGTTGTTCGGTGATTGGACCGATCGCATCGCCGCTGGCGAATTACCCGCGACAAAGCCAATGCGGCCGCAGGGCGTGGAGCGCAACATCGTCGTCACGTTGTGGGACTGGAGCAACCCCAAGGCTTACTTGCACGATGAAATCTCCACCGACAAACGCAACCCCACTCTCAACGCCAACGGCTTGATCTTTGGCGCGACCGAGTTGAGCACGGATTTGGTTCCAGTATTGGATCCCGTTCATCACAAGGCGTTCGAAATTAAGCACCCGGTGCGTGATCCGAATACTCCCTCCGCAAAGACGGACCCGCTATCGCCGTCGCCTTACTGGGGAGCCGAACCGATATGGGATAGTCAGTCCAACCAGCACAATCCGATGTACGATGAAAAGGGGCGGGTGTGGTTCACGGCGAGAGTGCGTCCACCGGCTAATCCGGACTTCTGCAAGAAGGGCTCAGACCATTCTTCAGCGAAGGTCTTCCCGCTCGAAAACGCGAACCGTCACGTCTCGATGTACGATCCGAAAACCAAGAAGTTCACTTTGATCAGCACCTGTTTCTCCACGCATCACTTGGTGTTTGCAGAGGACGCCAATAACACCTTGTGGCTGAGCAGCGGCGCTTCGACCAGCAACGTCGTCGGCTGGCTCAATCGCAAGATGTTCGAGGAGACCGGCGACGAGGCGAAATCGCAGGGTTGGACGCCGTTTGTCCTCGACACCAACGGCAACGGCAAGCGCGACGAGTGGGTCGAGCCGAAGGAAGCGGTGGATCCCGCTAAAGACAAACGGATCGTGGCGGGCCTATATGGCATCGCCGTGAGTCCGGTGGACGGTTCCATCTGGGGGTCCGTGCTGAGCTTTCCCGGCGCAGTGATTCGGCTGAATCTCGGTGATAACCCGCCGGTGACCGCTTTGACGGAATACTACGAAGTGCCAATCGAGAACAACGGATACGGCATCCGCGGGATGGACATCGACCGCAACGGAGTCGCGTGGGTATCGCTGTCCAGCGGTCATCTCGGAAGTTTCGATCGTCGTAAATGCAAGGTCCTCAACGGACCGACCGCCACGGGAAAGCACTGCCCCGAGGGCTGGACGCTCTATCCTTTCCCCGGGCCGCAGTTTCAGAACCTCAAGGCCTCAGGCAGCGCCGAGTCGAGCTATTACACCTGGGTGGATCAGTTCGACACCTTTGGCTTGGGTAAAGACGTGCCGATCGCCACCGGCAATCTTAATGACGCGCTGTTGGCCATGGTGGACGGGAAATTCGTCACTCTTCGCGTGCCCTATCCCATGGGTTTTTACGCAAAATGGATGGACGGGCGCATCGACGATCCGAAAGCCGGCTGGAAGGGTAAAGGTTTGTGGGCGACCTTCGGCAACCGGACTCCTTTCCACATCGAAGGCGGCAAAGGGACAAAGCCCAAGGTCCTGCACTTCCAGCTTCGTCCCGATCCGCTGGCGAAGTGAGGGGAATAGCTTATAACGCATGCCAGACCCCCGGCGCCAAACAAGTTAAGAGCAGGTGAGCTTCGAATTGTGCGGTCGAGAAAATCGGCCGATCACTTTGATGTGTAGGTTTTAACCGTACGTAGCTTTTGCAATCGCTCACCAGCCTGCCGCAGCGTATCTAAAACCTTGCAGAAGGCGAAGCGTACCTGCTTGAAGCCATATTCGGGCTGATGATAAAAACTGCTTCCCGGCACCGCAGTCACACCAATCTCCTTGGTGAGGTACTGTGCAAACTTCGTGTCATTGGTAAAGCCGAACTCTGAGATGTCCGTCATGATGTAATATGCGCCTTGAGGTTTGTAGCACCTGAACCCGGCTCGGCCGAGGAGCCCAAGCAACAAGTCGCGCCGTTGCGCGTAATCGCGCGCGAGATTCTCATAGTAGCTTGGCAGAAGCGCGAACGCAGTGGCGCCGGCTTCCTGGAGCGGCGCAGGCGCGCCCACGGTGAGGAAATCGTGCACCTTCCTCATAGCGCTGGTCAGATGCGGAGCAGCAATGGCATAGCCGACGCGCCAGCCGGTGACACTGTAGGTCTTGGACATGCCATTGATGGTGATCGTGCGTTCGCGCATGCCTGGGATCGTCGCGATAGGAATATGCTCGGCACCATCGTAGATAATGTGCTCGTAGATCTCGTCGGTAATGGCCAATGCATTCCACTTTTGGCAGAGGCGCGCGATCTGCCCCAGCTCCGCGCGTGTGAAAACTTTGCCCGTCGGGTTGTTC
>DATEPX010000019.1:0-42133 GCA_035272945.1 Terriglobales bacterium
TATGAGGTAATTGCGTTCCGGCATGCTCGTCGTTCGCGCAGCCGCAATTCGATAGTGTTTGATGGCGGCTTCGTGATCCCCCATTTGTTCAAATAAATGGGCACGAACGGCGTCGAGACGATAATGACCGGCAATGCGCGGATCACTGTCGAGGGCCCTAAGCAGTTCGAGGCCTTTGGCAGTGCCGTGCACCATAGCGGCTGCGATTGCGTGATTGAGAGTGACCATGGGACTGGGGGCGACTCGTTTCAGCAACTCATACAAAGCCAGGATCTGTGGCCAGTCGGTGTCCTGAACTCTCGCAGCTTCGTCGTGAACGGCGGCAATCGCTGCCTGAAGCTGATACAAGCCCACGGATGCTTTCGACAGCGCGGCAGTGAGAAGCTTAATTCCTTCGGAGATCTCCGCGCGATCCCACAGAGTTCGATCTTGTTTATCTAAGGGAATCAACTCCTCCTCAGGACCGGTTCGGGCTGCGCGACGCGCGTCGGTTAAAAGCATCAGCGCCAGAAGTCCTGCGACCTCGGGATTATCGGGGAGTAGCGTTTTCGTGTTGCGCGTTAAGCGGATCGCTTCGCGCGCTAAGTCGAGTCGTTGCAGATGCGGCCCTATGCTGCTGGCATATCCCTCGCTGAAGATCAGATACAGTACATGCAGAACTGCGGGCAGCCGTCCAGCTCGCTCGTGCGGAGAAGGCAGACGGAACGGTACGCCCGAGGCTTTGATGGTTTGCTTCGCGCGGCTGATCCTTTGCGCCATCGTGGCCTCGGGAACCAGAAAGGCATTGGCAATTTCAGCCGTGGTTAAACCGCCCACCGCCCGCAACGTCAGCGCGATTGCCGAGGACGGAGTGAGGGCGGGATGGCAGCACATGAACAACAAAATCAGGGTGTCGTCCGGATCCATGTCGGCCTCGATTTCGAGGGTGGGTGGCAAGCTTTCCGCTTCGGCGGCCACTGCCGTTTCTCTTTCGCGACGCGCAATTTCGCTGCGCACATGGTCCGTCATGCGGCGGCATGCCACCTGAATCAGCCAGCCACGAGGGTTGCCGGGAACGCCCTCCTGCGGCCATTGCGTGAAAGCGGCGATCATAGCCTCCTGCACGGCGTCTTCGGCCGAGGAGAAGTCGCGGAAGCGGCGCGCGACGGCGCCGAGCACGTGCGGCGCAAGTTCACGCAGCAGGTGCTCGATCGGAGCGTCGTATTGATGGCCTGCCATCTCCGTCTCTTTCCGCGGCGGTGTTCAGAGGCCCAAATCCGCATGGCCACTCAGAACGGGCCGCACTTCGATGGGTATATTTGCAGGTTTTCCGCCAGGGCCCGGCGCTTGTGAAGCTCGCGCGGCAAATTTATAAGCCTGCTCCGGGCTCTCCACATCGATGATCCAGTATCCGGCGAGAAACTCCTTCGATTCCGCAAATACTCCGTCGGTGATCGGTTCGCCGTTTTTTCCGGCCCTGACGAGCTTGGCCTCAGTGGGCCATCCCAGGCCCTCGGTCGAGACGAATACACCTGAATCTTTCAGTTCTTTGCTGAATGCGCGCATGAAAGCCACATTCGCCTGAAGCTCCTCCTTTGACCACCTCGCATATCCCTCGAAATCGGACTTCTTGCCGGTCATCATTAGAATGTATTTCATATCTCTTCTCCTATCGAGTTCGAAGCTGCTTCTCGCGCCATCGCACCTAGTCGGAGCCAAGCTGGCGTTCTCGAATCTGCCTATGGGGACTTGAGTTCATACGTTGCGAACTGCCGAACTTCGATCGGCATGTTTGTTGGTTTGCCCCCGGGTCCGGGTGCTGCGGAAATCTGTCCCGCTATGGCATAAGCGCGCTCGGCGTTGGCAACGTCGACGATCCAGTAGCCCAAGAGAAATTCCTTCGATTCGGGGAAAATGCCGTCAGTGACTGGCACGCCGTTTTTCTCGCCACGTACGACCTTGGCTTCACTCGGTTCGGCTAAGCCCTGTGTGGCGACAAACTCTCCGAATGCGGTGAGGTCCTTGTTGATGCGCTGGAGAACCGCCATGTGCGCCTCGATATCCTGTTTCGACCAGGCGTGATACCCTTCAACGCCCGCCCTAGTGCCTGACATCAGCAAAATGTATTTCATGTCCTTCGCTCCTATTTCGTCGGTTGTTTTCGTTACATACTCGACGCTGACTGTGTCTGTTCATTGGCAGCGCCTGTGACCCGCGCTTTCATCCTGTAGTCGGAGCCGTCATGCCGTTCTCTACATCCCTTCAAAAATATTTTCACCGGAAATCGGCAGCCCGTGTCGATTTCGGCGGCCCAGAACCGACATACGAGTGGAGGCGAGATATGACGACTGAGGAAATGGTAGTGGACGTTAGCCAGGACTGGGTACTGGCTTGCGACGTGCAGCAGGGCTTTATGCAGGCGCCCCTTACAGTTAGCGATTCGTTGGACTACGGCGCCCGCTGTCGTCAGATTCGAGCGCTCGGCGGCGATTGCTACAGTTTCATCCCTCTGAAGAGTGACCAATTGGCATTGGTCGTTGGAGATGCATCGGGCAAGGGTCTGGCTGCGGCACTCATGATCGCCAATGTGCAGTCTTCCCTCCGGACGGCGGCGTTGTTCACGGGAGATGACTTGGGCGCACTACTCAAGGCGGTTAATCACCAGGCATACTCATCCTCGCTGGCAAACCGGTACGCGACCTTGTTCTACGGTGTCTTCGACAACGTGAAACGAACGCTCCGGTACATCAATGCAGGACACAATCCACCCGTGGTTCTGCCTCGCGATGGTTCGGTGGAATGGCTCGAAACCAGCGGGGCTCCGGTTGGGATGTTCCCGGATTCGATATATGAGGAGAAAGTCGTCGAGCTTGAGGCTGGAGCCTTGGTTATCGCCTACACAGACGGACTCGTTGAAGCGACAAATCAGAACGGGGAGGAATGGGGAGTTCAGGGCTTATTGAAAACAGCCATCTATGGAGCGCAACGCTCTCAGAACGCCGGCGATCTCGTCAACTTAATCTTCCATTCTGCGGATGACTTCTCCCAAGGACACCAAACCGACGATGCAACGTTGGCAGTTGTACGGGTAGTCTAGAGAATTGGGTTGCCGGTATTCTGGAAAAGTGAATAGAAGTCGCTGCTTGACTGCTCGACTCGATTATCAGTGATGCGAAGTAAGCTGGCGGCCCGTGAAGGAAAAGCGCTTTGTGAGACTTGCGGCGCCGCCGATTTTGATGGCCGTTGGCTGCCGAATAATGGGCAAACCTTCCCTTAAGGTAAGGCTTACCGACTACTCGCTTATCACGTTTCTAGCCATACCCGGCCATTGACTCATGCTAAGGAGGACCTCTATT
Organism: Terriglobales bacterium; assembly: GCA_035272945.1. Classification (GTDB taxonomy): domain Bacteria; phylum Acidobacteriota; class Terriglobia; order Terriglobales; family Acidobacteriaceae; genus Gp1-AA122. Next base: position 3,336 of record DATEPX010000019.1, read on the forward strand.
CTGATTTTCATGCGGTTTGTAGGACGATTGCTCCTCACCGTACTTACCTTCGCTATCGTTGGCTGTTCGCTCGATTGCGTTGGCATGACTACGCCCAAACAGGCCATGCAATGTTGCAATTCGATGCGATGCCACTCGCGTGGTCATCACGGTCAGGATTGCTGCAAGAGTATGGCATCCATTCACCCTGCCCTCGGGCAGCCATCGTCCGTGCAAAGCGCTTCTTTCTCCCCCATTGCGCTCGGGGCAGTGGAGGCACTTCACCAGTCCGAAGCTTGCGTCTTTTCCTCACGTGTGATTGCGGAGGAAGCTCACGCGCCTCCATTCTTAGGCTCAGCAGCACCCCTGCCTCTGCGTATCTAGTGTTACCTCTCGTCGGTTCCCCGGCTTTAGCCAACGTGTGCTCGGACAATGCCTATTTCTCACTGGAGGAGAGAGTGTGAGATCAGCACTTCGCTGTGCTTGCAGACAATTCGCCCCGTTGTTAGTGATCGCGCTCGTCTCGGTTTCAACGGCAAGAGGACAAGGTGCCGCGCCGGAAACAGCCCCTCCGTTGTTTCCCGGTGGCGGCCTTATTTCGTACAACTCAATCTTCGACACGCGTAGCCTGATGCCGCAGTCTGCCGGCATTCCTTCCACGGCTCGGCCCACGTTTGCACATGAGGGCGGCTTCACCTTTACGTGGGGTTTTCATCGGAATCTCGATGTGACGATTCTGCTTCCAATCGTGACGAACCACTTTGAAATGATCAGCACCCTGGCGGTCGGAGGGACAGGTCTTGGGGACGCAGTCGTGCTCGTGAAATACCGGTTCTATCGGCGGGATTCACAACGCGGGACAACACAGGCATCCGTCACCATAGGCCCCAAGATTCCAACAGGTAAAACCAGTCTGCTGAGCAGCACTGGAAGTCTGCTTCCTGCCACCCTGCAGCCCGGTTCAGGTTCGACCGACTTGTTTGTAGCGGCGAATTGGACATACACGGGGCTTTTCAATATTCGGCGTCTCGTTGCAGATGAGGATTTCCATTCCCTTATCCGTTCACAAGGGACGCAGAAGACCCGGCTCGGCAGTGATCTCGAATCAAGGTTTTGGGTTTCGTACCGACCATATGAGTCCAAGAATGTCGCCCGCGAGTGGTTCATTGGCCCGGTCCTGACGTGGCTGCATTCTCGAGACGACCGCATCTCAGGGATCACACAAAGCGGGAGTGGTGGCGACGTATTGCTGGCCGGGGCGACGACCTACGTTGGCTTGCGTCCGGGAATGCATCTGTGGCTAGGAATGGATTGGGATATCGCACACACAAATGGAACATTGTTTATGCCCGTGCGACGGCGCATCAGTTTTGGCGTCACGCAGCAGTTTCGTTTGCATCGCTAAGAAAGGAGGAACATGAAAAGGAAACTCGCGCTGTTGTTGCTTGCTGGTTGTGTGTCCGTGCCTCAATTGAAGGCGCAGATCAAACATATCGAGATGCGCGTCGAAGGCATGACTTGAAATTTTTGAGCATACGGGGTGAAGCAACACCTCGGGCGCCAGTCTGGCGTTCAAAATGTAGAAGTCAGCTTGATTGATGGAAAAGTCGAAATCACTCCTCAGGAGGACGGGCAAATTGACCCTGTGCATCTTATGAAGGCGACTTACGACAGCGGCGTCAGTGTGGCCGAAATAGACATGACCGCGAGAGGGAAAATCGTAACGGACTCGTCGGGGAACCTTGCAATTCAGGTCGCCCCGAATCAATCCTTCGCGATTGCCGCGAATGAATTGTCAAAGAGTCTCGAATCACTCGCAGGTTCGCAGATAGAGGTCACTGTTCGCGGACAGCTATACAAGAAGCCCGCTGGTAAGAAGAAAGCGGAGCCATCGAACCCGCTGAAACTCCTCATTCTCGAAGTCCAGAAGAAGGAATAGATGCTGAAACGATATCTGTTGTTCTTGAGCTTGGCCATTGGGGGACTCGCCGGGTGTAATCGGCAGCAGGCGAGTCCCGCCCCATCCGAAGAAACCCGAATGGCGGCAGGAGCAGTCGGTTCAAGCCTGCCGGATTTTTCAGTGACTGATCTGCAGGGGCACCCGCTTTCCTCGGCTGACCTTCGCGGCAAGGTTGTGCTCGTTGACTTCTGGGCGACATGGTGCCAGCCGTGTAAGAAGGAGATGCCCGGCTACCAGAAGCTTGTAGATCGTTATGGTGCTGGCGGCTTCGTCGCAATCGGATTCAAGTTCGACACCATGATGGACAGGGAGAACCCGATCCAGTTCGCGAAGAAAATCGGTGTTCACTATCCCCTGGCAGTCGCGAGCAATGAGGTCAAGCAGAAGTTTGGCGGCGTTGAAGGCCTGCCCACGACCATGCTTTATGACCGTCAGGGCGTTCTTCGCACCAAAATTATCGGATTTGAGTACACGGACAATATCGAAGCAGCCCTGAAACCGCTTCTCTGAGCACATGCTGGAGAGATGACGGGCAACTCTGACTTAACGCCATTAGGTAAGGGTTGCCGACCAACCGCCGCCCAGTAAGCGGTTTTTGCCCGTAATACTTTGGTAAGCATGCCAGTTCCGTATTACCACGATTCCTTCGCGAACGAACTGTTCGCGGGCAATCCTGCGGGTATATGCCTCGTTCCCGCATTTCCTGCCAATGATGTCATGCAGAAAATCGCAGCGAAGAACCGTCACAGCGAAACAGCCGTTGTGGTCGCCCGTGCTGACGGCGATTTTGACCTGCGTTGGTCACACCGGTGGTGGAAGATGACCTGTGCCGCCATGCAACCTTGGCTTCTGCGTATGCACTTTCGTTGCGTGGACATGACACATGGCCGGTTCGCTTCCATACAGTCAGTGGCTTATTGACGGTCAATCGTGATCACGAGCGCTTTGAAATGGATTTCCCGTCCAGGCCAGCGGTATCGTGCGAAATCCCAACGGGGGCTGCTGTCCGCTCTGGGTCTGGAGAAGGTAATGCGCGACCCTCGCGACTTTCTCATTGTCGTCGATCGCGCAGAGATTGTGCGAAACCTCAAACCGGATATAGCTGCGTTGGCGAAAATTGATATGGGCATCAGGGGTGGAGCAATTGTTGCGGCTTCCGGTGACAAAGACGTCGATTATGTGTGCGGTTTTTTCGCTCCATTCGAGGGAATCGACGAAGATGGTGCGACCGGATCAATCCAGTGCACACTCGTCCCATACTGGGCCGGACGCACTGGCAGGCAAACATTTTGAGTGCAGCAACTCAGTTCCCGCGGCGGCCGAATGTGGTGCACGCTAGTTGGCGACCGTGTAAGGATCACTGGTGAAGTAAAGCTTTATCTACAAGGGACCATCAACATCTAACTTGAGATCTCTCTTAACTTGAGCGTGCACCCGATACTTCCGGGATCGCAATTTTCGCCCAGATCACGAGCAACCCTCAAGGAATCCCAAGGTAAGGTTGGCCGACAAGTACTAAGCCACTGGCGCGGCGTACGCTACCGCGTATCGCTGGCCCGAGGTCTTCGAATGAGTCTTGTCGCTCAACTCGAAGCGCCGTATGATTGTCCGCCATGGTAAATGTAGCCCACGCGGCACAAAGACTAGCCTTGAGTGTCCGATTGTCAAGAAAAACACTATTCAAATCCCATCGCTAACCGCGTCCGCCACAAACGCCAGCGGCTTCCTACTTGCCTCCTCATCGAAAACGCGTCGGGTCCGGCTGGTCTTCCTGGAAACTTTTGTGTCCAGGCGTGATTCCTGGATAGCTAGTGCGATCGACTTCCGCCGACGGAGGTTTCCGCTGAAACGGAAGTACCGTAGGTAACTGATTTATCAAGACCAAGGTGCAACTTGTCTCCTTGGCAGGGCGGCATTTCTCAGGCCGTTATTGCCGGTCGTGAACTCCGATAGAGCTGCCAGCCGAAAGCTCCCAAACCTAGGCAAATCACACCGAAGCGAACCAGTCCTCCCAGATACGGGATGAAGCCAGCAATGGTGAGGAGCAACAGGCCAATCAGTAATCCGAGCATCCAGTCGCGCTTGGTTGTCCCGGTTGGCTTCAGGACGATCCGCCCCAGGAAAGCTCCAACCCAAATTTTCGCCAGGTAGATCGCAGCCAGATACACCGCGAACAACATGAGCGAGATTGGGATACCAACCAGCGTGATCGCCACCACGATTACGGCCACCGGTACCCCCACCAGGACTCCAAACCCGAGCCCCAGGCTGCGCCAGCCCGAGCCCACCGCCTGAGTGCTGGCCTCGAAGAAGCCAGGAAACAGAACTAGTCCCAGCCATCCCACCAGCATGGCCGCGGCGAGCCAGACAACTTGGTGGAAGTAGAATCTCGGTCGCGTGAACTGGCTCGGCCTGACGCGCACCTGGATGTCACGCTTGCCGGCGATGGTAGCCCCGTCGGCGATGTGCACGTTCTTAAGCTGGCGCACGCGAGCGATCAGGTTGCCGCCCACACGTGCCGAGTTAGTCAGCGTAAGCCTGCCTCCAGCCATGGTCAGCTCGCGGCCGATGCTGCCGCTCAGGTCGGCATCGCTAGCGAAGATGGTCACGCTGCGCTTCACCTCGCCATCGAGGCTGACGTCGCCGGCGCCAACCACGATACCGTCGCCCACATGACCCCGGTTATCCACGCGCAAGGATTGCACCCAGCCGTAGATGCTGCGGCCCAATTGCCCGTCCAGATCGAGCGACTGCGAACAGTTGTAGACGTTGCCTTCCACCGTTCCACTCACCACAATTCTCTTGGCAAAACTCACGAGGTCGCCCTTGACGGTGCCACGCACTTCCACAGTTTGGCCAAAAGCCAGCAAGTCCCCATTGACCACGCCTTCCACGCGCACCGTGGTACCGGCGGCCAAAAGAGTGTCGTCGACAGTCTCGTTCGCCGCTACGGTGATGAACTCACCGTGACGTCGCTCGAGGGCAAGGCTGGGCAACGACACCGTAAGCAGCATGACCAGCAAGCCCAAGCCAGGCTTGGCCAGCCGCCATCGGCTTCCCAGCAGCAGCGCGACACCACCCAACAGCAAAAACAGTCCCCCAACCACAGCAGCATAATCAGCCAGCATGGCAGTACCTCCCTGTGCGACGTAGTAGGACAGATTGAAAAGCACGTTCGTAAGACCACTTGCGTTGAAGGGATTAAGCCATTCCAGTGCTTCCGGAATTCTTAAATTGCCGATCCAAACTGAGAAGACCGAGCCTAACGCCAATACCGCGGCAATCGCCGCCAGGTCACCCCAGAGCCAGGACCAGCGCAAACGGAGAAAGCTCGCAGGGCTGGCCGCTTCTTCTGGCAGCTCGTGCAGGCTTTCGCCCAGAACACGGTTCTCAGCGCGCAGTGCGTCTATCAATTTCCGACAGCGCTGGCACGTGGCCAGGTGGTCTCGCAGGCGCCGCGCCTCGTCGATCCCAAGTTCGCCGTCCACGAAGATGGCGCAGGTCTGTTGCGAATAACATTCCATGACTACTTGCTCCCGTGAGTCAGTTTCTGACGCAGCTCCTGCTTGGCACGAAATATCAGCGCTGCCACGTAGTTCCTCTGCAAGTCCAACTGTTGTGCGATTTCGTCATAACTCAGCTCGCTGTAATAGCGCAGGACCAGTGGCACGCGATAGTTCACCGGCAGGCGTGCGATGGCGTCCCGCACTTGCGCCCTCTCCTCCGTCCTCATGACAGCACTCAGCGGCGACAGCTCCGAGCTGGGGGCCTCGATGACCGTGGCATCTTCGACTTCCACAATCACCTTGCGTCCACGCTGTCGGCGCCGCAACGCGTCAATGCATTGGTTGCCAGCGACCCGCAGCAGCCACCGGGGAAACGGTATCGAACTGTCGTAGCTCTCGATTGAGCGCTGCAGCTTGAGGAAGACTTCGCTGGTGGCATCTTCTGCGCTCTCCCGTGAGTCCAGCATGTAACGGCACAAGCCGAATACGCGCCGAACGTAGCGGCGATAGATCTCCCCTAGGGCCTCAGCATCGTGGCCCCGTGCGCGCTCTATTACGCTCTCCAGATCCGGCCCCTCCATCTGCTTGGTTGTGCCCTCGCGGGGGCGTGATCCTTTCGCCTTGTTCGTCTCGGCGTCCATAAAGCAGTACGCTGCAGATCACACAAAGTTACACAAATCTTGTGGACGGCGGCATCCGGCGCGGCACGGGCATTTTTTAAAGTCCTGGCTCTGGGCGCGACAGCCCTCAGGATAGGGAGGATGAGGATTGGCCGCGAGCGGGATAGATCCTGCGGTAGGTGTGATAAGACTGCTCGCGGCATACCTGAAAGGGTATCCCGGAGATGGTATTCGGGAGCTCTTCCGAGCTCCCGATAATTGAGCTTTTCCCGATTTCCCGAGATTGCTAGCTACCCTTCTGGTGCCACTACAACGAAAGGCCGCATCATCTCGTTGTCCTCGTGTTCCAGGATGTGACAGTGCCACACATACGTGTAGCGGTGGCCAGGAATAATTTGCGTCCCGGAAGGAAGGTCGAACTTCATGATGAGCCTGGTAACCGTTCCCGGGAATGCCTTCACTGTATCCTTGTAGGCAAACTGTTCCTCCGGAGGGGCCGCCTGCGGCAGCCCAGTCAAGACCAGTTTCCCCTGTTTATCGAACACATTCGTATTGAAGGCTTGCCGGCTCAGTACCTGGAAATGCACCAGGTGGATGTGTATGGGATGTGCATCCCCCGTGGTGTTGATTATGTTCCAGATTTCGGTTGATCCCAATTCCGGGTCCTCGCTAACCGGGTCATCCCAATTTTTGTTGTCGAGCAAAGCCATGATGGGGAAGCCGTCCGAGGCACGATCCAACTCGTTTAAGGTCAGATCTCTGCTCTTCACAGCAGACGTCGGATCAAGGTTAAGCGGCGCGGGGTTGAGTTGGCCGGGAATGGTGGTGGTATCAGGTGAAGACAGCGGCCTGACCACTCTGAACATCATGACTTCGGTGGGCACCACTTCCCCACCACCCGGGAAAGGGGCTGGCCCGTCGTTTTTCAGGACGAAGAACTTCCCGTCCTTGCCAGTAAAATCAACAATCACATCGAAGCGCTCAGCCGGAGCCTGCAACAGCTCATTGGACGTGACAGGACCTGGCAAGAAGCCGCCGTCACTTCCAATCACATGGAACAAAGGCCCCGCCATTCCCATACGATTACCGCTCTCGTCAGTCTCTACCAACGTCATGCGCAGAAAACGGGCGTTGCATGCGTTCACCATGCGAAGCCGATAGCGTCGCGGCTCCACGTCCAAGAAGGGCCATACCTTGCCATTGACCAACATGGTGTCGCCGAAAAATTCCGGAATCCAGAATTGGTGAGTGCCGTCGGTCGCGACCGGATACACCAGGCTCCCATCCGGATTGAAGATACGGTCCTGAAACATCAGAGGAACCTCGAATTTGCCTTTGGGGATGTTCAGGCTATTTTCGACGGTGTCGCGGATGAAATACATTCCTGCCAAGCCGGCATGGATATTCAAGCGCAGAATGCCCAAGGTGTGATCGTGATACCAAGACCCCATGGCTTGTTGGTCAATCGGATACTCGTACGGATTCTGATTGAAGAGCACGGGTCCGGTCCTGCCATCGGAGGTAAACCAAGCTTCTGGGTAGCCATCGCTTTCCGGGAGAACTTTCAATCCGTGTGCGTGCATAACAACGCGGACAGCGGGCTTGTCGGACTCGGCCCCGTGGATGGTGGTATCTACAGGTAATAAGTGGGTAGCGCCAAGGTTATTCTTCCAGTTCACTTGGATAGGGGTTCCACGCGTGGTTTCGAATGTCGGACCCGGATAAACTCCGTTGCAACCCCAGAGCGGTGTCGGTGGAAGGTCGCGATGAAGCTTCTGCGTGATGGGTGACATAGAGATGTCGGTTACGGATCCCGGACGCGGACGAATTACCGGCGGAATCGGCAGAGGGTCGACAAACTGAGCAAGAGTTGGCGGCGACTGAGGCTGAACCCCCAAATGGTGCGTCACGTGCCCGTGATACTGCACCGCATTTGGTGGAACCCGCTTCAGTTGGGGCAAGGCAGGAGCGATCATCCCCGTCCCTGCCATTGCGCCGAGCTTCAAAACATCCCTTCGTGTTGCCATAGCAATGCTTCCTCCAGTTGATGCGGGCAGAGCTAAGCGCACTGCCCCTAATGGTCGCCGAGGCCTGAGCCGTCGAGGCATGGACACGCCCTTCGGCCGGTTGGTGTCCGCTTTAAAATGCGAGAGTTTTGTTTCTTTTGCGCCCTGCTACATCAGTCGAGCTCCAGTGGCGGAGGCGTGAAGCCCCCGGATGTCTGGCTAGCCTTGGAGCGTAGCTCTGACATTTACGCAGCGACGAGTGGCAGATACGTAGTGACCTATGGCAGAAATTCTCTTGCAGTTTACCAATCATCCTAACGAGCCTAGCAGCTACTTGGTTATCGTAGAAACCGGTGTTGAGGCGCAATCAGGTATTCACTCTAGACACCGCGATGCGATAAGGTACAGACGATTGCTGGGACGCAGATACGCTCGCAGGCGACGGGAACGTGTAGGCGGAAAACGGAATGTCGTCGCGAGGCAGCGAATAGGCGCGGAGATTCTTACGATGCTGGGTGGATATTTGCTTCCACCGTCGTCGCGGGCAGGATTCCACTTAACGCGGGATAGATTCTGCGATAGGCGCGATAAGACTGCTCAAGGACCAACATGTTTTGAGAGTCGGGCTTAATTTGCTGAGCCGTCTGGACGATAGCGTCGCAAGCTTCGTCGACGGATTTCCAACCCCCTGCGCCCACGCCCGCCAAAATGGCGGCTCCGTACGCTGCTCCTTCTTCCGCCTTCACAATCTCTACAGTTGCTCCGTAGACGTCCGCTTGAATCTGCCGCCACAAGGCAGATCGCGCTCCGCCACCGCCGAGTCGAACGCGTTGCACCGGCAAGTTCATCTCGCGGAAGATGGTGAAACTGTCCTTCAGGCTGAAGGCCACGCCCTCGAGAATGGCACGGATGATGTCGGCGCGAGTGTGAGACGCCGCAAGTCCGACAAGAGCGGCGCGCGCGTTCGGATCGCAGTATGGAGTGCGTTCTCCCATCAGGTAGGGCGCCCAGAGAACGCCGCTCGCTCCGGCAGGAGCTGTGGCTGCCTCTTCGCACAGCCGATCATAGGGATCACGGCCATCCTCACGCCCGGCGCCGAAACGGTCGCGGAACCAGCGTAACGAGAGCCCCGCCGCCTGCGTAACGCCCATCACATGCCAGCGCCCCGGAATGGCATGACAGAAAGTGTGAAGTCGTCCTTGTGGATCGAGGGCGGGTCCGTCGGTGGCCGCGAATACCACGCCCGACGTTCCAATGCTGACGCTCACCGTGCCGGGGCGCACGATGCCCATTCCGACAGCTCCTGCCGCCTGATCTCCGGCACCCGCCACCACCGGTGTTCCCGGCTTCAATCCCGTGGCCTCGGCCCCGCTCCCGTTGATTCGACCGCAGATTTGCGGAGACTCCCACAGCGAAGGCAGCAGCTTCTCCTCAATGCCGCTCCTGCTCTGCATCTCGGCAGACCATTTTCGGTTGGTCACATCCAGCAGAAGAGTTCCCGAAGCGTCCGCCATATCGATGGCGCGCTCCCCGGTCAGGCGAAAACGCACGAAATCCTTCGGCAACATGACGTGTGCGACACGCCGCCAATTCTTGGGCTCGTTCTCACGAACCCAGAGCAGCTTGGTCAGTGTGAAGTTTGTCAGTGGAGGATTGCAGGTGAGCTGAATGAGCCGTTCCGTGCCAAACAGGCTGGCAAGCTCCTCAACTTGGCGTTCTGTGCGCTGGTCGCACCAGATGATTGCAGGACGAACCACTTCGTCGGCAGCATCCAGCAGGACTGCGCCATGCATTTGTCCGGAGAAACCGACGCAGGCGATTGCGTCTCCCCCAGTTCCGGCGTTGCGCACGGCCTGTCGCACGGCTAGGCGGCAGGCTCTCCACCAATCTTGTGGATCCTGCTCTGCCCACCCTGCGCGCGGCGAGGCGAAATGCGCGTGCTCCTCGGTTCCGGACGCAACAACTTTTCCGTGCTCGTCAATGATCAGAGCGCGAGTCCCGCCGGTCCCGACATCGATGCCAAGAAATAAAATACTTTTCCCCTTCCCTGCCATTGAGTAGAAGGTCTACGGGTCGTGATGTTCCAATACCGGGCGAGTCGGCCTAGACCGTCGGATCAGTCGGCAATGGCCTGGTAAGCCAGCGCGTGCACTTGCCGGTCCAGGCTCAACCCTCCTGTCGGGTGCAGCTGCGCCATGAAAATCACAATCATCTGTTCTTTCGGGTCAACGGAGAATGCAGTGTAGAAAAAACCTCCCCAGTTGAATTGTCCCGGCGAACCAAGCTCGGAGAGTGGTTCTTTCACGCCCTCGACACCGAATCCCAGTCCGAAGCCCTGATCGGAACTGATCTTCCCCAGTTGATCGTGGGTCATCAGTTCGATCGATTTGCGGCTCAGGAGGCGCGTGTTCCCCATCTTGCCGCCATCCAGCATCATGAGACAGAAACGCGTGTAGTCTTCAACCGTAGATACGAGGCCTGCGCCTCCCGAGAAAAGCTTCTTGGCGGCGCGGTAGGGATAATCGGCGGAATAGACGAAGGGGCCCTCGGCAATCGGAGTGTCCGGAAAACGATTCAGGCCTTGGTCGGGATAATACGTGTAAGCGGTGGCGAGCCGCTGCAGTTTATCTTCGGGAGGATAGAAGTATGTGTCTTTCATTCCCAGCGGTTCGAAGATGCGGGTACGGAAGAACTCGTCGAGGGGTTGGCCCGAGACGACTTCCACCAAACGTCCAAGCACATCCACTCCCAAACTGTATTCCCAGCGCTCTCCTGGGTTAAACAGCAGCGGGAGGGCGGCCAGGCGTTTCACGTTGTCCTCAATCGTGCCGTCATAGGGCACGAGACCATGGGCAACGTTCGCGCTCTTGTACATGGGACCGAGCAGATTGTTCCAGTGATAGGTCAGGCCAGAGGTATGCCGCAAGAGGTCGCGAATCGTGATCTCCCGGCTGGCGGGAATCGTGTAAGGCTCGCCCGAGGCAGGTTTGACCAGGACCTTCGGATTCTTGAACTCGGGCAGGTATTTTGAAACTGGATCTTCGAGCAGGAACCGGCCCTCTTCGTAGAGCATCATCACCGCTACGCTGGTAATGGGTTTCGTCATCGAGCAGATTCGGAACAGCGTGTCAGGCCGCATCGGCTTGCCGGCTTCTGCGTCCGCCATGCCCTGGGCTTTGAACCAGACCACGCTGCCGCGTCGCGCCACCAGGGTGACTGCGCCTGCGATTCGTTTCTCGTCTATATTGCGTTGGATAACAGTGCCGATCCGTTGAAGCCGTTCTGAGGAGAGGCCTGCAGATTCGGGTTTTGCAGTTGGTAGTCCCTGCGCAACCGCGGCTGAGGTGATGAGAAGAACGCAAATGACCGTTGAAATGAGTGTCTTCCGCGTCATCAGGTAACCTCATCTTGTATCGGTTTGACTGCTGGATTTGATAGTATAAGCGACCCGATGTTCTGGCGCGTAGCTTGAACTGCCAACCTGAGCCGGATGGATCTCCACGATATCAATAAGGTTCCGCACCGGAGGTTCAACCCGCTGACGCGGGAATGGGTGCTGGTTTCGCCACATCGTACCCAGCGACCCTGGCAGGGACAAGTTGAGAGAACTGCGCACGCGAACGCTCCGGAGTACGACCCGAACTGTTACTTATGCCCAGGGAATGCGCGGGCTGGCGGCATGCGGAACCCTCGTTACAACTCGACTTTTGTCTTTACCAATGACTTCGCCGCTCTGCAACCTGATGTACCTCATGCTCGAATCGATGATGGCAACCGGGAATTGCTGGTTTCTGAAAGCGAGGCAGGAACCTGCAGGGTCGTATGTTTTTCGCCGCGCCATGACCTGACGCTATCACGCATGAGCGTCAACGACATCGCGGCAGTGATAGACGTCTGGGCGAGCGAGTGCGAGGAGCTTGGATCCCTGCCCTACATCAACTACTTACAGGTCTTTGAAAATCGTGGCGAGATCATGGGCTGCAGCAACCCGCACCCGCATTGTCAAATTTGGGCCAACCAGACGATCCCGAACGAGCCCCGTAAAGAACAAGACTCGCAAGCGGCATACGCGAAGAAGCACGGCGCCTGTCTCCTCTGCGCTTACGTGGATTTGGAACGCAAGGCTGAGGTCCGTATTGTGTGCGAGAACAATTTCTTTCTGGCGATGGTGCCGTTCTGGGCGGTTTGGCCGTTTGAAATATTGTTGGTGGCCAGGAACCACGCCCGCGATCTCGCATCGCTCGATGATGCCGTTCGCGAGAGCCTCGCTGACATACTCAAGCGAATCACAACCCGCTACGACAATCTCTTCCAGATCTCATTTCCCTATTCCATGGGATTTCACCAGGCCCCCACCGATGGCGAGCCGCATCCTGAGTGGCATCTTCATGCCCACTTCTATCCGCCGCTTTTGCGCTCTGCTACGGTGCGCAAGTTTATGGTGGGATATGAAATGCTGGCTTCTCCTCAGCGGGATATCACTCCGGAACTTGCGGCAAACAAGCTCCGAGAGACCAGCGAAGTGCACTACGCCGATCAAGCGTAGGACTGCCAAAGCGCTCACAGAGCCTTAGTGCGACACACCCAGCTTGCGCAGGAAAGACATCATGGGGCACCAGTTTGTGAAGGCTGACTGGAACAGGTTCAGGCCTACAAAGGCAGTGAACAGGTACCAATAGGGACTCACCCAATGTCCCAGCCCTAAAGATGCCAGCACAAAAGCTCCGGCAATCATTCTCAAGTAACGGTCGATAGTCATTTCTTACCTCCTGAATTCTTAGTCGGCGGCGTGTGCCAAGCTGCCGTGGGGTACCGGTTTTGACTCGCGGCCCCGCTGGGTTAGGTAGTAGAGAACAGGTACCGCCATGCGGGACAGGACGGTTGACGCCACCTCACCGGCCATGAGCGAGAGAGCCAGTCCCTGGAAGATCGGATCGAACAGGATGACGCTGGCGCCCACCACGACGGCCGCTGCCGTCAAGAGCATGGGCCGGAAGCGGACTGCTCCGGCATCGACCACGGCTTCCTCCAGCGACATGCCCTGCGAACGCCGCAGCTCAATGAAGTCAACGAGAATGATGGAATTGCGCACAATGATTCCTGCGCCTGCAATAAAACCGATCATCGACGTGGCCGTGAAGAATGCGCCTATCAAGGCGTGCGCGGGCAGGATGCCGACCAACGTCAGTGGAATCGGCGCCATAATCACCAGCGGCGTCTTGAATGACCCAAACCAGCCCACGACCAGCACGTAGATCAACACCAGCACCGCCGCGAACGCCAATCCGAGATCGCGAAAGACTTCCACGGTTATGTGCCATTCGCCATCCCACTTCATGGAAAAGCGATCGCTGCGTTCCGGCAACGTCGTGCCCTTGTGCTGCTTAACCGCGTACCCTTGGGGCAACTGGATTTTGTTGATGGTGTCGCTCATTTTCAGGATGGCGTACACCGGGCTTTCCTCTTCGCCGGCGACATCACCCGTCACATAGACGACCGGTTGCAGGTTCTTGCGATAAACACTGGTGTCAATCGTGGTCTGCTGCAGGTTGGTTACTTCCTGCAGCGCGATTTGTTGGCCGGTCGGGGTGGGCAGCTTTAGACGTCCGAGCTCTTCAATTCCTGACCGGTCAGGCCGGGACAGACGCACTTCGATGGGCACATCCTCACGCGACTGCGGATCGTGCAACAGCCCGGCATTGACGCCGCCCAGGCCAATCTGCAAAGTGCGGGTGACATCGGCTGGAGAAACGCCGTGCAGCGCGGCTTTATCGAGGTCGACTATCAGGTCGTACTTGGTTTGCGGATCTTCGACGTACCAATCGACATCCACAACGCCCGCAGTATCGTGAAATACTTTCTTGATTTGAGCTGCCAATTCGATCTGGCGTTTGTAGTCCGGGCCGTAGACCTCCGCTACAAGCGTCTGGAGCACCGGCGGCCCCGGCGGCCCCTCGACGACCTTGATGCGCGCGCCGAATTGATCGGCGATTTTGTCCAGCTCGGGGCGGACCCGGCGAGCAATTACGTGGCTCTGCGCCTTGCGATGGCGGCGTGAAAGCAGGTTGACCTGAATGTCGGCCTGATTCGGCTGGCGCCGCAAGAAATAGTGCCGCACCAGGCCGTTGAAGTTGTAAGGCCCCGATGTGCCTGCATAGATCTGATAATTTGTGACCTCCGGTTGCCGGCCCAAGTACTGTCCCAATTCCCGTGTTACGCGGGTGGTTTGCTCCAGCGGAGTTCCATCGGGCATGTCAATGATGACTTGGAACTCGCTCTTGTTGTCGAAGGGAAGCATCTTCACGCGCACCCATTTCAATGGGACGAAAGCCACCGCGGCCAGCAACAGCACCGCTACGCCGCCCAGAAATATCCAGCGGCGCCGCGGATTCAGAACGAGAGGATTCATCACCCGGCGGTAAAGGCGCGTGGTCCAATCTTCGGTCTCGTGCTCAGAGGGACCTCCAGCCGCAGCGTAATGGCGCAAGAGGCGCAGAGCCGCCCACGGGGAGACTGCGAACGCGACGATCAGCGAGAAGATCATCGCGGCCGATGCGCCCACCGGAATAGGACGCATGTAAGGTCCCATTAGGCCGCGGACGAAAGCCATGGGGAGAATGGCGGCAATCACTGCGAAAGTAGCCAGAATGGTCGGATTGCCGACTTCGTCCACCGCCTCCACCGCTACAGCGGCAAGGGAACGTCCGCGACTGCCCGGCAGGCGGAAGTGGCGGACGATGTTTTCGACCACCACAATCGCGTCATCCACCAGTATGCCGATGGAGAAAATTAGCGCGAACAGGGTCACCCGATTCAGCGTGTATCCGTATAAATAGAAGATAGTCAGGGTAAGTGCGAGCGTTACGGGGACCGCCAGGAGCACAACGCCCGATTCGCGCCAACCGAGAGCCAGAGCAATCAGCAACGTCACCGAAAGCGTCGCAATCACCAAATGCTTGAGCAGTTCGTCGGACTTATCCTTGGCCGTCTCACCGTAGTTGCGAGTCACCGTGACGTTCAGGTCCGCGGGGAGCATGTACCCGCGCAACGATTTGACCCGCCCCAACGCCTGTTCCGCAATGACCGTCGCATTCGTGCCCGCACGCTTGGCCAGGGTGATCGTCACTGCGGGATATTCCACTGCTGCCGCTTGCCCGCCTGCATCGCGTGCTTTAGCAAACATCACGTAGTTGTCTGGTTCGGCTGGACCGTCCTCCAGCTTTTCAGCCACATCCCGCAGGTAGACTGGCCGCCCGGCGTGTACCCCCACGACTACCTGCTGCAAGTCTTCAACTCGAGTAAAGAACGTGCCCGCTTCGACCTGAAATTCACGGTTGTCGCGGGCGAAGCTGCCGGCCAGCCCGCGAGTATTTGCGTTCCCCAGTTGTGCGGTGACTGCGCCCGGTGTCAGACCGTAGGCGGCCAG
The DNA here is from genome assembly GCA_035272945.1 of Terriglobales bacterium. Taxonomy (GTDB): domain Bacteria; phylum Acidobacteriota; class Terriglobia; order Terriglobales; family Acidobacteriaceae; genus Gp1-AA122. The sequence continues at coordinate 18,833 of DATEPX010000019.1, forward strand.
ACGCTGCGTGTCGAGCACCACCCGCAACTGCCGCGGCTGCCCGCCGATGATCGTCGTCTCCGCGACGTTATCGAGCTGCTTGAGCGAGTCCTCCAACTCGCCGGCAACTCGCCGCAGGCCGTAAGAGTCGTAATTCTTTCCCCACAACGTGAGCGCCAGGATGGGCACGTCGTTAATCGAGCGGATCTTGATGATGGGCTGGGAAACCCCGGGAGGAATGCGGTCGAAGTTGGAGTAAAGCTTGTTGTAGGTCTGTACGATCGCATCTTCTTCTTTCGTGCCTACGTAAAAGCGCACAATCAGCAGGCTCACCCCAGGGTGGCTGACCGAGTAGATGTACTCAACTCCCGGCACTTCGCGGAGCAATCTCTCCATGGGCAGGCTGACGCGCTGTGCAACTTCTTCCGGGGAGGCACCCGGCATCTGCACGAGGACGTCGAGCATGGGAACGATGATCTGTGGCTCTTCCTCGCGCGGGGTCTCGAGGATGGCAAAAGCGCCAAGCAAGAGGGCCCCCACGATCACGAGCGGGGTCAGCTTGGAGTCGATGAAGCCACGCGCAATCCTTCCCGCGAGCCGCAAAGTATCGGGTTTGGAAGAGCTCTCTTTCATTACTCTGCCTCGATCCGCTTTCCGTTCAGTTCCAGTTCGCCGGATTTGGAGACGAGCTTCTCGCCCTCCTGCAACCCCGCCAGGATTTCCACCTCTTGGCCGGAAGACTTGCCCAACGTCACATATCGCAGGCTGGCAATCCTGTTCTGATCGAGCACGTAGACGCCCTGCAGCTGGCCGCGCTGGACAACCGCAGTTTGCGGTATGCGCAAGGCTGGACGCCGCCCGCGGGCAATTTCTACACGCCCAAACAGGCCGGAGCGCAGGAGCGAATCGCCCGGCAGCTCAATCTTTACCAGGAAGCTCCGGCTGGCGGGATCAACCGCGGGAACGATCTGTACGACTTTGCCTGCCAGTTGGGCGTTTTGCAGAGCATCAATCACGACGGGTAATCCTTGTCCCAGGCGAACGTACTGGAGGTCGTTCTCGTTGACGTCTACTTCCAGCCGATAATGGCGCAAGTCCTCGACCGTAAAGATGGGCATGCCGGGACTGGCCAAGGCGCCCGAGTCCATTCTTCGTTCGGTGATTACGCCGTCAAAAGGAGCGCGAATGCGGGTGTAGTCCAATGCCGTGCGCGCCTGCGCGACAGCCGCATCAGCCTGCGCTTTGCCTGCTTGCGCCATGCTGCGGCGGGCGAGCGCCGTCTGGTAGCGAGCCTTGGCCTCGTCGAACTCCTGCGGACTTACCGACTTTCTTTCGTAAAGCATCTGGTAACGCTTGAAGGTGGCTTCGGCGAGCGCGAAATCCGAGTCGGCGGCGGCAATCTCCTGCTGGGCTCGTGCACCTGCGGCGCCGGTGCGATCACTGGCAGCTCGCTGCTGGGCGTCGTCAATTACGGCCAGCACCTGGCCCCGTTGGACCCGGTCGCCTTCGTGGACGCGGATCTCCACGATGTTCCCCATCGTCTGGGCCGCGAGTTGGCTGGTCTGGGCAGCCCGCACCGTGCCGACCGCTTCCAGCAGGTCGGGCGCGTCTACCCGCTGGGCGACGAGGACAGGCGCGCGCGCTGTTTCTGGCGCTGCGCTGCCCGTGCGCGGTTCGCGGGAACAACCAGCCAGAGCAAGAGCTGCGGCGAATATAAGCGATATGCGATATGTGTAACTCATGGCGTCACCACGGGAGATTGAGGATTCAAGGTTCCGGTCGCCAGCTCGAGGTTGGCGTAACTGGTATGGAGCCGATAGAGGGCCTGCCAGTAATCATTCTGCGTGCGCCGTGCTGCGTCTTCCGTGCCCAGCAGGTCCGTAATGGTCGTCAATCCGCCGTCGTAGCGGTCCTGGTTCATGCGCAGGCTTTCCTGCGCCTGGGAAATGGCAGCACGTGCAACCTCGACCTGCTGGCGGTTGGCATCGAAGTCGTAATACGCGCGGCGTACCTCCAAGCGGACAGCATCGGTGGACGCTTGTTTCATGGCAATAGCTTTTTCCTGCAAAGCACGTTCTCGTGAGAGCTGGGCGCGCTTGGCGCCGCCCTGGAAAATATCGAACTGTACCTCGATCCCGCCAAGCCAGCTGCTACCACCACCGCCGGCGAACAGAGTCGGATTGTGCAGGTCCCAGCCGGCGAAAGCATTCACCCGCGGACCAAAGGAGGACTTCGCAATCGAGACGCTTTGGTGTTGAGCCTGCTCCTCCAGTTCAATGCGCTTCAGGTCAGGGCGCTGAGTGAGGGCCTGCTTTTCGAGTTCTTCCAAAACCGGTGTTAGAAATGAGCGGTCTGCCGCAGGCTCGGCTACTTTGGAAATCGATTCAGCGGGAATGCCCATTGCCATATTGAGCTGGGCCTGTGCCAAAGAAAAATTGTTACGCGCGCGGATCAGGTCCTGCTGACGTCCGGCCACTCGGACTCTAGCGCTAAGCAGGTCGGACTCAACCGCCACTCCACTGTCAAAGCGCGCCTGGCTGCGGTCCATGATTGACAGTGCCGTTTTCAGCGCATGCTCGTCGACTTCGACTTCCTTACCGGCGAGAAGCACGGCGTAGTACGCCTCGACTACGCCATAGACGATCTCCTGGTCCGTACGATCTAACTGGCGCGCAGTTGCTTGACTCGCAAGGGTCGCGCGCTTCACCCCCCGCCAGCTGACAAACGAGTCGAAAAGATTCCATCTGGCCCCCAGGCTGGTATCGAAATCGCCAAAGGGAGTTGGGGTATTCAGCCTATTCAGAGAAAAGTCGGCGACGGTAAAGCGCTGTTGCCGCAACTTGCTGCCAAAAACATAGACAGGATCATTGCCACGCATTGCGGTCTCGGAAAAGGTAAGTCGTGGCAGCAGGGACGAGCGCGCCCCGCGCACTCCGGCGGAGGCCGCTTGGGTATCCGCGATGGCTGCTTTGCGCAGAGGATTCTTTTCCAGGGCAATCGTAGCGGCCTGGTGAAGGCTGAGAGGGGAGGGCTCCTGCGCAAGCAGCAGAGCTGAGCACGATGCAAGTGAGGTCGCCAAAACAGCCGCTTTGATCAGAAGCAAGAAATAGTGCCGCATAGGGCGCTCCGACGGGCGAAGCTGGTGTGTAGTAAGTATGAGCTCTCCGGCCGCCTTAGCGCTGGGACCGGCATGACCTGTTCTGGTCGTACAGTGCCGCATCGGGAATCCTTACGCCTGAACTGCCGCAGGCAACTGCAACCACTCCGTCTTGTCCTGCACGATTTCAAAGGTCGTGTGAAAGCTCGCCGACTTCTGCAGCATGGCGCCTACCGAGCAGTACTTCTCTTCCGAAAGGCGGATGGCTTCCTGCAGCACGACAGGATCAACATCAATTCCCGTTACCACATGGTGAATTCGAAGCGCGGTGAAGACTTGCGGCGGACGCTCCGCCTGGTCGGCCTCGACGCGGACTTCGTAGCCCGTAACTTTTTGACGGTATTTCTGTCGGAGGATCGTTATGACGTCGAAAGCGGTACACCCAGCCAGCCCGGCGGCTACGAGCTCGATCGGCTTCGGTCCCGTGGCTCCGGCGGTGTCGTCCAACAGCACGTAATGCCCGCTGCCGGTCTGGGCAACAAATTGCCGCTGCTGGCGTAAAGGGTGCGTTAACTCGACCTTGGCGCTGATCATAAAGCCTCCTACATGAATCGATTTCCTGGAATCAAACGAATAAATGCAGGCGAGTGGGGATTTGTTACAGGGAAAATTCGGGTAGGGAGGCGGGTCTAAGTTCGGGCTTTTAAAGCACGCTCGTAATTCCACAACAACTGCTGGCGCAGTTTGGCGGCTTTTTTCGGATCAGGGCATTCGGATGGAGACTTCCGGCACTGCTCGATGATCGCTTCCAGGCTGGAAAGGAAGGCCTTGCAGGGCTCGCAGCCGTCCAGGTGCTTTTCCAGTTCTTCGCACAGAGAATCATCTAACTTTTCATCCAAGTAGTCGGAGAGCTCGGCAAACATGGCCTTGCACCGGGCGGGACGCGGCCGCTCCGCGGCTTTGGCGGCAGCTTGCCGGGGCTTCGCTGTCTTCATAAGTTGTTTGCGCACAAAAAGCCTTCCCCGGTGCAGGCGAACGCGTACTGTTCCGGCGCGCAAACCCGTGATCTCAGCTACTTCCTGGTCGGTCAATCCCTCCATATCGCGAAGGACAAGAATGATGCGGTACTGGGGAGGCAGCTTCTGGATGGCAGTACGCAACCTGCGCGCCTCCTCAGAGTGAATGGCGAACGATTCGGGGTTGATGCGGCTTCCGTCCGCGAGCTGCTCCAGTTCTTGCCGACCCGGCATCAACTCTTCCAGGGAGAGCTCGCGCTGGGGCGCGAATTTGCTCTTCCGGCGACTCATCAGGCAACGGTTCTTCGCCACTTTGTAAAGCCAGACCAGGAGCGCCTTAGGGTTCTCGAATCGAGATAGATAAGAAAGCGATTTGACTAAGACTTCTTGGGTAGTGTCTTCCGCGTCCTCACGCTGCCCGCATACGCGCATGCTGAAGGAGAAGACCGTATTCTGCAGTAAAGAGAGAGCCTCCTCCAGCGACTGGCTGTCGTCACGTTGCAGCAGCGCTATGGCTTGCTCGATTTCAGGACGCATCGGTTATTACAAAGGTAGCATGTGCCAGTAGAGCGTCGCCGAGCGCGAGTCCCGCTTCTATCACAGAACTCTTTCGAGCGGATAACCAGCGGCCCCTAACGCGGACAGCAGTTCGGCTATATGGTCCGGCCCTCGGGTTTCCATGGTGATATCAATGGCCGTGTCGCCGAGGTTGACCCCGTAATAAGCTTTCTCATACGAGGTCTCGACAATATTGGCCCGATGCTGAGCCAAAATGCCGGTGAGTCGGTGCAGGGCACCGGGATAATCCGGCAAGTGGACCCGAAGCCGCACCAACCGTCCGTCTTTGACCAGGCCGCGCTCAATAATGCGGGAGAGAAGCGTGACGTCAATATTTCCGCCACACACCAATACGGCAACTTTCTTTCCGGTGAGCGGCAACTTGTGATTCAAGAGTGCTGCGATGGGCGCGGCTCCGGCACCCTCTGCCAAAGTCTTTTCTCGCTCCAGCAAGAGCAGAATCGCATTAGCAATCTCTTCTTCATCTACGGTTACGATGTCGTCCACATACTTCTCTACCATCGGAAGGGTTCGGTCCCCTGCCCGCCGCACCGCAATTCCGTCGGCGATGGTGGCGGCGGCACACAACGTCACCGGCTTGCCCTCCGCGACTGCAACTTTCATCGAAGGCAGACGCGCGGGCTGTACCCCGAATACCTGGATATTCGGAGTGGTTTCCTTCACTGCGCACGCCACTCCACCTATGAGCCCGCCACCTCCAATCGGCACGACAATAGCTTCGATCTCAGGGTGCTGCTCGAGCAATTCAAGCCCTAAACTGCCCTGGCCCGCAATGATTGCATCATCATCGAAGGCATGCACTAACGTGAGGCCATCCTGGCGGCTGCGCTTCAGCGCCTCTTCGTAGGCTTCATCGTAATTCGCTCCCTGCAGAACAACGTCGGCGCCGTACCCTCGAGTGGCCGAGACCTTGATCAAGGGCGTAGTCAGGGGCATGCAGATCTGGGCGCGGATGCCGTGCCGCCCGGCATGGTAGGCGACTCCCTGGGCATGGTTACCCGCCGAAGCAGCAATCACGCCCCGACCGCGCTCCTCGCGGCTCAGCGTGAGCAACTTGTTGAGGGCACCGCGCTCCTTGAAGGCGCCGGTACGCTGCAAATTGTCCAGCTTGAGATAGACGGTGTTCGCGGTCAGTTGGGAAAAAGTTTCCGAGCGCGTACACGGAGACACGTAAATTGCATCCCGAATGCGTCCCAGCGCTGCTTTGATGTCGGAAAGCTTAACCATGCAGTTTGGATGGAATGCATCATCTTACCTGAAGCAGGGTGATTTCACCCGGGCGCGCCGCGGCGCAGTCTTCCTGGCGATCATGTTAGCGGAAATTTCGGTGCTCTCGGCGGGAGGCGACCTGAAGGTGGGGGCAGGAGAACGGCGCTTGTTCGAAGTTCCTTAGTCTTCTTGCGATTTCAACCTTTGCCGGGAGGATTGAATCTCCTGAAGAGCATATGCCCGGCCTTTTTCGCTGGCAATTTCGTCGAGGATCTCATTCGGACTGGCACCGTTTCCCAGTTTACTGGAGGCCCGGCCGACATCTGCGTCAATGATGTCAGTCCATTTGCTCATCACTTGCTACCGCTAGGGATGCTCTCGGGCAGTGCCGCAGACGTCCCAGTTTTGGAACTTTTCAATAGTTCCATCAGCATGTCGGTCCCGCTTTTTGCGTCCGCATCCGCTTGTGATAGGTCGATGCCCCAAAAATTGCTGTGCGAGTCCACCGCTTCGGCGCCAGCATGGATCTCGCCTGGCCCCACTTGACGAATCCACACAATACGAAACTTCGCTCGCTGCGAGCCCCTTTGCAGACTAACAATCTTTCCGGGCTGGAGTTGTTCGCGCAAGCCGCCGATCCGCGCTCCCGAAATGCTGATGTCAATGGTGTGTGCCAGAACTTGAGGAGCTCCTGGAAGAAATACTTTTATAGGAAGCACCATTTTGCTTCGCCGATGCTCACGTCTCTCCGGCATTGCTCCATTATCCCGAGCGAACGTGCCTGCCGAAAGTTACCGGGGTCACGCCAACGAAAGTGGGAGGCCCGTGGCACAAAGGTGCTATGTTCTTGATCGAAAACTGGGTAGAGTGTTAAAAGGGGGCGGCTTGGCGGGGAAAAGTCCGAGGAAATGAGCTGAGGGTCACTCCTCGCTTCACCCGAAAAGCGTTGACAAGGAAACAACTTACCTACAAGATTTTGCTTCGCCTTGGGGCTGAGTAGCGTTGACCGATCGGAGGTTGTGCGTTTGTCACTGCAATCCGTATTGCAACTCTGGTAAGAGAAGACGGTGCGCCCACTTGCGGAACCCATTCCTTAGTGGAGTAAAGACGACCATGAAAACCGTATCGAGAGTGCCTGGCCCGCTCACGATTCTCGGGGTCTGTGGTCAGGCCATCCGCAGACAAGAGGTACAAGGTTCCAACAAGCTCCCGAGAGCTTGGCAGGCTCCTGGTCTAGCTGGCTTCACGTTTCTGCTCGTCGTTGTGTCCTTCGTTCAGGTAACCCGGGCACAGCATGCGCCTGAGGACCCGCAGTCGGGGAACGCTTTCTGCACGTTTGATGACGGCAAGCAGATCAGCGCCCGCTATAGCGAGACTGCGGCTGGTCGCAACGACGCTCCTCCGTCTGGAAAGATCTGGACGCCGGGCGGCTCCGCCATGACGTTATTCACAGACACCGAAGTGACGATCAACAGCACGGCGATTCCAACTGGCGCTTACACTATGTACCTGCTTCCGGGCAAGAAGAGTTGGACCTTGATCGTGAGCAAGAACGTCAAAGTTGACGGCAAGTATGATGAAAAACAGGACCTCGCTCGCGCCCCCATGGAGACGGGAACACTGAGCGATCCGGAGGAGCAATTGAAGGTGTTCTTTGGACACATCGCTCCCAAGCAATGCGAGCTGAACCTCGATTATGGCAAGACGAGGGCCTGGGTCGAATTCAAGGAGAAGTAACCCTCAAGAGGACCGCCCGGTTCTAATATCCCGCCTTTCTGCTCGGCAAGTTTCCATAAAGGCTATGCCTCGCGCGAGGACCTTGATGGCACCGAGGAGTTCGGAAGAATCCCCGGCGCCGACGCTACATACGTTTCTTGCCCGTGAACGCGGACGAAACCAGCTCGGCACCTTGGGAGCAGGAAACCACTTCATCGAAGTAGATACGGTCACCGAAGTCTATGACGAGAACATCCGGCCCGTCTTGATATTTATCCGGGTAACGTCGCGATGCAGATTCACCGCGGTTCTCGTGGGCTCGGCCACCAGGTTTGCGAAGACCATGTAGGCCGTTTCCGGAAAACCGTCAAGGATTACGGAATCACGCTGCCGGATCGGGAACTGGTCTGCGCGCCTTTCGGGTCCACCGAAGGTTAGGAATATTTCCGCGCTATGGCCGGCACCGCGAACTTTGCCTTCGCCAACCGGCAGCTATCAGCGCACCTCATCCGTGGGAGCTGCGAGGAGGTGCTGGCCGGCAAGTTCAGCAAGTTCCACCTGCGCCACGTGTACGATATCGCCCACAACATGGCCAGGATTCAAGATTGAAGAGCACACCATCGCCGGTCACTCGACGAGGTTGTGCGTACATTGCAAAGGAGCCACCCGGGCGTTCGGGCCGGGCTCCAGCGTGCTTCCGGAATGATCTGCGCGACATCGGCCGGCCTGTGCTGATCCCCGGCTCCATGGGAACCGCTTCCTACGTCTTAGCCGGCACCAAGGGAGCGATGGAGGAACCCTTTGGTTCAACCTGTCACGGCGCCGGGAGAGTGATAAGCCGAGCCAAAGCGAAGAAAACGGTACATGGGGAGGAGCTTCGCCGCAGGCTGCAGAGTCGAGGCATAGTAGTTCGCGCCGGCTCGATGAGTGGTCTCGCGGAGGAGGCTCCGGAAGCTTACAAAGACGTCTCCCAGGTCGTCGACGTCGTACACCAGGTGGGCATCGGCACGAAATTAGCGAAACTCCAGCCTGTTGCGGTCATCAAAGGATAGTTGCTCCCTCTTTAGCGGAACGACCCATCAGCTTGAAATAGCCGCCTTTCTTCGATAGAATGAAACAGTACTAAATCCGTCCTATATAGGTGGAGGCGTCCTTCTGCGGTTGGCCGAGGAATGGGTCGATGATTCGATTAGGCAAACTTACTGATTATGGGCTAGTTCTGATGACGTGCATTGCGCGGTCGCGCACTCAGGATGGCGGTCTGCATACCGCCCGCGACCTGGCGAAGATGTCGCGTCTGCCTTTGCCGACCGTTAGCAAGGTCTTAAAGGAGCTTCTACAGAGTGGGTTGCTGGTTTCGCATCGTGGCATCAAGGGCGGGTACAGCCTGGCCAGGGACGCGCATGAGATTTCGCTGGCTGAGATCGTCACCGCGCTGGAAGGTCCCATCGCTCTGACCGAGTGCAGCACGGATATTTCGGGCCTCTGCGATCTGGAGCGCTGCTGTCCGATCAAGAGCAACCAGCAAATCATCAGCCAGATCGTCAAAGGAGCGCTGGAAAAAGTCATGCTGTCGGATCTGGTTCAGCCGCTGCAGTTGACCGCGATTAAGGACGCCAGCGGCAAGCTGGTGCCGGCAATTGGTTACGTGTCCGGGAGAATGCAATGAGTTCGAATGTCAACACAATTCGAGATTTAGCCGAGCGCGAGTACAAGTGGGGCTTCATCACAGATATCGAGGAGGAACGGATCCCCAAGGGACTGAATGAGGACATCATTCGTCTCATCTCGGCGAAGAAGAATGAGCCTCAGTTTATGCTCGAGTGGCGCCTCAAGGCTTATCGGCATTGGGCGTCATTGGAGAAGGCGCAGGCAGAGCCCAAGTGGGCCAATGTTAAGTTTCCGCCCATCAACTATCAGGGTATTACTTACTACTCCGCGCCCAAGCGAAAGCCGACTCTGAAGAGCCTGGATGAATTGGACCCGGAGATCCTGCGCACCTACGAAAAGCTTGGAATTCCGCTGGCGGAGCAGCAACTGCTCGCCGGGGTGGCTGTGGACGCGGTGTTCGACAGCGTGTCGGTGGCGACTACCTTCAAGGCGAAACTCGCCGAAGCGGGCGTGATTTTCTGTTCGTTCTCAGAGGCTGTGCAGAATCATCCCGAATTGGTTCAGAAGTACTTGGGCTCGGTAGTGCCGTACACGGACAACTTTTTCGCAACCCTCAATGCGGCGGTGTTTAGCGACGGCTCCTTCGTATATGTACCCAAGGGCGTGCGCTGTCCCATGGAGTTGTCGACCTATTTCCGCATCAACGCGGCCGAGACCGGCCAATTCGAGCGCACATTGATCGTTGCCGACGAGGGCGCCTACGTCAGCTACCTAGAAGGCTGCACCGCCCCGATTCGTGATGAGAATCAGTTGCATGCCGCCGTGGTTGAACTGGTTGCCCTCGACAACGCCCAGATCAAGTACTCGACGGTGCAGAACTGGTATCCGGGCGATAAGGAAGGACGCGGCGGGATCTACAACTTCGTAACCAAGCGCGGCAAGTGTGCCGGCGTGAACTCAAAGATCTCCTGGACTCAAGTGGAGACCGGTTCGGCCATTACATGGAAATATCCCAGCTGCATCTTGCAGGGAGACAACTCGGTGGGCGAGTTCTACTCCGTAGCTCTGACGAATAACTATCAGCAGGCCGACACCGGCACGAAGATGATCCACATCGGCAAGAACACACGCAGCACGGTCGTTTCAAAAGGCATCTCCGCGGGCCATGGTCAAAATACTTATCGCGGCCTGGTGAAAATCATGAAGGGGTCAACGGGAGCCCGCAATTACACGCAGTGCGACTCGCTGCTGATCGGCGACAAGTGCGGTGCTCACACGTTCCCCTATATAGAGGTAAGGAACTCCACTGCGCGCATGGAGCACGAAGCGTCCACGTCGAAGATTGGCGAGGACCAGCTCTTCTATCTGCGCCAGCGCGGCCTCAAGGCGGAAGACGCGGTTTCGATGATCGTGAATGGCTTCTGCAAGCGCGTGTTCCGCGAGCTGCCTATGGAGTTCGCGGTCGAAGCTCAGAAACTGTTGAGTGTCAGTTTGGAAGGAAGCGTTGGGTGACGAGAGGAAAGGTTAATGAGTTTACTGGAAATCAAGAATCTGCACGTCAGGGTGGACAACCACGACATCCTTAAGGGAATAAATCTGACTGTGAATCCCGGGGAAGTGCACTCCATCATGGGTCCAAACGGCTCGGGCAAGAGCACGCTCGCCCAGGTGCTAGCCCGGCGCGAGAACTACGAAGTCACCGCCGGGGAAGTCCTCTACGACGGTAAGGACTTGCTGGCGCTGAAGCCCGAGGAGGCAGCCGCGGAAGGCCTCTTCATGGCTTTTCAATATCCGGTTGAAATTCCCGGCATCACGAATGTGTATTTCTTGCGTTCAGCTCTGAATGCTATTCGCAAATATCGTGGCCTGGAAGAAATGGACGCCATGGATTTCTTGCCCATGTTCCGGGAAAAGCTCAAGCTGCTGGAAATGGACGAGAAGCTCATGAACCGCTCGGTGAACGAAGGCTTCTCGGGCGGCGAAAAGAAGCGCAATGAGATCTTGCAGATGGCGGTGCTGGAGCCGAAGCTCGCCATCCTAGACGAGACCGATTCTGGTCTCGACATCGATGCGCTGAAGGTCGTGGCCAAGGGCGTGAATGCCCTGCGCAGCCCGGAACGTTCCATGATTGTGGTTACCCATTATCAGCGCTTGTTGAATTACATCGTTCCGGACTTCGTGCACGTGCTCGTGAATGGCCGCATCGTGCGCTCCGGCAGGCCGGAGTTGGCGCTGGAACTGGAAGAAAAGGGCTACGTAGACATAGAGCGGCAGGCTCTAGCAGTCTAAAGGGAAGAACAAGTGATTACCGCAACCCAACCGTTGGAAAGCTACATGGAGGCTTTCACCCAATTGGAGAAGTTGGCCGCGTGGCGTGACCTCCCGTGGTGGCGGAAGCTTCGCGAAGATGCTTTTGCGCGTTTTATGGAAGTTGGGTTCCCCACGACTCACGACGAAGATTGGCGCTTCACCAATGTCTCGTCCATTGCCCAGACTCCGTTCCAATTGGCGACCAAGGGATCGGGCTCGGTCTCGAAGGACGAGCTGGAACCCTGGCGTTTACCCGGTGCCGCTTGTCAACTCGTATTCGTAAATGGACGGTTTGCTCCCGAGCTTTCGCAGGTCGGGAAGCTTCCTGCCGGAGTGACGGTAAGCAGTCTTGCGGAGCAATTTAGCGCTAATCCTGGAAACATCGAGACGTACCTCGGCCACTATCTCGACATTCGGCGTGACGCTTTCTCGGCTCTGAACACAGCTTTTGCCGAGGATGGAGCGTACGTCCGCATCCGCAAGGGCGTGGTCCTGGAAAATCCGATATATCTCCTCCTTGTTTCGACGGGAACCAGCGAGCCGCTCATGACTCATCCGCGCAATCTGATTGTGGCTGAGGAAGAAAGCCAGGCCTCGATTGTTGAGGACTACATTTCCCTTAACGGCGGGACGGCATTCTGTAATACAGCCACGGAACTGGTTGCCGGGGACAGCGCGGTCGTATCCCACTACATGATCGAGCGCGAGCACCCGCAGGCGTTCAACATCTCGACCCTGCGCATCCAGCAGGGAAGAAGCGCCAATGTAGTCTCGCACTCTGTGCTTCTCGGTGGAGGGCTGGTGCGCAACAACGTGCACCCGGTTCTGGCCGGCGAAGGCGCCGAGTGCCTGATCAACGGGCTCTTCATCGGCAACGGTCGCCAGCATCTGGATAACTATATGCTGGTGGAGCATGCCAGTCCGCATTGCGATAGCCGCCAGTTCTACAACGGCATTCTTGATGGCCATGCCCACGGGGTTTTCCATGGGCGCATCGTCGTCCACAAAGATGCGCAGAAGACCGATGCCAAACAGACCAACCGCAACCTGCTGCTTTCCGACGATGCGCAAATCGACACCAAGCCGCAGCTGGAGATATACGCCGACGACGTGAAGTGCACGCATGGCGCCACCATCGGTCAAATCGAAGAGAACGCGCTCTTTTACCTGCGCTCCCGAGGAATCGACGAGGTGTCTGCCCGCAAGCTGCTGCTTCTCGCTTTCGCCAATGAGTGTCTCGACCGCATGAAGCGGGATTCGGTTCGCGCACATCTGGAAGCTCTGATCAACCAGCATCTGTTTCAGGTGGCGAACGCGGGCGAGGGCGCCCGCGCCACACGTTTCTCAGAAGAGCAGGGAAGAAATTGGGAGGAAATCGGATGAACACGGTCGCTAACCAGCTGCCCAGGGAATTCCGTCCACCTCGTGTGCAAACAGTCTTCGATGTGGGGAAGGTCCGTCGCGACTTTCCGATACTTGCCCAACGGGTCCGCGGTAAGAAACTGGTTTACCTGGACAACGCTGCCACCTCACAGAAACCGCAGGTTGTCATCGACGCGATTTCCCGGTACTACGAAGAGGGCAACGCAAACATTCATCGCGGCGTGCATTACCTCTCTGAGCGCGCTACAGAAGAGCACGAAGCGGCACGAAAGACGGTGCAGAACTTCATTAATGCCGAGTATGCCCACGAAATCATTTTCGTACGCGGCGCAACTGAAGGCATCAACCTTGTGGCCCAAACCTACGGGCGGGCGAACGTGAAGGCCGGCGATGAAGTTCTGATTACTGCCATGGAGCACCACTCCAATATTGTGCCCTGGCAAATCTTGTGCGAAGAAAAAGGCGCCCGGCTGCGGGTCGCCCCCATCAACGACCGTGGCGAGTTGTTGTTGGACGAATTCGAGAGGCTCTTGAATCCGCGCACCAGAATTGTTGGAGTAACCCACGTCTCTAATGCGCTTGGGACCATTAATCCGATTTCGCGAATCGTCGAGATGGCCCATCGCCACAACATTCCAGTCCTGGTGGATGGCGCGCAGGCAGTTCCTCACGCGAAGGTGGACGTGCAAGCCTTGGACGTGGATTTTTATGTCTTCTCCGGCCATAAAGTGTTTGCCCCCACGGGCATCGGCGTCCTTTACGGGAAAACGGCTCTGCTGGAAGCTATGCCCCCGTACCAGGGTGGCGGGGACATGATCAGTTCTGTCACGTTCGAGAAAACCAGCTATAACAAGCTTCCCTATAAGTTTGAGGCCGGCACGCCGAATGTGGCGGGAGCTATTGGTTTGGGCACGGCGATCGAGTACCTGAACGGCTTAGGTATCGACAATGTGGCTGCCTACGAACACGAGGTGCTCGGGTACTCGACTGAGGCGATTTCCAAGATACCGGGGATTCGGCTGATCGGCACGGCATCGCAAAAAGCCGGCGTGCTCTCGTTCGTGCTAGAAGGCGTACACCCACATGACATTGGAACCATTCTGGATCAGGAAGGAATTGCGATCCGGACTGGCCATCACTGCGCTCAACCCATCATGCAGCGTTTCGGGATTCCAGCTACGGCGCGCGCTTCCTTCGGTCTCTACAACACAAAAGAAGAAGCAGACGCCCTGGTAGCCGGCATCCAAAAGGTGCGGGAGGTTTTCGCCTGATGTCGGATCTGCGTGAACTTTATCAGGACGTGATCCTGGAGCACAGCAAGGCGCCTCGCAACTACCGCGAGTTGCCTCTAGCAAACCACAAGGCCGAGGGCTATAACCCTTTGTGCGGCGATCATTTCACTCTGTATGTCGATCTGGAAGGCGACAGAGTTCGGGATATCAGTTTTCAGGGTTCCGGTTGTGCGATCTCCAAAGCCTCCGCTTCCATGCTGACGCAGGTGATTAAAGGTAAAACCAGGGCAGAGGCACAGAAGCTATTCGAGAAGTTCCTCCAGCTGGTTAAGGGAGAAGGGAACGGCAACCAGGCTGAGCTTGGCAAGCTGGCTGTCTTCTCGGGTGTCTGTGAATTTCCGGTGCGGGTCAAATGCGCGACGCTAGTCTGGCACACTCTGCAGGCAGCGCTGGAAGGCAAGCAGGAAGCAATCTCCACCGAGTAAGCCGGGACAGAAGTGAGTTGCAGATGAACCCTCCTAACCCCATCACGTTGAGCCGAGCCTGCGAGGCGATCGAGATCCCTAGCGGTATTCGCAATACGATTCCCGCGGGAGCCACCGTCAGAATCATGCAATCTTTGGGCACGAGTTACACAGTGGCAACCGACCGCGGTTACATGTTCCGCGTTGATGCTAAGGACGCTGATGCGCTCGGCATCTCCCAGCCTGTGGCGACCGAGTCATCAACTGCGGAGAAGGGCACGTTCAGCGAACAGCTGGTGAAAGAGGAGTTGAGAACGGTTTTCGATCCAGAGATTCCTGTCAACGTGCTCGACTTGGGCTTGATCTACTCCTGCGCGATTATCCCTTTGCCAGAGGGAGGCAAGAGGCTCGACCTCAAGATGTCCATGACCGCTCCTGGCTGCGGTATGGGGAATGTGCTGAAGGCGGACGTCGAGAACAAACTTTCTCGTTTGCCTGAAGTTAAAGAAGTACGCGTCGAGATTGTTTTTGATCCGCCATGGCATCCCGGTCTCATGTCCGAAGCTGCCAAGCTTCAACTGGGCTTTGATCTGGATGTTGGTGAGAATCAGCCGGTAGCATCGGTCTTCCGCTAACCTGATTTTAGGAACTCGTATCATTTAGGAACCTATACCCCTACGGGTCCTCGGTGCGACAAGCCCTGGTTTCCTTAGAAGCTAAGGCAACTAAATACGTCACCCATCGATTCCAATGCCCATGAGTAGTAACGAGGAAACCGTTAGTTGAGAGCCTTGTCCCATTTTTGGACAGCGTCCGGGAGGTTTTTCATGCGCATTCACGAAGGCAAATTCGCCTACGATCTGGAGCAACTGCGCGATCCTGAGACCCAGGTACGAGCGCAGTGGAAATATAGAGTATATGAGCTGCGGCCGGCAGAGAAGGTTCTAATCAGCGGAGAAGCCGGCACCCGCGCAGAGGCCGAGAAGCAAAGGTCGCCATCGCGCGATTGAACCAGGACGAACGCCGCTCAGCAGCATAACCGGAGTCGGTAGTCGGGCTCTGACCTTACGTGGGGTTCTTCCGGGCTCATCTTTTCCAGCTGTTGCCGATAGGAAGAACAGCCTGGCTCGTTCTTGCGCCGATCCGAGGGTCAAAGTGCCTCGGTTGACCCTCCTCTTGCTTTGGAACCAGGTTCTGTGGCAGGGAATGCCCGAGGAGGTCATCTCTCCCTGCATGGTCTGGTCACGGGTGGAGCGGGTTTTATCGGCTCTCAACTTTGCGGGGAGTTGCTCGATCGCGGCCCCGATGTCACGCTGCTCGACGATCTCTCGACCGGCTCGATGGCCAACATCAGCCGCTTGAAAAGCATACTTGCGAGTGGTGGAAAAAGGCGGCGTTCACAGCTGAACCAGGTCTTCAGAAACAGAAACGGCAGAGAATAGTGTGGCAGCTTCAGACTCTCTACCGTGAAGACGGTAGCAAGTGAAGACTGATTGCAAACCTTGTCTCTCGCACACCTGGCGCTTACATGAACATCAGAAGCGTCATGCCTGCTCTCTTCCTCCATGCAATGCGGAGGGCAACGATGTCGGGGAACCGCAACTGAAGCGCCGATTCGATGAACTAAAGGCCATGGCTTCGCTGGACAGGCTCTCCGCCAGTCGAAGCCTGTTAGTAAAGTTGCTTAGCGTCCCTAGCTACTAGAAAAGAGCAACGCGACCTAGGCTCAGCGATCGCGTGCTTCAAGCGGATCGCCCTGCGACCGAACACAGGCGCATTCACCCTTTAGTCTCGGACGCTCACCTCGCGGGTCCTCTAACGTCGAGACGATAGCCCAGGCTTATGTACCACTGATCGTAATTCAATGGAACACCCCGTTCGATGGTGTAACCACTCTGCAGAAAAGAATGACCCGTGAGGTTCGTGTCCAAGGAAGTATCCACAAATAGCGACCGGTTGTTCATGGTTGACGGTGACGTAAGGCTTCGGTTTCCGACCTGGGCATCCCACAGCAACCGACCGGTTAAGTGGCGCGAAAGCGATAAGACCCGGTAGTCGCCCCGTGCGAAGGAGCTGTCAAACTTCGAATAGTGGACATCGGCACGGAGGCCGGTGCGCCCGATCTCACTCCAGGTGAATCCGTACGTCTGGTTTAGGCTCCGCTTGGTATCTCCTGTGCGATCACTCTGTCCAATAGTAGAGTAGACGGCAATGTGCCGCACCGGTTCCGCACGCACGCCCACATTCAAACCCTGATAAAGCAACTTGTCCACCAGACCAGTACCAATTAGCTGTGTAGCGGCGGTCGGAACATCGCGGAGGTAGTTGTCGTGGACATCGAAGGAAATGCGTCGATTCGGCTGAATATGCAGCGTGAGATAGCTGCGGCTGATTCCGGCACCCAGTCTCATTCCAGAGGTAGTGAAACCTTGAGGAGAGTCAACTATGAGCGAGTGATAGACAGAAATGTATTTGTCCGAAGATAGCGCGTTTTCAAAAAAGATGTATGGGCGTTCGAGATGCCATTTCAGTGTGCTCAAGGCGACACCGACAGTGCCGGTGTAGTGAAAAGGGTCGTAGCTGCCGCCTTCGAAGTTGACGAAGGCCCCTCCAATTCGCCGATCCGGGTTATAGTGCCATGAGGTGGGGTCGGGCGTGGAGCCCGCAAAGATTGCGGCAGTCACACCTGTCGCAACCCGGCGTCCCACGTAGCCGCCGTCAATCGTGTCCAGGCTGGCAGCCCAAGGCAAGTAAAGGCGACCAAAGCCGCCAACCCATTTCGAGTTCGGATTGTCGTAGTACAACTGCATCGTGTAGGTCTTGTCGAGGTAATCGCGCACGGTCTGCTCGGAAGGCTGCGAGTGTTTGCTGAGTCTTGCTCGCCAATAGCCTTGCAGATTCCAGTAAGTTCCGCCGATCCTGGTGATATCGCTCCGCACTGCCAAGCCACGCTGACTGCTGCCGCCATGTGTCGAGCCCCGGCTGCGAACGCCGCTATAATCCAATCCAATTCGCATTCGCACCCGGCTGTCCTCCGGCGAAGGGGAGGGGTTGCCAGCACCCCGCCCCTTGCCCATTGGCGAATTGCCTTCCGTGAACGCATTCATGAGGGGACGCTTGCCAGTGGCGGCTAGAGTGCGCTCCTCTGCGAGCCTCTCGATGTCTTCGGCGGAGAGGTAAGCGCAGTCGCCAGGCTTTATACTGCGCTTAGGGGTACGAATCTCTGCGGCTGCGGAGGTTTGTGCGACGGCGATGATTCCAAGTTCAGCAACAACCGAACCTTTCGCCTTTGACGTGGCGGAACCGCAGGAACTGGAGTCCCATATCAGTAGCCTCATGCCCTCCGCGAGTCCGGAGCTTCGGCCCCCATTCAAGTAAGCAACGCCCTCCGCCACGTGTTTCACTCGGAAGTTGATACGTAGACCTTCGGGCGAATTGGTCAATACCGTAGTGCTGTCGTGCGTCGTAGGAGTGTCCGTTCGCTCGCGATGGAAGAACCTCCCGATGACCGAACCGGATTCGGCGAGAAGCGGTGCTTTGCTCCGTTGCCGGGACCGGGCTGCAATCCGGACCGCAAGCACGGTTAGCGTGATCGTGTTGCCCGTCATTGTGATCTCATAAGGATGGACGTGATCCAGGTCCACCACAACGCGCGTCACCGGGGGATCAGCGCGGTTCAAACCAACGCGCACTGCCTTCACGCCGTTCTGATTCACGGCTGCGCGTTGCTGTTTTGCGGGAGCAGCGGTATTGGGCAATTGCAGAACTAAGCGGTCAGGGCGCGTTGCAATGATCACGCTGGGAATGACTGAAGCGGTCAGAGTCACATCGACTTGTATTTTGTCAACCGTGCTTTTGACCTGTACCCTTCGGATCTCGGCTACATTGCTCTCGCTCGATGCAGCCACGGCAGATAATAACAAGAGGAGAAGATTCACTTGCAGTATGCCCTTCATTACTCACCTTCACTCGCGGCTGCCCCACCTGTCCGGACCCTTGCCCTTGCCTCTTAGCGTCGCAATGTTCTGCGCGAGGATGATGCAATTCTCCAGGTATCCATGCTGGTGTGGCACTGGCGGCAATCCATGGAAAATCCAAACGCCCGATGGTTTGGCGCAGTCGTTTTCAGAAACGCACTTAGGTGACAGCTGACACAATCGGTCGATAGTCCCTGGCGGTTGAACTGCCCGACGGCCCCGACCTTATGACAGGAGTAGCAATCCACGGCAGCGTGCGCACCGAGCAGGGGAAAGCGGTCCTGGTGCTCGTTGATATTGTGGATCGAAACCTGCCAGCCCGTAACTCTGTGGCACAGGTCGCATTGAGCTCCGTTTTTCCGGCGGTGGATGTCGGCGTGACAATCCTGGCAGGTATTGCCGACCTTGGCGAAGACCCGCTCTATGTGGCATTCCTGGCATGGCACCTTCGTGTGCCTACCACGGAGAGGATAACCAGTCTTGTTGTGATCAAATTGGGGATTGCTACGAATGGGCATCCATGCATTTGTGGTGTGGCAGTTCTCACAGGGCAGGTTCAGTGGACCATGCGGGTTCCGAGTGGAGGCGGCAGGGGCGATCTCGGGCGAGGCCAGAGTGGCACACGCCGTGAGGAAAATAAATACCGCTTGCAGCAATACCTGAATCCCCAGCAAGACTCCCCCCTGTACTCGGTATTCATCCGGAACTAACAAAGGGCGATGCACGGTCACTCTCGCGTGAGAGCATTTGCTCGGCCAGACGGAAGTCGCTCGAGCGTCTACGGCAGGGGAGGCCAAGGGACATAACGCGTCCCTCGGAATGCCGTAGCTTACTGTCCTCAGTGGCTCGGTTAAATCTCGCTACTCGGTTGCTGTCGCTGCTTTGCCGGCATCGTCTACGGAATCATCCTGCCGCTCGCAAGCCGCAAGATCCTGTTGGTGCCGTCTGTAAGTCATCCGATCAACCTTGGCGCGGGTAACCACACCTTGCGCATCCATGGTGACGGTCACGGGATCGGGTCTCTGTAATAGCTGGGCGCATCCCAGGATGTCGTATGTGGCCACGAACCGTTGCGCCAGGAATGTGAATAGGGAATTGGCAACCGCGGGATCCGGCGATAGGCCTCGAGTCGGATGGGCCGCATCAGGAGTAAACAAAAGTTGATCCAGCAGGAGTCTCGCAGGTGCTCGTCTGTAGATGTGCCGACAATAACGAGCCGTATCGGCCTGCCATCGGTAGCCGACCTGGGGCTGGTCAACGCCTCTACGATAGGCATTGACCTTTGCAAGGTCAATTGTCCCATTGTTGAGCACCATGGGATCGCCCGCAGGAACCAGTGCAACCGGAGACTTTTGATGGGCTCGCGCCTGCAGTTCGTTGAGCGCTAAGGCTGGAACCATCTGGCCCGGATCAGCCAAATCAGGCGCCTTCCAGGGTGTGCAACCAAGATTGCCATCCAGGGCTACGTCCACCAGGCGGTTATCGCTGGGATTACCGAGTTTAGTTGCCTGCGGGAAGGCGAGAAGGTTAGCCTGGTTATTCTGGGCTAACCCGATGTCAGTCACCAGATAAGTTGTAGGTAAATTGTCGCTTTGATCCTGATCGACAACAAGAAAGTCGCGCACCGAGGGACAAGGTAGACCATCGATGGCGGTCCCCAAAGGTGGAACATGCAGCTGCCCGACACGAATGGCGCGGTGAACCGCTTTAAAGAAAGCCGGGGCATTGCAATACGCGAACTGCCCGAAGTTGCTGTTCTTGACACCATTCACACAACCCGCGGCGGCCAAGACACCATGTTCAGCCTGGAGCGTCAGAACATCACCGTTGTACCCAAACCAAAGAGCGACAATTGCTTTGCTTGGGAGCACTGGGACGACAGGGGGTATCGCCGGCACTGTGTTTCGGTCAATCACCAAGGGGTTATAGATCGAAATTTGGCCGGTCGCCCAATCGAAGATCGCTGCCTGAACAAACGCCGATTGGCTCGCGTTCGTTTCATGACACTCGCCCTGCAGCGGGTCCGTGGCCATCAGCTCGTAAGGGGTTGCGAGCCCCTTAGCCGTTAGCGGGTTGTTGGGCACGATGAGTGTGCAGTTGGGATTAGGCGCTGGATCGCTTTGAGCGATCAGCGGTGCAGGCGAAACAAGCAACAGGATCAGACGTAAGACGACAAAGAGTAGATTCCAGCGTTTCATGACACACTCCCCCTGCGCGCGTAGCTAGATACACTCCGGCGGGAAATTAGGATTGATTTACTGAAAGGACCACAGGACGTTCGTCCCAACGCTCGGCCGGAATCAACCTAGGTCAAGCTGGTTCACGAAGTGGCCTGGATGCGCCAGCCAGGTATTACGAGGGCCTAGGTCGATCTGATCTTTAGGTCGATCTGATCTTGTGACCGCAGACAGTAAGAGCAATGTAGAGGCGTAACCGTTTGTGGTCAAGTGCGGAAGGTGTATGGTCGGCTCTTAAAGAGGTTCACCTGTGCAGCCGGAATTGGTACATCATAAAGAGGCAAGCAATTTGGTTATTGGCCGTCTGCGCTCGTCGGAGTGCCAGTTACGGTACTGTACTCACCTCCGCGGAAAACATGGGTTAGTTGCCAGTCACTGCTGCCAAAATCAACCGCACGATCAACTCCACGTTGAAAACAAAGATCGTTCGTCGATCCACTGACACTGGCTCGACTGTTGCATTGAGCGCGCCCATGACTCGGACCCGGTGTGGCAAGCCCACTTGTCATTGTGCCCAGGGCTTGGATCTTCACCTACATGTCGGAAAGGATGTACGCCTGTCAGGAGATGTGGGACGGGGTTTTCAAAACGCGGCGCGCGTAGTGCTGACCGTCAATGACGAGTTGCCGATTCTTTCGCATAAGTAGTGGCCTCAGCGACACCGGTGACGACCCCAACGGCCTCATCGTTCACTCCGGTATGTCATGCGCGGCTCGCGTTTGAGAAGCTTATCTGGAACTCCCGGGGGATGGTCATGTGTTTCCGCGAATTCCACCAAGGCGATGTTATGGGTTTGCTGCAGCGACAGATTTTTGTGTGATGTGAACTTATTCGGTTCGGCATGACGGTGCCGCATTTGGGGATAAGCCGTAAGTTTGACGATGACCGCCCCGGGTTATTTGACGGTTAGCTCCCCGTGCCTGAGGCCGAATGCAACACCTCCCGCCGATTTTCGGCTAAAGCGGCGAATAAAATTGCCTCCTAACTTTACAGGGATCAAATCGAACCGACCGGACGATTCTCCATAGAAAGGGCGCTCCTTCTTTGGGATCGCCTCCGCTCGAATGCCTCCTTCCGACGGGAACTCGCAAGAAACTGCCTGGCTCAACACGCTTTTCGCCAGCTTCATCCTTGTACAGATGAGCGCCCTTCAAAACAACTATTCAAACATCGTTAGTGTGCGTGTGCATCCCGGCATCGAAACCCGACGCGAACTTGGTGAAGCTAGCGTGCGCCCCTTTATCGGCGTCGCCCCAGATTGCGGCCATGGAGACCCCGTTGCCCATGTCAAGGAAATTCGCCTGATCTTCAGGCCACGGATCGTGGCGTCTCCATGATCAAGCAGTTATTGACATTCTCAAGAGATCAGATGGTGTCACCGCAACTAGTGAATCTTAATTCTGTGCTTGCGGAAGTAGGACGAATGCTGCCGCGTCTCATTGGCGAGAATGTCGAGCTGGTTATCGCCAACGACAAGCCGTTGAGGCTGGTGAAAGTGACCCTGGACAGGTGTTTCAGGCAATTATCAATCTCGCCTTAAACGCCCGAGACGCGATGCCGCAAGGAGGGCGGCTCAGTATTGACCGAAACAGTACGCCTGGACGTCTACTACAGCCGCCAACATCCCGATGTGACCCCCGGCGAGTACGCTATGGTTGCGGTGAGCGACACCGGCACAGGTATTCCTCAGGAAATTCAGAGCAAAATGTTCGAGCCTTTCTTCACGACCAAACCAGCCGGAAGAGGCACAGAACTCGGCCTATCGATTGTCCATGGACATGGAATGGTCCGCCAGAGCGGCGGACACGTTTCCGTGTACAGCGAACCTGGACTCGGTACGGTAAACAAGCTGTACTTCCCCGTCGTGAGTGACCATGTCGAGACAAAACCAGAATCCGGGCAGAAGAGAAATACTACCGCCACGGTTCTTCTTGGTGAAGACGAAGTGAGTTTGAGACGAATCATCAGCGAGATGTTGGCAGCACCGGGTTTCGTGGTCTTAGAGGCCCAGAACGGAGCCGAAGCCCTGGAACTGGCTAAGCGTCATCACCAACAGATCGACGCTGTCGTCTGACATTGTTATGCCGGTAATGGACGGTCTGGAATTGGGCAAGAAGCTCGAGCAGGTGTGCTCGCACGCGTGCACAATATATATGTCTGGCTACAACGACGACACGGAATCGTTCCATGACCTCGTCCGCAGCGGAGTGCCTTTCTTCCGAAAGCCGTTTCCGCTCAAAGAACTGGTGCAGAAACTCGGCCAGATAATTGGGGAACGCCGCGAGCTCGGAGAGGCTTCCTCGACCAGCCCAAGTTAACAATCCCTTGGCTCTAATATTCAACAACCGCTATTCCCGTTGGCCCCCTGTTTTCAGCGGTTTAATGGCTTGTGCACACAGTTCGCAGGTTACACGCCAACAAGTCCCGCGCTAATCCTGTAAGATTTATTTCTACAGAGGGTAAGGTCTAAAGCTATATAGGAGTTAGGCAG